>JAKITO010000014.1 GCA_021648025.1 Paracoccaceae bacterium
AACCTCAGGTCAAACCATAGAAAATGCCGTTTTGTACACGCCTGTTGCGTGGGTCTGGCGGTTTTGGACAATGCGGATTCGGCGGCGGGGTGAACCCCGCCCTACGGCTTGCCGCCTTGGTCGTGCCGGTGTTCGGTTTGGTGGTCAGTCTTCGAACTTGAACGACACTTTCAGTTTGGTCCGATAGGCCTTGACCTTGCCGTCTTCGATGACGAGGTCCTGCGACGTCACTTCGGCAATGCGCAGTTCGCGCAGCGATTTCCCGGCACGCTCGACCGCAACGGCTGCGGCCCGATCCCAGGATTCGCTGCTGGTTCCGACCAGTTCGATAATTTTGTAGACGCTGTCACCCATGGTTCTTTCTCCTTGTTGATTGGCGATGGGGTAGTGTGCGCGCAGGGAGTGAGTTGGGCAAGGGGGGAATGATGCCAGCCTCGGGGATGCGCGGGTAGGATGCGTGATTTCACGCACCAATGGTGATGGGATGGTGCGTGCGAGCACGCACCCTACGCTTGCTTTAATTGTGGCCGAGCGGTCGGATGAGATAACGGAGGCATGGCATGGACATTTCGGCTGAGAAGGTCCGGTTTGACGACGATACAATGTGGGTGGCCCTGTCGGACGGGCGCACCATTGGGGTGCCGCTGGCGTGGTTTCCCCGGCTGATGCGTGCCAGCCCTGCCGAACGTGAAACGGTTGAGATCAGCCCGTTTGGGTTGCATTGGCCGGATGTGGACGAGGATATTTCGGTTGCCGGGTTGCTGGCGGGTAAGGGTGATGGGGTCGGAGGCGGCTTGAACGTGCGGGGGCGGCGGGGTGAACCCCGCCCTACGCTTACTGCGGGGGAGTGAGGGGGGTTAAATCGTTATCTCAACGCGGTTTTCGCGACCAGTGCCTGACGGATCGTCCCATTTGATCAGCAGCCATTCCTTAGATGGTGATTGCATGTGAACAAACGCCATAAGTTCCACACTCTGCCCGTGTTCCATTCGAGTCATTGGGAAAACCCGATCAACATCGCTTTGGCTGATGATCTGGTTTTGATCATCCAGAATAACATTGACGTTTTGGGCGACAGCCGGTCCTTGGTTGTAAACTTTGAGTTTCCATGTTTTCCTATCAAGCTTGTAGAGGCGGGCAGAAATGGCCGCTGTTTTTTCCTTCTTGTGGGCCTTTTTAGCTTCTTCAATCTGAATCCGAATTAGCTCTACCTCCCGGCGTGTAAGGTTGCTTTGAGAGCGGTGGGTTCTGAAGGAAAGGTAGAAAGATGCACCAGCTATCAGAACAGCTATGATAGAAAGGGAATCTGTAATACTCATACCACCCACCTACTTAAAGATTTTTCGGAATTTTTTGGTGATGTCCACAAGTATATCCTCTTTTGCCTCATCAATTGCGCGTGAAATGGTTTCGCTGTTCATATCCATGATCTCCTGATGATTGAATTTGGATTTACATCCAGCGCACGAATATGTTCTTTGGTCATCAGGCAGTTCAAGATCAAACTCGAACTCCGCCGACGCACACGTTGGGCAAATTAACGAGATGCTTCTTGAGTAGTCTTTTTCCACTGGAACAGTCCTCTTCCCTTTTTTACTCTTAGAATACTAAAACTTAATCGGATACTCATCCAGCCTAGAGGCATATAAGGGCAGAGCCTGACCCACTCCATTAGCGGGTGCCAGTCATCATGCCAGAAGTCAGCGTTTCCGCCGCCGCCCCCTCTGCCCCCTTTCCCCCGGTCTCCCCGCCGTAGACCTCCCGCGCGATTTCACCGCTGCCTCCGACGCCTTCTCAACCGCGTATTGCCGTGCTAGCGGATCGTCCGAGACCAGCAAATCAACTGACTCCAACCGCCGGACCTCATCGCGCAATCGGGCCGCTTCTTCGAACTCAAGGTTCTCGGCGGCTTTGCGCATGTCGGTTCGCAGCCCTTCCAGCACCGTTTGCAAATTGGCGCCGTATAGAGGTTTGTCGATCTTGGCGGTGACGCGCGACTGGTCCGTGTCGCCTTTGTAAAGCCCCGACAGGATATCGCTGACGTTCTTTTTCACTGTCTCGGGCGTAATATTGTGCTTCTCGTTATACGCCTTCTGCTTCACGCGGCGGCGGTCGGTTTCGGCCAAGGCGCGCTCCATTGAACCGGTGATGCGGTCGGCGTACATGATGACGCGGCCTTCGACGTTGCGGGCGGCCCGGCCGATGGTTTGGATCAGCGAGGTTTCGGAGCGCAGGAAACCTTCTTTGTCGGCGTCCAGAATGGCCACCAAGCCGCATTCGGGGATGTCGAGGCCTTCGCGTAGCAGGTTGATGCCAATCAGCACGTCGAACGCGCCAAGCCGCAAATCGCGCAGGATTTCGATGCGTTCCAGGGTGTCGATGTCAGAGTGCATATAGCGCACCTTGATGCCCTGTTCATGCATGTATTCGGTCAGATCCTCGGCCATGCGTTTGGTCAGGGTGGTGACCAGGGTGCGAAAGCCATCGTTGGCGACCTTGCGCACTTCGTCCAGCAAATCGTCGACCTGCATTTCCACCGGGCGGATTTCGATGGCCGGGTCCAGAAGGCCAGTGGGGCGGATCACCTGTTCGGTGAAGACGCCGCCGGTTTGTTCGATTTCCCATTTTGAAGGCGTGGCCGAGACGAACACCGATTGTGGGCGCATGGCGTCCCATTCTTCGAACTTCAAAGGTCGGTTGTCCATGCAGGACGGCAGGCGGAAGCCATGTTCGGACAGGGTGAGTTTGCGGCGGTAGTCGCCTTTGTACATGCCGCCGATCTGGGGGACGGACACGTGGGATTCATCGGCAAAGACGATGGCATTGTCGGGGATGAACTCGAACAGGGTGGGGGGTGGTTCGCCGGGCGCGCGGCCCGTGAGGTAACGGGAATAGTTTTCGATGCCGTTGCACACGCCAGTTGCTTCGAGCATTTCAAGGTCGAAGTTGGTGCGCTGTTCAAGGCGTTGGGCCTCGAGCAATTTGCCGTCGTTCACCAGTTGGTCGAGCCGTTGGCGCAACTCTTTTTTGATCGAAATGATGGCCTGCTGCATGGTTGGTTTCGGGGTGACATAGTGAGAGTTGGCATAGATGCGGATTTGTTCGAAATTATCGGTCTTTTCGCCGGTCAGGGGGTCGAATTCGGTGATGCTCTCCAGTTCTTCGCCGAAGAATGACAGACGCCAGGCGCGGTCTTCCAGATGCGCCGGAAAGATTTCAAGGGAATCGCCGCGCACCCGGAATGAACCGCGCTGAAACGCCGCATCGTTGCGTTTGTATTGCTGGGCCACCAGGTCGGCCATGACCAGGCGCTGGTCGTATTCTTTGCCGACTTTCAGGTCCTGGGTCATCGCGCCATAAGTTTCGACGCTGCCGATGCCGTAGATGCACGAGACGGACGCGACGATGATCACGTCGTCACGTTCCAGTAAGGCCCGGGTGGCAGAATGGCGCATCCGGTCGATCTGTTGGTTTATCTGGCTTTCTTTTTCGATGTAGGTGTCTGAGCGGGCGACATAAGCTTCGGGCGTGTAGTAGTCGTAGAATGACACGAAATATTCGACGGCGTTGTCGGGGAAGAAGCCTTTGAATTCGCCGTATAACTGGGCGGCGAGGGTTTTATTGGGGGCCAGGATGATCGCCGGGCGCTGGGTTCCTTCGATCACCTTGGCCATCGTAAAGGTCTTGCCGGTGCCGGTCGCGCCCAGCAAAACCTGATCCTGTTCGCCCGCATCAATGCCCTGAACCAGTTCGGCAATCGCGGTGGGTTGGTCGCCGGCCGGGGTGAACTCGGTTTCCATCCGAAACGGTATGCCGCCTTGCAGTTTGGGCCGAGGTCCTTGGTTTTTGGGGGTATCGGCAACGCTGGCATGATCCATGAAGGTAACTCCTGATACCTGCCAAAGATGGCAGATAAATTACGAACGGCAAGCCCCGAGGTCAGAGATGTTCAGATCCGAACAGGCAAGTGATTGTAGCCACGAAAACGGGCCAGTCCCATTATTTCGGCTGGTCCGGCAGACCGCAGGTTTGGAAATCGCTGTACCAGTTTTCCGGTGGCGATGCGGCCTTCGATACGCGACAGGCTGGCCCCCAGGCAAACATGGATGCCAGTAATAAAGGCCAGATGTTTGTTGGGTTTTCGGCCAATATCAACCTTGTCCGGTTGGTCAAAGATGGCCGGGTCGCGGTTGGCGGCGGCAATTGACGTGTGGATATAGGTGCCTTTGGGCAAGGTCACTTCGCCCAGGGTTATTTCCTCGGTCGTCAGGCGGTTGCCGATTTGCAGCGGGCTTTCGACGCGCAGAAATTCCTCGACCGCCGTGGTGATCAGATCCGGGTTGTCGATAAGTCGGCGATGCTGGTCCGGGGCGCCAAGCAGAATGGCCGTGGAATTGCCAACCAGGCTGGTGGTTGTTTCATGCCCCGCGTTCAAAAGGAAAATGCAGTTCTGGCGCAATTCCTCATCGTTCAGGCGACGGCCATCCACCTCACCGAAGATCAGTGATTCCAGCACTTCGCCCTGCCCCCCCCTGTCCGGGTTATTTCGGCGGTGGGCAATCAGGTCATCCAGTAGCTCGCCAAATTCGGCAACGGCCCGGTCGCCCGCATCCAGCCTTTCCTGTGGCACAACAGGGTCAAGCGCCCCCAGGATCGCCAGTGAATAGCCACGCAGCGCGTGGCGGTGTTGTTCCGGCACGCCAAGCATGTACGAGATCAATTCAGTTGGCAGTTGCATGGCAAATTCGGAAATGAAATCAAACTCGCCCAGGTCCTCTAACCGGTCCAGCAACCGGTCAACGATGTCACCAATCAGCGGCTCCAGTTCGGCCAGCTTACGCGGCGTAAAGGCCGATGCCAGAAGTTTGCGCACCACGGTATGATACGGTGGGTCATTGAAGATCAGGCTTGTGGTGTGATGTGTCAACAGTGGTCCAGGGCCGAATTTCTTGCTGAATTCGCGCTTTTTGTCGGAACTCATCGCCTGGCTTTGATAGACTTGGCGCACATCCGCGTACCGTGTGAGATAGACCGAACCGTCGGGGTTGCGATGTACCGGATCGTAGGTTCTGAGCGCGTTCAAAGTTGGATGCGGGTTTTCTATGAAGCTGCGGTCAATTGCATTCAGATCAAAGCGCTTTGCAATTTGTAAAGTCATTGTCACGCCAGATATTGTTGCATGGAATGGTTAACCACCTGAGCATAAGTCGTGAAAGGTAAGGGAGCAACAAGCATTTGGCCCGGTTAATATGCCAATACCGGATCAGACAGGTCTGGCTGGCAATAAACTTCAGGCACCAATTGCGGTTCCCTACAAGTCTAAAGAGCAGGCAACTGACTGCATTCAGACAATTGCACGGTATTTTTGCCTTGCGGGGTGTCGTTTGGCTGCCCATATATGAAATAGATGAATCGCCAGGGAGACAAGGCATGCGCGCGCGTATTTTCAAGCCAGCCAGAAATGCCATGACATCGGGAATGGCCAAAACCCGCCGGTGGGTGCTGGCCTATGCGCCTGTGTCTGCACGCGAGGTTGATCCGCTGATGGGCTGGACTTCGTCAGATGACACACAAAGCCAGGTCCGCCTGAGCTTTGACAGTAAGGAGGCGGCGCTGGAATATGCCGCTGCCCGCAGTATCGACGCAGAGGTGTTTGAGCCCAAGCAGCGCAAGGTAAATATTCGCCCCGGCGGGTATGGCGACAACTTTGCCACCAACCGGCGTGAGGCATGGACCCACTGAGCGATATTTCGATCCGGCTGGCCGATCCGGGCAAAACAGCGATACGCCGGTTGATCAAAGCGCATGTTGCGCATTCCCGGGACTCGTCGCCACCAACCTCCGATCACACTTATGACGTCAGGCGCTGAGTGCGCCGGATATCCGGCTTTGGGTGGTGTCGTCGAAAAGTATCGGGGTTGTCGCCTGCGGCGCGCTGAAATCCCTGCCGGATGGCACGACAGAAGTGAAATCGGTCCATGTTGACGCCTTGGCACGTGGGCGCGGCCTGGCGCGGGTGCTTATGGTGCATCTGGTTGGGACTGCCAAAAGCGATGGATATTCCGCACTGGTTCTGGAAACCGGAACAATGGATGAATACAGCGCAGCGCGCGGCCTTTATGAGGCTTTGGGGTTTGTCTATTGCGACCCGATCTTTGGATATGGTCCGGCCTCAAACAGCGCATTTATGCGCTTACCCCTTGATCCCGCCAATCTTAGCCCGCAATAAAGGCCCATCCGGTCCCGTAGCTCAACTGGATAGAGCACCTGACTTCTAATCAGGGGGTTGGGGGTTCGAGTCCTCCCGGGATCGCCAATCAACAGAGTTTCTGACGGCCATCATCTTACACAGCTTTGACTGGTTGGTGTTGACGACGGGCAGATGTCTGTTGAAAAACCTTGATAATTCAGAATTGTGCTTTAAGCATGAAGTAATAATAGACCAAATGAACATATCCAGGGGAGGATACTTGATGAAACGACTGATAACTGCGGCATTGGCCGCGACGATGCTGACCGCACCGTCATTTGCGGCTGAGGTCAAGATCGGCTTTGTCACCACATTGACCACCGGCGCTGCCGTGATCGGCAACGACATGCAAAAGGCGGTTGATCTGGCGATCGAGCATATGGGCGGCAAGATGGGTGATCTTGACGTCAACCTGATCTATGCCGATGACGGGTTCAAGCCCGAGACCGGCAAGCAGGCAACTGATAAGCTGGTCAAACAGGACAATGTTGATTTTGTCACCGGCTTTATCTGGAGCCACGTTTTGCTGGCCTCGCGCAAATCGGTGCTGGACGCGGGAAAATTCCTGATCTCGACCAATGCAGGGCCAAGCCCGGTGGCCGGTAAGCTGTGCCATAAGAATTTCTTTTCCACCTCCTGGCAGAATGATCAGACGCCAATGGCTATGGGCGAAGTTCTGAACCAGCAAGGCGTGAAGTCGCTTTATATCATGGCCCCCAACTATGCCGCGGGCAAGAATATGGTGGCCGGTGTCGAACGAACCTTCAAGGGTGAAATTCTGGGACGTGACCTGACCAAATGGGGCGCAGACGCCCAGCTTGATTTCTCGGCAGAACTGGCCAAGGCCAAGGCATCGGGCGCAGAAGGTTTGTTTGTGTTCTATCCCGGCAAGGCTGGCGGTGCGTTCATCAAGCAATATCAGCAGGCCGGCCTGCGTGATACCATGCCGCTGTATACTGTTTTCACGGTTGACGGGCTAAGCATCCCGAAACTTCAGGCCGCAAATTTTGAGGCGGTTCTGGGGTCGCGCACCACGGGGCATTGGGCACCGTCGATGGACAATCCACAGAACAACCGGTTTGTCGCGGATTTCAAGGCAAAGCATGGCACTTATCCGTCAAACTATGCGGCGCAATCATATGACGCGATGTTCCTGATCAAATCAGCTGTCGAAGCCGTTGGCGGAGATCTGAGCGACATGGACGCGATGCGCGCAGCTTTGAAGGCGGCCAACTACGAATCGGTTCGTGGCCCATACACCTATGGCAACAACCACATGCCAGTCCAGAATTTTTACCTGCAAGAGATCGTCAAAGATGCAGATGGAATCTGGTACAAAAAGAATGTCGCCACGGTTTATGAGAACCACGTGGATCCATATGCTTCCGAATGTTCGATGAACTAAGGCTGCGCTAACTTTACCCAGATTTGGCCGGGAAATGCCCCCGGCCAAATCCGCGAAGATTACCGGAAATATTCACTTGGATTATACACTCCTGTTCATTCAGATGCTCAACGGCGTGCAGTTGGGGTTATTGCTATTCCTGGTTGCCTCTGGCCTGACGCTGGTGTTTGGCATCCTCGATTTTGTCAATCTGGCGCATGGGTCGATCTATATGATCGGTGCGTTTATCGGTGCGTCGCTGACGTTCATTACCGGAAATTTCCTATTGGCGGTGCTGATCGCCTTGCCGATCACCGGGCTGGTCGGATTTCTGATCGAGCGCCTGGTGGCCCGCACGCTTTATACCCGTAATCACCTTGATCATGTGTTGGGCACCTTCGGGCTGATCCTTGTTCTGGACACCAGTGCACATCTGATCTGGGGCCCGGAAGGCATTGCCGTACCGCTGCCTGCATGGCTTGATGGGCGCGTTGAACTGTTCGAAGGGGTTGTAGTGCCAACCTTCCGGTTGTTGATCATTGGCACCGGGTTGGCGGTTGCCGCCGGGCTGTACTGGCTGGTCAACTTTACCAAGCTGGGGATGCTGATCCGGGCGGGCGCGTCTAACCGCACCATGGTTTCAGCGCTGGGTATCGACATTTCGACCCTCTTCGCTTTGGTCTTTGCCTTGGGTGCAATGCTGGCCGGTCTGGCCGGCATGCTGATTTCGCCGATCACAGAAGCGTCGATTTCCATGGGTGGTGAAATCATCATCACCGCATTTGTGGTGATCATCGTCGGCGGTATCGGTTCGATGAAAGGCGCGTTTATCGCGGCTATCGTCATCGGCTTGATCGACACGCTGGGCCGATCGTTTCTGGACGACATGTTCCAATTGTTCATGTCGCCGCAAGCTGCCGAAACCTCAGCCCCCGCCGTGTCTGCCATGCTGATCTATATCATCATGGCCGTCATTCTTGCCTTCCGCCCGCAAGGGCTTTTCCCGCCAAAGGTGCGCTGATGAAACGAACCACGTGGGCTACCATCCTTTTCATGCTGGCTTTGGCCATCCTGCCACCTGTGTTCATGTGGACTGGCAATGCGTTCTACGTCGATCTGGCCACCCGGCTGGTGATCCTGGCCATTGCTGCTGTCAGCCTGAACCTGATCCTTGGCTTTGGCGGCATGGTCTCGTTCGGGCACGCCGCCTATATCGGCATCGGCGCTTATGCGGTCGGCATTCCGGTCTATTACGAAACTTACGGTGGGGCTGATGCCATCGCCTCATACGGCGGCGCCTTCCATATCCTGGTGGCGGTGGGTGTATCCGCCTTATTCGCGCTGCTGACCGGAGCGATTTGCCTGCGCACCAAAGGTGTCTATTTCATCATGATCACCATGGCGTTTGGGCAGATGATTTATTATCTGTTCATCTCGATTGAGGAATACGGCGCCGATGACGGGCTGGTGATTGATACCCGCTCGGAACTGCCTCTGGTCAGCCTTGATGACCCGCTTCAGCTGTACGCCATCGCCTATGTTGCCCTGGTGATCGCCATGCTGATGGTCCGCACCATCGTCAATTCCCGCTTTGGCATGGTCCTGCAAGGCGCGCGGGGCAACAACGAACGGTTGGTGACGCTGGGCTATAACACCTATCTTTATCGTCTTACCGCCTATGTCATATCCGGTGCAATGTGTGGCTTTGCCGGGGCATTGCTGGGCAATTTCACCACCTTCATATCACCCGACATGATGGGTTGGAGCCGGTCCGGCGAGTTGATGTTCATGGTCATCCTTGGCGGCAGCGCGACCATGTTGGGGCCGGTTCTGGGGTCGGCCGTGTTCATCCTGATGGAGGAAATCCTGTCGTCGATCACCATCTACTGGCACCTGCCGTTTGGCCTGATGCTGATGGGTGTGGTGTTGTTTGCCCGTGGTGGTCTGATGGGGTTGATCAAAGGCAAGGGGGACAAATGACATGAGCGCCCTTTTGAAGATAAGTAACCTTTGCAAAAGCTTTGGCGGGGTGACGGCCACGGATAATGTCAACCTGGAGGTTGAACCAGGCGAGTTACACGCCATCATTGGCCCCAACGGGGCCGGCAAGACCACGCTGATCTCGCAACTGTCCGGGGCCTTGCCACCGGATTCCGGCAAGATCACCTTCAAAGGCATGGACATCACCAACCGCCCGGCCCACGCCCGTGCGCGCCTTGGCATTACCCGGTCGTTTCAGATCACTTCGCTGGTGATGGACATGTCGGTGCTGGATAACGTGGCCCTTGCAGTTCAGGCCCGTCAGGGCCATTCGTTCCGTTTTCTGAAACCCGCCCGCTCGATCCGGGCCTTGCGGGACGAGGCCCTGGATATGCTGGGCCGGGTCGGTCTTGAGGCCCGAGCAGAGCAACCAACCGTTGCCTTGTCACACGGCGAACACCGGCAGATGGAGATTGCCATTGCACTGGCCACCGGCGCCGATCTGATGCTTTTGGATGAGCCGATGGCGGGGCTGGGCCCGCAGGAAAGCGTCGCCATGATCGAGTTCCTGAAGGGGCTCAAGGGTGAACGAACCATCCTGCTGATCGAACACGACATGGATGCGGTGTTTGCCCTGGCCGACCGGATAACCGTGTTGGTCTATGGCCGCATCATTGCCACCGGAAACCCGGATGAAATCCGTGGCAATGATGACGTGCGTCATGCCTATTTGGGCGAGGAATAAGGGATGCTGACGATCAAGAACCTGACGGCGCATTACGGCTCGTCGCAAGCTTTGTTCGGGGTTGATCTGGACGTCGGCACCGGGCAGGTCGCCACCCTTCTGGGCCGCAATGGCATGGGCAAGACCACCACCATCAGCGCGATCATGGGGATCATCGCGGCCAGCAGCGGGTCGGCTGAGTTTGATGGCCAGGAACTGGTGGGTCGTGCGTCGTTCAAGATCGCCAACCTTGGGCTGGGACTGGTGCCGGAAGGGCGTCAGATATTCCCCAACCTGTCGACGCGCGAAAACCTGATTGCCACGGCCAGCAATCATTTAGGCGTGGCTGACCCCTGGACAGTCGACAAGGTCTATGAGCTTTTCCCCGTACTAAAGGGGCGCCATACGGCAATGGGCAACCTGTTGTCGGGCGGTGAACAGCAGATGCTGGCAATTGGCCGAGCCCTGATGACCAATCCGAAACTGTTGATCCTGGATGAGGCGACCGAAGGATTGGCCCCGTTGGTGCGGCAAAAGATATGGGCGGCGATCAATCAAATCAAGCAGCAGGATATTTCGATCCTTGTGGTTGACAAAAACCTCAAGGACTTGCTGAAAATCGCCGATGTCAACTATATCATTGAGCGGGGAAAGATCGTCTGGAACGGCACATCGGACGAATTGCGTGCCGACCGCGAGACATTGCATCGCTACTTGGGTATATAGCCCGACATGTCCCAAACAATCCTTGGCTGCATCGCCGATGATTACACCGGCGCCACCGATCTTGCTTCGATGCTGGCGCGCAGCGGTGTGCCGGTATCATTGCGGATGGGGGTTCCGGGAAAGAACGCCGGGGCGGGTTCTGCCATCGAAGTCATTGCTTTGAAGTGCCGCAATGCACCAGTTGCCGAGGCTGTGGATGAATGCCTGGAAGCTCTTGGATGGTTGCAGGCCGCGGGTGCCACGCGGTTCTTCTGGAAATATTGCTCGACCTTTGACAGCACCGCGCAGGGCAATATCGGCCCGGTGGCCGAGGCTCTGATGCGGCAGTTGGGTGCGGGCCAAACCATTTATTGCCCGGCATTTCCAGAGAACGGGCGGTCGGTTTTCATGGGGTATCTGTTTGTCGGGTCCCAGCCTTTGAGTGAAAGCCCGATGAAGGATCATCCTTTGACCCCGATGCGTGACAGCAACCTGATGCGCCTGCTAAGCCCGCAGATCAAAGGCGAGGTTGGGCTTGCCAATCGTCTGACCGTGGCGCAAGGGCCAGATGCCCTGCGCGCGCACCTAGGCGAACTGCGCAAGAACGGCGTGGCCCATGTCGTGGTTGACGCCGTATCGGACGATGACCTGAAATCCATCGCCGAAGCCTGCCACGACATGTCCCTGATCACCGGCGGCAGCGCCGTCGCAATGGGCCTGCCCGACCTTTACCGCCGCGAGGGGCTTTTGTCAGCGAAGGCGCAAAGCGCCGGAGTGCCGAAAGTGGCGGCAGGTAATATTGTCCTGTCCGGTAGTTGCTCTGCGATGACACAGCAACAGGTAACTGCATACCTGAAGGGCGCCGAAGGCTACCGCCTTGACCCGCTGGTGATCGCCCGGCAGGGCCTTGACCATGCCCGCAACTGGCTGCGCCAGCAGCCCCCGGAGGGGGCAAAGATCATCTATGCCACGGCTGACCCGGAAACCGTTCGCGCCGCGCAGGCGGCGCTTGGGGCTGACGCCGCAGGCGCGTTGATCGAAAACGCGCTGACAGAACTGGCGCAGGATGCCTTAGCCATGGGCATCCGCCGGTTTGTGATCGCCGGAGGCGAGACATCCGGGGCGATCACGCAAGGGCTGGGGGTGAACCGGATGACAATCGGGCATGAGATTGCACCGGGGGTGCCTTGGATGTTCAGCCAATCAAGTGGGGAAAACATCGCTCTGGCCCTGAAATCCGGCAACTTTGGCGCCACTGATTTCTTTGCCAAAGCCCTGAGCAGGTCAGATAACCCATGAGCGAAGAGGCAACCCTGCGAGATCAGATATGCCTTATGGCCAAGTCCCTGTATGATCGCGGGCTGACTGCGGGTGCCAGCGGCAATATTTCGGCCCGCCTGTCGGACGGGCGCATCATTGTCACCCCCACAGGCAGTTGTTTTGGTCGGCTTGACCCTGCCCGCCTGTCGCTGTGCGACGCAAATATGACCCTGTTGGAAGGTGACCCGCCAACCAAGGAAACCCCACTTCACCAGGCTTTCTATGAAACCCGCGGGGCCACCACCGGGGCGGTGGTTCACCTGCATTCCTGCCACTCGGTGGCCCTGTCGGTGCTGCCGGATACTGACCCTGACAACATGCTGCCTGCCCTCACTGCTTATGGTGTGATGCGTCTGGGAAAGGTCAAACTGCTGCCCTATTTCATGCCCGGAGATGTGGCCATGGGCGACGCCATTCGCGGGCTGGCGGGCAAGCGCAGCGCGGTTGTTCTGGCCCATCACGGGCCGGTTGTGGCAGGTAAAGACCTTGAAGCGGCGGTTTACGCGGTTGAGGAACTTGAAGAGACGGCAAAACTGGCACTGATGACAAGGGGGCTTAATCCGACGCTGTTGAACGACGCTCAGATTAACGGGTTGGTGACAAAATTCGGCGTGCAGTGGGATGATTGAGGAATGACTGAATTCTCGGCCAACCTTGGCTTTCTCTGGACCGAGCTTTCCCTGCCGGACGCCATCCGCGCCGCCGCCCGCGCCGGGTTTTGTGCCGTTGAATGCCATTGGCCGTATGATACGCCTGCCGCTGATGTTTCTGCTGCGCTGAACAAAACCGGCCTTTCGATGCTGGGGCTTAATACCATTCGCGGCAATGCCGGCGATAACGGTCTGGCGGCTTTGACGGGACGACAGGACGAGGCCCGCGCCGCCATTGATCAGGCGCTGGAATACGCCGTGGCGACAGGCGCAAAGGCGGTGCATGTGATGGCCGGCATTGCGCAGGGTGACGACGCACACGAGACGTTCATCGACAACCTGCGCCATGCTTGCGCCCAGGCCCGCCCGGATGGCATTATGATCCTGATCGAGCCGTTGAATGCCTACGACGCACCGGGCTATTTCCTGCAAACCTCGGCCCAGGCGCTGGGTATCATATCGCAGGTAAACGCGCCGGAACTGAAGCTGATGTTCGATTGTTATCATATCCAGATCATGGAGGGCGATCTGACCCGAAGGTTGCAGAATTGCCTGCCGGTGATCGGTCATATCCAGTTTGCGTCAGTGCCCGAACGAGGTGATCCCTCGAAGGGTGAAATCAACTATCGCCATATTTTTGCGCAGATTGCCCAAATGGGATACGCTGCACCACTTGGGGCGGAATACAAGCCGGATGGGCCGACGGAACCAACCCTTGGTTGGTTGAACTGGTAAACTGAAGACTGGAATGGACATGCAGAATGTCGCTGGAAAAGCCGCCGTCATCGGATTGGTTCCATGGGGCTTGGGTGCATATTGCTGCCGCCTGCGAAGCCATGGCGCTGGCGGCAAAGGTGGGGCTTGATCTTGACGCAGTTTACGAAGTCATTTTCGGTTCGGCCGACAATTAATGGATGTTTGAAGACCGGGTTCCGCATATTCTTGAGGGCGACTATACTCCTCTCAGTTTGGTTGAAATATTCGCCAAGGATCTGGGGATTGTTCAGGACATTGCCCGCGCCAACCATTACCCCGCCCCCCTAAATGCCGCTGGGTTGCAGATGTACCTTGCAGCCGCGGGTGCTGGGATGGGCAAAGACGACAATGCCTCGTTTGCACGGATTTATGCCCAACTGTCGGGGGCACAATTGTCGGCGACGCACAGTAGCCGGTCAAGCCGGTGGATGTTTGGCAGGGCCTTCAATCCGTGCCAGATAACAATTGTTGCGGGAAGACCGGACATGGATATAGGAAATTTCCGGGTTGTCGAATATCGTCTTCACCCGGTCTGCCATTTTGGACGGTTCAACAATTGTTCCGGTGCCGTAAACGATCCTGTCATTGCGGCAGTAACCTTTGATCAGATAGTCGGGCGAGGTGGTCAGCACGTCGGGCAAGGCCTGACCGCCGCCACGTTCACAAGGATCGGCGCACAGAAATATCGGCCCGGTTTCGGCGTAAGGGTGCAGATCGGGAAATGGACGATAGGCCAGTATCAGCATTTCTTCTCCCTTTGGAACCTGGCGCAGGCAATGGCGGCAAGGGTTGCCACCCCCGTCAGATATCGCGCGCTCGGGCGTGGCACCGTAGGCATCTGGCTGGCCATCCTGAAAGGCCCGTACAATTGGGGTTGGCAGGGCTGTGAACGTCATCATGGGGTTTCTCCTTTGAGGTTTGATCTGCGACTGGAATGGCGCAAAGGAGATCGCCGTTCGACCCGTTTCATGCTGATTTTTCCGGACTGGGCGGGGTGATGGAATTACCCCTGTCGACGAAATGTCAGGTAATGCGGCACCCGCCCTTCGCGCAATGCCTTTTGTTCATAGCGCGTCGACAGCCAGTCATCCCAGGGATCACGCCAATCACATGGTCGCGTCGCCAGCCATTCGAACCCGGCCTTTGGCACTTCTTCCAGTGCCTGGCGGACATAATCGGGAATATCTGTGGCGATCCTTAGAATCGCGCCGGGTTTCAGAACCCCGGCCAAGGGGCGCAAATGTTCCTGCGTCACAAACCGGCGGCGATGGTGGCGTTTTTTTGGCCAGGGGTCCGGGTAAAGCAGAAAGGCACGGGCCACGGATGCGGGCGGCAGCACATCCATCAAATCGCGGGCGTCTCCGGGGTACACGGCCAGGTTATCCACGCGCGCGCGCCGGATTTTACCCAAAAGCATCGCCACCCCGTTGATATATGGCTCGGCGCCGATAATGCCGACGTCAGGGTTCGTGGCCGCAAGGTGCACCAGATGTTCACCGCCGCCAAAGCCAATTTCAAGCCAGACGTCACGCCCGCCAAACAGCGCCCTGAGGTCCAAAGGATTGCGGTACGGGTTTTCGCCCCATCCCACAGCACCCGGCGACAGATCGGCAAGATCTTCGGCCAGGTAGGTCTTTTGGGACGCCTTCAGGGACTTTCCCTTAAAGCGGCCATAAAAGTTGCGGTGGGGGCGGATGGGTGTGGTCATAGCGCGCGGTGCATAACGTGAGTGGGCGGTAAGAGCAACCACTTGCACACATGATTCAATCCTTCCCGGCTGCCACCCCGGGCGACCAAAGACAAAGCCCAGCGCGTGCCTGAAACTGCCAGACCGCCAGACATCCCGGCCTATCTGGGTAAACTCATGCGTATTGATCACCAATGGGTTGCTGGTGCCCAATTGCCGGGTCAGCCCGTACACCACCTTTTCCTGTTCAGCCTGATAGGCGCCAAACAGCCGGTCCCACAAGATCAGAATGCCGCCGTCATTACGATCAAGATATTTGCGGTTCGACCCGTGATGCACCGCGTGAATGGCCCACAAAGTACACACCTCATGTTCCCACCTGTGCATCCAGTAATAGGTAAAATCGGCCACCAGGATGGCCAGCGCCCAGGACCACCACGTCAGGGGGATTGCCAAAGGTGTCAGGCTTTCGGCCCCGAACAGACACAAACACCAACCCATAGATCGTCCATTCCAACAACA
Source organism: Paracoccaceae bacterium (assembly GCA_021648025.1). Classification (GTDB taxonomy): domain Bacteria; phylum Pseudomonadota; class Alphaproteobacteria; order Rhodobacterales; family Rhodobacteraceae; genus NVQY01. The sequence continues at coordinate 15,979 of JAKITO010000014.1, forward strand.
GGTTACCGATACCGATGGCGAATTTGGCAAGGCTTTCGCGCGCGCCGCTTCGTTGTTTGGTGATCAGATCCCAAGCGGTTTCCGACACGATCAGCACCAGAAGGAATGCGCCGACAAGTTCAATCACTTCAAATGTACCACCAAGAGCTTCAAATCTGAGTTCAACCCCATCCATCATTGCGATCCTGTTTCAACTGGTGTCGGCACCAGATTAATCAACCACACGGACCACTGGGGATTGCATGGGGCAACATTGCTGCCGCCTTTGGCCGGATGCGCATGTTTTGCATTTTCATGGGTTTCATTTATCTCTAATTTTAATACAAGCGAATGAACGTTCGTTCGCAATATGTCGCCACACGCCATCGCATTGCAAGAGGTCCAAAATGAAAAACCCACCAAAGGCCAAAACCAACCGGGATGCGATTGTCGAGGCGGCACTAGCGGGGTTCATCAAAAACGGGTTCCACCAGACTGGTATCCGGGACATTGCCAACCGGGCAGGGGTCAGCCTTGGCAATCTTTACAATCACTTTTCGGGCAAAGATGCGTTGATCGTGGAAATCGCCCGGATCGAGGCGCAAGATATTGACCACATGCTGGCCGCCCTGCCCAAGACCCATTCGCCCATGGACGCCCTTTGCGCCTTGGCCAAGGCCATTCTGCAACAACACAGCATCCCTGAAAACGCGGTCCTGACGGCTGACCTCACCTCTGAGGCCATGCGCAACCCGGTTGTTGCTGAGGTTTTTGCCACCAACGGCGCGCGGATTGACGCCGCACTGACCGCGCTGATCCGGGACGGTATCGAACGGGGTGAAATGGCGCCACCTGTGCCGGTTGCAGATTGCGTTGCCCTGATCCATGACACGGCCCAATCCTCGGGGGTTAGGGCCGCGTTTGAAGGCAAAAAATCCGTCGGGGCAGGGATCAAGGCGCTTGACGCTATGATCCGCCGATTGCTGGCTTGAGTCGCCGCAAATCACACCCTCCCGCCAAACAGTGCGGCCAAAAGGGCCACAAACAAAAATCCCATATTGATCTGACGCTTGATTCGATAGAAAGCTACTGGCGATGGCGTGGGATTATATCATTGTTGGCGCAGGCAGCGCAGGTTGCATTCTGGCCAAACGGCTAAGTGAGGCCGGGCACAGGGTTTTGCTGCTCGAGGCTGGCGGCCGCGACAACTATCATTGGGTGCATATCCCGATGGGGTATCTTTATTGCATCGGCAACCCGCGAACCGACTGGATGTTTCGCACAGCGGATGAACCCGGCCTGAATGGCCGATCATTGCTGTATCCGCGTGGCAAGTTGTTGGGTGGCTGTTCGTCGATCAACGGCATGTTGTATCTGCGCGGGCAGGCGGCGGATTACGATGGCTGGCGACAGATGGGCCTTGCGGGTTGGGGCTGGGACGATGTGCTGCCCTATTTCAAACGCTCTGAGGATTATGTCGAAGGCGCGTCCGACATGCACGGGGAAGGTGGCGAATGGCGGGTGGAAAACCAGCGCCTGCATTGGGATGTGCTGGATCACTGGATGATGGCGGCAACCGCCTGGGGATTGCCTGAGGTCACGGATTTCAACACCGGCAATAACGAAGGCGTTGGGTATTTCCGGGTCAACCAAAGGAATGGCTGGCGGATCAACACGGCCAAGGCGTTTTTGCGCACCACGACCGGTGAACACCTTTTGGTCGAAACCCAGGCCCATACGACTCGTGTCCTGATCGACGATGGCCGCGCTGTCGGTGTGGAATATATTCAGAACGGCGAGGCCAAAACCGCCCATGCGCGCGGCGAAGTCATCCTGTCCGCCGGCGCCATCGGCAGCCCGCATATCCTGCAACTTTCAGGGCTGGGTCCGGCGGATCTGCTGCAACGCCACGGCATTGAGACCATTCGCGATATCCCCGGCATTGGTGCCAATCTGCAAGACCATCTGCAATTGCGCTGTGCCTGGCGGCTAAGTGGCGCAAAAACCCTTAACACTCTGGCCAACTCGCTTTGGGGAAAGGCAAAGATCGCGCTGGAATATGCCGCGTTCCGGTCTGGCCCGATGTCGATGGCACCCAGCCAGTTGGGCGCTTTTTCAAAATCCCGCCCGGACCTTGCCACGCCGGACCTGGAATATCATGTCCAGCCCCTGACGCTTGAGGCCTTTGGCCAGCCGCTTGATAGTTTCCCCGGCCTTACCGCCAGCGTCTGCAATCTGCGCCCGCAAAGCCGGGGGTCGGTTACCCTGACGTCGCCCAACCCGGTGGATGCGCCCTGCATCGCCCCAAATTATCTGAGCACCGAAGGCGACCGGCAGGTTGCCGTCGCCGCAATTCGACAGGCCCGCGCCATCATGGCGCAATCGCCGATGCGCCGATATGCCCCGGACGAGATGAAACCCGGCATCAATTCCGACCGCGAGGCCGATCTGATCCGCGCCGCCGGCGACATTGGCACGACGATCTTTCATCCCACCTGCACGGTTCGAATGGGTGCGGATGATGCCCCTTTGGATGCGCAATTGCGGCTGCGCGGGGTGGATGGGTTGCGGGTGGTCGATGCCAGCGTGATGCCGGTGATCACCAGCGGCAACACCAATGCGCCAACCATGATGATCGCCGAAAAGGCGGCGGATATGATACTGGCCCAAAATACTGGCCCCGACACCTGATTTCCTCTGATCGAACTGAAACGAACTGCGCAAGCATGTCGCAGTCACCGCCATAGCGCTTGACTTTGCGCCGTCCTCTGGCGGTGATGGTTGCAGCGCGAAGAACTGAACATCCAAAGAGGTCAACACATGACAAAAGCACCCAAAATCAAAAACAGCGCTTACGAAAAAGAACTGGCCCGGATGCAGATCGAACTGGTCAAGCTTCAGGAATGGGTCAAACAGACCGGCCACAAGGTGGCAATCGTCTTTGAAGGCCGGGATGCGGCGGGCAAAGGGGGTACGATCAAGCGGATTACCGAGGCGCTGAATCCGCGTATCTGCCAGGTGGTCGCCCTTCCGGCCCCGACCGAGCGTCAGAAAACTCAGTGGTATTTCCAGCGCTATGTGCAACACCTGCCAGCCGCCGGCGAAATCGTGATCTTTGACCGCTCTTGGTACAACCGCGCCGGAGTCGAACGGGTGATGGGATTTTGCACCGAGACCGAATATCAGGAATTCATGCGCTCTTGTCCTGAGTTTGAACGGATGCTGGTACGTTCGGGCATCCAACTGATCAAATACTGGTTCTCGGTCAGCGACGACGAACAGGAACGCCGGTTCCAGAAGCGCCTGACTGACCCGACCAAACGCTGGAAGCTAAGTCCGATGGACCTTGAAAGCCGTAAGAAATGGGCTGAATATTCCCGTGCCAAAGACGATATGTTTGCCCATACCGACATCAAACAGGCGCCTTGGTGGGTGGTTAATTCCGATGTCAAGAAACACGCGCGGATCAACTGTATCGGCCACCTGCTGTCACTGATCCCCTACGAAGACCTGACCCCGGATCTGATTGAACTGGACGAACGCCCGGCCCAGGGTGGCTATGTGCGCCCGCCGATGGAAGACCAGACATTTGTGCCGGATTTGCACGCCACCCTCTGACGGGAAAACGCCCCAATCAACCGCCTCACCAAATCCGTTTGCGCACCTCCATAGCCTCTTTCACCTGCATCAGAAAATGTTTGATCGCCGCCTTGACTTCATCGGGGTCGGCATCGTCGTGAAGTCTGACCGGGTTGTTGCCCATTTTCCCCAATGAACTGTCAAAAGGGTCGTGTCCGGTTTCCTTCGTGATCGGCACAGCCCCCTCCTTGGCCACCGTGACGCGCTTGTCCAGATCAACCACCAGTTGGGCAATTTTCGGATCTTCCAGCGTTTGCAGACGCGATCTTTGGGCCGCCAGAGATGCCTCTTCGGGAACCGTATATTTCACGATCTGGCTAAAGTTCTGGGTGATGTTGCGGGCCTTTTTGAATATGGTGTCATTGTAGTTTTCCGGTGTGGGATCCTTGAGAACCGTCTGCGCCCAGGCGATTCCTTCCTTGCAGGTCTTGTCGATTCCCTCGGCTACGGTTTTCAGCGTCATATAGGTTACTTTGACCCCACCGGAAACTTCCTTGATAGTGGCTTCGCGACAGGCATACATCTTGGCCTGATCGCTGACGATCGCCGCCACAATGGCGTCAAGTTCACTGCGCAGAATTTTCAGGTCGCGGTAAATGACGGACTCTTCCTTGCCAAATTCATCCTTCTCTCTTTTGACCGCCGCCAGAATGTCCGCCATATAAGACACCCCAGAAGTTTTTACGGCACTCACCGCTTTGTTGATCTTGACAATTTTCTTGTCGGAAACCGGGTCCAGCATGCTGTCGGGGATCAGCTTGTCCACGACTTTCAGCAATGATTGCACCCCGGACGTTTTTCCGCGGGCCTTGGTAAAAAGCCCCTTTTTGGTGACTTTGGGTTTCTTGCCACCCGTCGCCGCTTCAAACTTTAGTTTTGCGGCTTTCCAGCGCCCGGCATAGTCAGACATAACAACATCCAAATCCATTTTAGTTCATTGATGAAAACTGTGACATGGAAACATGTCTGACACAAAGTGAAAAGTGTCGCCTTGTTGGAAAACGCCCCGGACCGCGCGATTGCAAAACCGATCACCCAAAACGACAAACCCCCGCGGCAAAGCCTCGGGGGTCATCAATTTTCATGTCGGAAATACGCCGAAGGATGATTTACATCATGCCTTCGCGCTGCGCCTTTTTACGCGCCAGTTTACGGGCACGACGAATCGCTTCCGCTTTCTCACGCGCGCGTTTTTCGGACGGTTTTTCGAAATGCTGCTTAAGCTTCATCTCACGAAAAACGCCCTCACGCTGGAGCTTTTTCTTCAGGGCACGAAGCGCCTGATCGACGTTGTTGTCACGAACACTAACCTGCATGTGGTTTTCACCACCTTTCTAAGTTGAGTTGCAAGGATTTGCAGGAAATTGTCCTATACCAAAGCAATGTGGCTTTGTCCAGCCTTGCGGCACAACCAACCCCTAACGCACCGGCGTGAAAACCGCGTCCCGCATCCGACAGTCACGGATAACATCGCGACCGCAAGGCACCGGTTTCAGATCACGCGAAAGGCACAGGCGCGCCTCTTGAATGTGGCCCTGTTTGCAGGTGATGGTCACCATTTCCGGCCCCCAGGTTGGATTTGCTTTCAAAAATGCGTCTTCCACCACGGATGCGGGCAGTTTCACCGTCCGGTCCAACCGGCGAAACACTGGCGGGCGGATCACAGTTTCATAAGCCTGACGCGACAGGGCGAAATAATCCCTGGCCGATAACCCCGAACACACCCCATGCTTTTTCCACTGATGCCAGGCCAGACCGGATGTGCCCATGATATCGGCCATCTCTGCCGTCATGCTGCGCGACGGCGCGGGCTTAACACTTTGGCAATACGACGGAAACCCCCGATGATACTGCGGCCACAGCCCGTGCAATATCCAGCCATGATCATGGCGCGCCTCGCATTGGTCGGATTTGCGGGCATCGCCTTCTATTGCGCACCAGTTTGGTGACCAGCTAAGGGACAGAACGTAATAGTCGAACACGCCCGGTTTTCCGTCTTTGGCCATTGCGGCCATTGCAGCCAGGGCTGCCAGCGCGCCTAACATCCCGATAATCAGCCAGCGCATTCGCCTCTTTCCTTATTGTTCATGCCCCACTATATACGCCGCAAGTTCCCCGACAACGGAAACCCGCCCTGAGAGCCAGGGTCGCCTGGCAAACAAGCCAGGCACCGGGAAAGGTTTGCATGGGGTGTGGATTGAAAACAGGAGACAAACACATGGCACAACCGATTATGGCCAAAGCAACCGCCGTGTGGCTGGTGGATAATACAACAATCAGCTTCAGACAGATTGCCGAATTCGTTGGCATGCACGAATTGGAAGTGCAGGGCATCGCCGATGGCGATGTGGCGGCCGGGGTCAAAGGTTTTGACCCGCTGACCAACAACCAGTTGACCCAGGATGAGATTGACGCGGCCCAGTCCAGTGTCACCCATAAACTGAAGCTGAAATTCTATGCCGCCGCCCAAGGCGAGGAAAAGCGCCGTGGCCCGCGTTATACACCATTGTCGAAACGTCAGGACCGTCCGGCATCTATCCTGTGGCTGGTCAAATTTCACCCGGAACTGACCGACGGCCAGATATCCAAACTGGTCGGCACCACCAAACCGACCATTCAGGCGATCCGCGAGCGGACCCATTGGAACATCTCGAACATCCAGCCGATTGACCCGGTGGCACTGGGTCTGTGCAAACAAACCGAACTGGATGCGATTGTACAAAAAGCCGCCGCTAAAAAGGCCGCTGAGGGCGACGTGATGAGCGATGATGAACGGCGCAAGCTGGTCAGCACCGAGCAATCTCTGGGCATGCCGGCCGAGCCAAAAGTTCCGGCCGCGATCGAAGGGCTTGAGACCTTTACCCTTGGCGGCGTGGTTGATGACGACGACGAAGAAGAAGATCACAGCGATATCACCGACGCCGATAGCTTTTTCAATCTGCCCGACGATGGTGATGATTCCGAGAACAAAGATGAGGACGAAAGTAAGGACGACGACCAGCCCCGCGTCTGAGCCTGGTCACGATTACCATATCTACGGCGGCCCAAGGGGCCGTCGATTCTGACCGCAGAAATACCCGTCTTTTCAATCGCCAAAGAAATGCCGCAAGGTCCGCGCGCTGATCAGATATCTTTTCGCGCGTTCAAAGCCGCACTGATTGTGCCGTCATCCAGGTAATCCAATTCACCGCCCACCGGCACACCCTGGGCCAATGTGGTCAGGCGCACCCGTCCGCCAAGTTGATCGGCAATGTAATGCGACGTGGTTTGCCCGTCGATTGTCACATTCAGGGCAAGGATGACTTCGGTAATATCCTCATCCGCGACCCGTTCAATCAGCTTTGGGATCCGCAACTCTTGCGGGCCGATTGAATCCAACGCCGACAGGGTTCCCCCCAGCACATGATAGCGGCCTTTGAATACCCCCGATCTCTCCATCGCCCATAAATCCGCCACATCCTCGACCACGCAAAGCTCGCCGTTGGCGCGCTTGTCGCTGGCGCAGATGTCGCAGATTTCAAGGGTGCCGACATTGCCGCAATTCAGGCATTCCCGCGCGGTTTCGGCCACCACCTGCATCACATCCGCCAGCGGTGTCAGCAACAAGGCGCGTTTGCGGATCAGGTGCAAAACCGCACGACGTGCTGATCTCGGGCCAAGACCGGGAAGTTTGGCCATCAGTTCAATCAGGTTGTCTATGTCACGGGTCGAGTTCAAATTGTCGGTACTTTCCAAATCTCGGGCGACCGCCTGCCGCCATTCTTCAATCAGAATGGCAGCTTCATATCCGCAGGCAGTCCCATACCTTCGGTCAGCTTGCCCATTTCGGCCTGCGCGCGCTCTGTGGCTTTGGCTTGTGCATCTTTGATCGCCGCCAGGATCAGGTCTTCGACCACTTCCTTGTCGTCGCCGTTAAAGATCGACGGATCAATATCCAGTGATTTCAACTCACCTTTGGCCGTACAGGTGGCTTTGACCAACCCGGCCCCGGATTCACCGGTGACAATGACGTTTGCCATGTCTTCCTGCATCGCCGCCATCTTGGTCTGCATTTCCTGTGCGGCTTTCATCATCTTGGCCATATCGCCAAGACCGCCTAGTCCTTTAAGCATCGGGGTCTCCCTGGGTTCGGTTCGGTTTGTTTGATACGCGTCGTGCGCGACGGTCACAAGGGGCAGGTGACTGGTTTGGAACGGCTTTGAATTGGGTTTTTTCGAAAGAATTCCCAATATGTTGTGGATAACCGGGTCATTTTGACCAGATAAAGCGGTAAAGCGTTGACTTGATACAGTCCGAACCGGCACATTTCAGGTCAGGCAAGAATCAGAAACAGGCGGCTGCATTGCGGTTCTCAAAACTCAGACTGACCGGCTTTAAGAGCTTTGTTGATCCGACTGATCTGATCATCCACGATGGTCTGACGGGTGTGGTTGGTCCCAATGGCTGTGGTAAATCCAACCTGCTTGAGGCGCTGCGCTGGGTGATGGGTGAAAACCGGCCGACCGCGATGCGCGGCGGCGGCATGGAGGATGTGATCTTTGCCGGGGCCGCAACCCGGCCTGCGCGTAATTTCGCCGAGGTCAGCCTGCAAATTGACAACACCGAGCGGCTGGCCCCGTCGGGATTCAACGAGGCCGATACCCTGGACATTGTGCGCCGTATCACCCGCGATGTGGGCAGTGCGTATAAGGTCAATAGCCGCGATGCCCGGGCGCGCGACGTGCAGATGTTGTTTGCCGATGCTTCGACCGGCGCGCATTCGCAGGCGTTGGTCCGCCAAGGGCAGATTGCCGAGCTGATCAATGCCAAACCCAAGGCACGGCGGCGGATTCTTGAGGAAGCGGCCGGTATTTCCGGGCTGTATCAACGCCGTCACGAGGCCGAGTTGAAACTGAACGGCGCCGAGACCAATCTGGGCCGGGTTGATGATGTGCTGGAACAATTGGCGGCGCAATTGGCGCAATTGGCCCGCCAGGCCAAGCAGGCGGCGCGGTATCGTGAAATTGGCGAGTTGCTGCGCCAAGCCGAAGGCATGCTGCTTTTCCGGCGCTGGAAAGAGGCGGATGAGGCGCGGGCGGCAGCCGAAGATGTGTTGCGCGCAAAAACGGTTGAGGCCTCGGGGGCCGAGGCCAATGCACGCGAGGCGGCCAAGCAGCGTTTGAAGGCGGAAGAGGCGTTGCCGCCTTTGCGCGAGGAAGAGGCGATTGCGGCGGCGGTTCTGCAACGCCTGACCGTTGAACGCGATACCCTGGCTGATCAAGAGGCGCGGGCCCGTCAGGCGATTGAGGTTCTTAGCGGGCGCATTGGCCAATTGGGTAATGATATCGAACGTGAGACCGGGTTGAACCGTGACGCGGGCGAAACCATCGAACGGCTGGACTGGGAGGCGACAGAGCTTGCCAAGGCAAGCGAAGGGCATCAGGCCAAGCTGGACGATGCTGCGGAACAGGCGCGCCGCGCGGCGACAGTTTTGCAAGACCGCGAAGGGCATTTGTCGCAAGTGACCGAGGATGTGGCACGGCTGGCGGCGCGACATCAATCAGCGCAACGTCTGTTGGAGGACAGCCGCAAGATGCTGGCCCGTTCGCAAGGCGAGGCGGACAAGGCGCAAAGTGCGGTGCAGGTTTCGCATCAGACCGTAAACAAGGCGGCGACGGATTTTGAGGCGGCCAAGGGCGCAGAACTGAAGGCCGTTCAGGCGGCTGAGCAGGCCGAGGTTGATCTGGCGGCGGCGGATGAGGCCCGCACAGATACCCAGGCGCGCGAGGCTGAGGCCCGGGCGCAAAGGTCCGAAGCCGAAGGCGAGGCCGGGGCATTGCGGGCCGAGATGGCGGCATTGGCGCGACTGGTGGCGCGCGACGGCGCCGAGGGCGGTCAGGTGCTGGACCAGATGAAGGTAATGGCGGGGTATGAAAAGGCGCTGGGCGCTGCTTTGGCCGATGATCTGCGCGCGCCATTGGTAACGGCAGACGGACCGTCGGGATGGGTGCCGGTGCCGGGGTACGACAGCGATCAGGCGTTGCCTAAGGGCGTGACCCCGCTGGATATGTTTGTCTCGGGGCCAGGGGTTTTGGCGCGTCGCATTGCCCAGATCGGGTTGGTTGACGGGGACGTGGGCAACGGATTGCAGGCATCGCTGTTGCCGGGCCAAAGATTGGTTTCGATTGAGGGCGACCTGTGGCGCTGGGACGGCTATCGCGCCTGGGCCGAAGATGCCCCAAGTGCGGCGGCGTTGCGGTTGGAACAGTTGAACCGGCTTGAGGCGCTAAAGCAGGAAATGGAGCGGGTAGGCGCACGGGCCGAAGGGGCCAAAGGCGCGCATGAATTGCTGTCGCGTCAATTGGTTGAGGTCAGCGAGGCCGACAAGGCCGCCCGGCTGGCACGTCGCCAGGCCGATCAGCAGATGGCGGATGCGGCACGGGCACTAAGCCGGGCCGAGGCCGAGCGGAACCTGTCTCAAGGTCGGCTTGAAAATTTGAAACTGGCGGTAAACCGACACCTTGAGGATGCCATGTCGGCGCGCAAACAACTGTCCGAGGCTGAACAGGGGTTGGGTGATCTGGATGATCTGGACAATGTTCGGGGCGAAGTTGAGGACATCAAGCACACGGTTGAAGCCGCGCGGATAACCATGTTGACACATCGGTCTTCGCATGACGAATTGCGCCGAGAAGGCGAGGCGCGCACCAAGCGGTCTCAGCAAGTGACCAAAGAACTGAGCGGCTGGCGGCACCGGTTGGAAACGGCCGAAACCCGCATTGGCGAACTTGCGGGGCGAAAAACCGCTGCTGAGGGTGAACTGAGCGCAGCGAAGGCCATTCCCAACCAGATATCGACTCAGCGAGCAGAGCTCGCGCAGACAATCACCAAAGCCGAGGCGCGCAGCGCCGAGGCCACCGATCAACTGAGCCAAGGCGAAGCCGCGCAGCGAACTGCGGTTCAGAATGAACGCGACGCAGAGCGTCTGGCCTCGGAGTCGCGCGAAGCGCGCGCCGGAGCACAGGCGCGCAGCGAAGCGGCGCGTGAGAGTGTGGCGCACGCCGCCGAGCGGATTGCCGAGGATCAGCAACTGACCCCGAACCAATTGCTGAACCAATTGGATGTCTCGCCGGACGATATGCCTGTGGCGCAAACACTTGAGGCCGAAGTCAACCGCCACAAGCGCCAGCGCGATGCGCTGGGCGCGGTGAACCTGCGCGCCGAAGAAGATGCCAAGGACGTGCGCGAGGAGCATGACACTTTGGCGCGCGAAAAGAACGATCTGATGGAGGCGATCCAGACGCTGCGCAGCGGCATTTCCGGGCTGAACCGCGAAGGCCGCGAGCGGCTTTTGACTGCGTTTGAACAGGTCAACATCAATTTTGCCCTGCTGTTCACCCATCTGTTTGGCGGTGGAGAGGCCAATCTGGTGATGGTTGAGAGCGACGACCCACTTGAAGCCGGGCTTGAGATCATGTGCCAGCCGCCGGGCAAGAAACTCAGCACGCTGTCGCTGCTGAGTGGTGGCGAACAGACGTTGACTGCCCTGGCGCTGATCTTTGGCGTGTTCCTTGCCAACCCGGCACCGATTTGTGTGCTCGACGAGGTGGACGCGCCTTTGGATGACGCCAATGTCACGCGGTTTTGTGACCTGTTGGATGAAATGTGTCGTCAGACCGATACGCGGTTTTTGATCATTACCCACCACGCGGTGACGATGGCCCGAATGGACCGCCTGTTTGGCGTGACGATGGCCGAACAGGGGGTGTCGCAACTGGTGTCGGTTGACCTGAGAAAGGCCGAAATGATGGTGGCATAGCTGCCAACTGGTCACATACGCGTTTGTTCGGCTGGCAAAACGACGAGTGTCACGGATTTGGTATCGACCGACCACGATGATATCGATTTTGCCGCATTGGCCGGTCCGGGCATCCCGGTGATAAACATGCGCAATGCCATCGCCGCGCGGGGTCTGCCAATGGGCAATATCACCAAAGCCTGACGGCTTAGGCTTGTGCAGCGGACAATGTCGTTTTAGCCTGACGTCATCTAAAACTGGAGATTTACCATGAAAGTACTTTCAGCTGCCGCATTGGCCGCAACATTCCTGTTTCCGCAATTGGGCCAGGCCGAGCAAGTTATCGGCAAAGACCCTGAAAGCCTGGCGCGTTTCTTTGACGCCGAAGGGATGGAGTTTTCCCTGGGCACGGACGATGTTGGCGACCCAAAGATCAAGGTGGATTATTATGGCACGTCAGTGCCGATCTATTTCTACGGCTGTCGTGATAATTCCCGATGCACCGAGATTCAGCTGTTTTCCGGCTATAAGACCGAAGGCGGCGTACGGATATCCAAAATCAACGAATGGAACGCCAACAACCGCTTTGCCCGCGCCTATATCACGGATGGCGGAAGCGTGCGGATCGAGCATGATATCTTTCTTGGCAGTTCCGGCCTGAGTGGTGATGACTTTGCCGCCATGATGGGGCTGTGGGTGACAAAGGTTCAGGAATTTGAAGAGTTTATCGACTGGTAAACAAAGCGTTCGGCGGAGAGCGGAAGTTTAACAAATTCCAAATAAAATCACCCTGATTGTAACGAACCGCAAGCCTTTGCGGTGACTGGAGGTGATAACCTGAGAAATGGAACTTACTTTAAGTGGATGGTGGTTCTGTCGGCTGGAACATTGGTCGTTGCCATCATCCGTCTTTTGATCGGCCTCTATCGGCCTCTAAGGTCAAGAAAGAGAGCCGCGCAGTGTTCACAGCTCTGCGCGGCAGTTTTTCGGTGATAACACTGAGAAACCTACCTCAACACCAGTAATCTACCACATTCCCTAACAATTCGTAGACACGGCAATCCGATTTACAGACGTTTCAGCAACTCTGCCGTCGGCCAGGCATCCGCAGGCATGCCCAGTCGCGCCTGTTCAGCCTGAACCGCCAGCCGGGTGCGCGCGCCAAGTATGCCATCGACCTTGCCCACATCATGCCCGCGCGCTTGCAGTTTCTTCTGTAGCTGTTTCATCTGCGCCCCGTTTAGCCCCACATCAGGATTCCCGGCGTTATAAACGGCGGAACCTTCCAGCCGGTTGGCAAAATAAGCGGCTGTCAAAACATAGACAAAACTTTGGTTCCATTCAAAGTACACCTTGAAATTGGGGTAGGCGATAAAGGCCGGGCCTTTGCGCCCCTGTGGCAGAATAATTGATGCCTGCAACCCGGAGGCACCCAGCGACCCGTTACGCGCCTTGACGCCTTGCCTGGCCCAATCGCCAACCTTTTGGCTGTGGGCGGGGCCGGTTTGCGACCAGTCGAGGCCTTTGGGCACAATCACTTCCTGCAACCAGGGTTCGCTGGCACGCCAGCCAAGTTCCGACAACATTTTGGCCCCGGACATCAGGGCGTCGGGGGCTGAGGTTTTCAGGCTGACCTTGCCATCGCCATCGCCGTCCACGCCATTTTCCAGAATATCGCGCGGCAGCATCTGCACCATGCCAATTTCACCCGCCCAGGCGCCGGTGGTACGGTTCGGGTCGAAATTGCCAAGTTCATAAAGCGACAAGGCGGCAAAAATATGTGGCCGGAACAGGTTGGGGCGGCGACAATCATGCGACAGGGTGACAAGCGCGTTCAGGGTGTTGAAATTGCCCTGAAAGCCGCCGTAGTCGGTTTCAAACGCCCAGAACGCCAGCAAAACGCCGCGGGACACGCCATACTGCGCCTCGATCCGGGCAAAAATGGCGTCAAATTTGCGCGACATCTTTTTGCCCTTGTCGATGCGGTTTTGCGAGATCAGACGCCGGGAAAAGTCGATGAACGGTTTTTGGAACACGCCTTGGGAGCGGTCGGCCTTGATGACGGCGGGGTCTTTTTTGACGCTTTGAAAGAAGGCGTTGACCTGGGCCGGGGCGTGGCCGACGCTTACGGCTTCGGACTTCAGGCCTTTGACAAAACCTGAGAACGAGCCGCCGCACGAGGTGTTTGACTGGGCGTATAACGGAGTGGAAAAGACCAGCAAGGCTGCGAGAGTTGGGAAAAGGCGCATGAATGAATATCCTGAAATTGATAGTGGTCAGAGTAACGTTTGAGCAGTAGCGAAAGCAATGGCAACAATAAGGGCCAAACCCCAGGCTTTCCAGAGCATGTTTACCGCGTCGTCAATATCCTCAGGGCCGCTGTCCTGGCGGGCTGTGCCATTGACCCACGCCAATTGTTGCATCTTGCCGTCATAACTGCGCGGGCCGGCCAGGGCGACGTTCAGGGCCCGCGCCATCGCTGCCTCGGGCCAACCGGCATTGGGCGAGCGGTGGGAACGGGCATCGGCGGCAATGGCAGGCCAGTCATGCATCTGGCCAGACAGGGCGGCAATTATCAGGCCGGTCAGACGGGAGGGGACCAGGTTTAGCAGGTCGTCAAACCGGGCCGAGGCCCACCCAAATTCAGCATAACGGGCGGTGCGGTAGCCGATCATGCTGTCGGCGGTGTTGATCATTTTGTAGATCAACAGCCCCGGCAGCCCGGCGATGGCAAACCAGAACAGCGGGGCGATAACCCCGTCACCGAGGTTTTCCGAAGCGCTCTCAATGGCGGCGCGGGTCACTTGGCTTGTGGTCATATTGCTGCAATCGCGACTGACAATATGGGCAACCGTTTGACGGCCTTCAGGCAAAGACCGGCGCAGGGCATCTGCGACGGCGCTGACATGGTCGACCAGGGACCGCTGGGCAATCATTATCGCCGCACAAAGGACTTCGGCAACCGGGCCCAATTGGGTCAGGCCCCATCCCAGCAACAAGGCCGCCGCGACGAGCAGTAACACCAGCATCACGCCTTTGGAACGCAGGAACGCGCCGGTGTTCAAGGAGTTGTCCAGCCAGTTGATCATACGGCCCATGACAACGGCCGGATGCGGGATGCGCGACCAGAGCCACGACGGCTCGCCCAATGTTGCGTCTAAAAGCATGGCCAGAACAAGGATCATTTAACAGGCAGCAATTCGGAGAAAGTGTGGGAAAAGCATTGGCGGTCCTTTGAATGCCCGGTATCTGCCTTAAAACCGGTATCAGGCGGAAAATTGCCGGACAAGCAAGTATTCCAATATCGGGCGGTTTGCCTTAGGATTTCGTTAAGACGTTATTAATATCTTCTTCACATCACTTGGTGTTAGGGGATTGGCGCAATCAGAACCAAGGGGACGTGCCGGGTATCGTGATATGAATGTCTTGATTGTAGAAAGTAAACCAGAGCTGGGATCGCTTTGGCAGCGGCATCTGGAAAGGATGGGCGCTTTGGTGACCCTGGTCCAGAGCCAGGATGAAGCGACCCTTGCCTTATGCAACGAGGATTATTGTATCATGGTTCTTGATCTGGTGCTGGACGAAGGCAGCGCCCTGGCCGTCGCAGATTTCGCCAGTTACCGCAGGCCAGACACGCGGGTGATCTTTGTCACCAACACCAGCTTTTTCTCGGACGGATCAATTTTTGCCCATAGCTCAAACGCTTGCGCATATGTGCAAAGCGCCACGCCGCCTGAAGATCTGGCAGCTATGGTCGAACATTACGCGTCTACGCCCTAACCCCGCCCATGCGGTTCGTGGTAGTCAAGGACCGGGTTAACCGGAATGATCCGGTGTGGGTTAATATTGTCATGGCTAAAGTAATAATGCCGTACGATGTGCAGCATCCCAACACTTTTGGCGACACCTGGCCATTGATAAAGTTCACGGGTAAAGCCCCAAAGGTTGGGGTAATCAACCAACCGCCTGCGGTTGCATTTGAAATGCAGGTGATAGACCGGATCAAACCGGATCAGGGTGGTGAACAGCCGCCAATCGGCCTCGGTGATTTGGTCGCCCATAAGATAGCGACAGGTCGCCAGATGTGATTCGAGCCAGTCGAGGCTGTCAAACAGCGGCCCCACGGCGGCATCATAAGCACCTTGGGTAGTGGAAAATCCGCACTTATAGACACCATTGTTGACGGTATCGTAGATCCGGGAATTTATTTTTTCTATTTCGCTACGCAGTTCGGCGGGCCAATAATCGTCTGAATTGCCGGTCAGCCCGTCAAAGGCGGAATTGAACATGCGGATGATTTCCGAACTTTCATTGGATACGATGGTGCCTTGCGCCTTGTCCCAAAGGATCGGCACCGTCACACGGCCACTGAAACCCGGATCAGCGCGGGTATAGATCTGGTGGGCGAACTCTGACCCAAACAGGGCATCGCCGGTGGCCCCGTGGTCGTCCGTTTCAAATGTCCAGCCGTTCAAGAGCATATCCGGGTGCACAACCGAGACGTCGATTATGTCGCCCAGCCCCTTGAGTACACGAAAGATCAGTGCCCGGTGCGCCCAGGGACAGGCAAGGCTGACATACAAATGATAACGCCCCGGTTCCGCCTTGAACCCACCCACACCACTTGGCCCGGCAGCACCTTCGGCGGTGATCCAGTTGCGAAACTGCGCATCGGCCCGTTTGAATGCCCCACCGGTAGATTTGGTTTCATACCATGTGTCGTGCCATTTGCCGTCAATCAACAATCCCATCGGGGTCTCCTTTTTGCGCATGAGCCCACCATAAGCGAAATTGCCAAAACCCCCATGACTGTTGGCGCACAACCTGTCTGCACGGGTACACAACCAAAGGAAAAGTAATGTGCTACCTTTGCGCAACAAATTTGGGTTAGAGTGGGCAGAGCTGAACCAGAGGCTTGATTCTCGTCTGCTGCGGTTCAGTGTGAAGGTCTAGTTTCAGGAAATAGCTGCTGTCATGTCTACTTATATGTCCAAAGAGGTCCGCGAGGGCCTGAAAGCTGCGCAGATTGCTGCGTTGAAGAAAGCCAGCCGTTTGCGGGTGTTGGTGGGGGAGCAATATGTCCCGGTGCTGCGCCTTTGGAAAGACGGCTTTGCGGTCGAGGCCGAGAATGCCCCGGTGATGCGCGGGTTGGTCGATATCTATGATGGCGGGCGTCACATCTATCAGTGCCTGATTGTCGCGTCCGAGCTGGATGCAGGCGAGATGTGTTACGAATTCAAACGCAACACCAGCGCGCAGGACCACGCCCCGCTTGATTTCTATCGCGAGATCGAAGCGCCGGTTGGGTTGCTGGAATAACCTAACGCCGGCAGTGTTACTGTAGATCGCCAAAAGCCGATGTCAGGCGCTTGCACGCCTCGGCCACTCGTGACGCCTGAGTGCCGAAATTGAACCGTAAGAACATCTCGCCTCCGGTCCCGAATGTGCCGCCGTGGTTCACGGCAATCCTGGCCGTTTTCTCGACCCGAGAAGTGAATTCTTCCGGCGTCATCCCGGTGTCCGAGAAATCGACCCAAGCCAGAAAGGTTGATTCTAAAGGCATCGAAGACAGTCCGGGAATGCCGTCTATGGCCTGATCCAGCATCTGCCGGTTGCGGTCAAGATAGGCCATCTGCGCATCCACCCATTCCGCCCCTTCCGGTGAATAGGCCGCCATTGCCGCGAACTGGCCAAAGGTGTTTCCTGCCACCGCCAGCGCCGCCATCCGCGCGCCAAACTGCGCCCGCAAGGCATCGTCTTCGATGATCACATTGCCGTTGTGCAGCCCGGCAATGTTGAATGTCTTGGAGGGTGCCGTCAGAATGATGGTCCGGTCCACAACCGAGCGGTCGGCCTCGGTCATCGGGAGATGTTTGTGGCCTTTGAAAACCAGATCGTGATGAATTTCGTCCGAGATCAGTTTCAGGTCGTGTCGCTTGCAGAAATCACCCAACCCCTGCAATTCGGCGCGGGTCCAGACACGGCCACCCGGGTTGTGGGGCGAACACAGGATAACCATGCTTTCATTGCCGGTCATCTGCGCATCATAGGCATCGAAATCCATTTCATAGCGGCCATCGTTATTGACCAGAGGGCATTCAACCACCTGCCGCCCAGCGGCGCGGATCACCTTGGCAAAGACGTGATAGACCGGGGTGAACAGGACAATGCCATCGTCTGGTTTGGTAAAGGCATCAAGGCACAGGCCAACCGCATTGATCAATCCGGTGGTGGTGAAAATCCAATCCGGGTCCACCTGCCAGTCATGCCGGGTTTTCATCCACCAGGCAATTGCCGCATGCAGGTCTTTTTGCGGCGCGACATAGCCAAAGATGCCATGGTCAACCAACCCTTGCATCTTGTCCAGAACCACCTGAGGCGGGCGGAAATCCGTATCTGCAACCCACATCGCCAAGCCATCTTCGGCAGGCACGCCATAGATGTTTTCCATCATGTCCCATTTGGCGCAACTCGTGCCAAAGCGGTCTATAATCGTGTCAAAGTTCATGGTTTTCCCCGGATTAGTTTGCGGGCAGGCTAACGACAAATTCATCGGGTGCAAGGGCAGGCGTTGCCCCGGCCAAGGATATCGCCTAAATGCGAGGGCAACGCGACAATTGATGCCGGTAAAGATGAAACGCAACATCCTGATTCACCCAGATCCCCGCCTGAAAAAGACCTGCGCCCCGGTTGATGACCTGTCGGATGCGTTGCGGTCTTTGGCCGATGATATGCTTGAAACCATGTATGACGCGCCTGGTATCGGGCTGGCGGCGCCTCAGGTCGGGGTTCTGTCGCGGCTGATCGTGTTGGATTGCATCAAGGAAGAAGGGGCGCCGCCACAGCCGATGGCGATGTTCAACCCTATGGTCATTGCCACCTCGGACGAGACCAGCACCTATGACGAAGGGTGCCTGTCGATCCCGGAACAATACGGCGAAGTCACCCGGCCCGCCGAGGTTGAAGTGGCCTGGATTGACCGGGATGGCAAAGCCCGGCAACAGGTGTTTGACAAGCTGTGGGCGACTTGCGTTCAGCATGAAATTGATCATCTGGATGGCAAGCTGTTCATTGACTATCTCAGGCCGCTGAGACGTCAGATGATCACCCGCAAGATGCAGAAACTGAAACGCGAAATGGCGCGGGGCTGAACGTGGCTGCGCGCGCCATTCTGATGTGGCCGGACAAACGGTTGCGCGCCGTTGCCGCCCCGGTAGACAAGATCACCGATGATATCCGCGCTATCTGGACCGATATGATCGACACGATGGAGGCCATGCCCGGCGTCGGCCTTGGCGCGCCTCAGATCGGGGTGATGTTGCGGTTGGCGGTGGTTGATGGGTCTAAGGAACGGGGGCGGGCCGTGCGGATGGCCAATCCGGAAATCCTGCATGCGTCGGTCGAATTGCGCGAGCATAATGAGGCCAGCCCCTGTCTGCCCGGTTTCTCGGCCTTGATCAAACGTCCAAGGGCAGTGACGGTCCGCTATCTTGACGAAGCCGGGGTGATCAACCGGCGTGACTTTGTCGGGCTTGAGGCAACCAGCGTACAACATCAGATCGACCATCTGAACGGGCGAATGTACTTCGACAACCTGTCGAAGATAAAGCGCGACATGCTGCTGCGCCGTGCCCGCAAGGCGGGGCTAAAGCGATGAGAGTGGTATTCATGGGCACCCCGGAATTTTCGGTGCCGGTGCTGGAGGCATTGGTGGCGGCAGGCCATGACATCGCCGCCGTCTATTGCCAGCCCCCCCGGCCTGCCGGGCGCGGCAAAAAACCCCGCCCCTCGCCGGTGCAGGCAAAAGCCGAAGGTCTGAACCTGACCGTTTGCCATCCAACGTCCCTGAAGGCCCCGCAGGCGATTGAAGCGTTCGCGAGGCTTGAAGCGGACATTGCCGTGGTGGTCGCTTACGGCCTGATCCTGCCGCAGGCCATTCTTGATGCCCCCCGCCGGGGATGCCTGAATATCCACGCCAGCGAATTGCCCCGCTGGCGCGGAGCGGCCCCGATCCACCGCGCCATCATGGCGGGTGATAAAACCACCGGCATCTGCATCATGCAGATGGAGGCGGGGCTGGACACCGGTCCGGTTCTGTTACAGGTGACAACGCCGATTGGCGCCGGTGAAACCACTGGCGGATTACATGACCGGCTGTCAATTATCGGGGCGGCACTGATTGTTGAGGCGCTGGAAAACCTCGATGGTCTGACACCCAAGGTGCAACCGGAATTGGGCGTGACCTATGCGTCCAAGATCGACAAAGACGAAGCAAAGATTGACTGGACCCGGCCCGCACAGGACATCGACCGGCAAATCCGCGGGCTGTCGCCCTTTCCCGGTGCGTGGTGTATGATCAACGATCAACGGGTCAAGCTGCTGGGATCGCAACTGGTGGATCAATCGGGACCACCAGGTGTGGCGCTGGACAATGATCTGACGGTGGCATGCGGCACTGGCGCGGTAAGGCTGACCCGCCTGCAACGGGCTGGCAAAGGGGCGCAGGATCAGGTTACATTCCTGCGTGGTTGGCCCGTGCCGAAAGGCACACAGCTTTAAGGAGGCGGAAATGTTCCCCACCATCATGGGCACCGTGGTGATTGCCGGTATCGTTGGCTACGCTGCCGAGAAATCCCGGTTTACCAGCAATGGTTATCTGCAATCCATCATCATCTGCGTCGGCGGCGCGTTCCTGTTTTATTTCGTGCGCCTGATGTTTGGCATCGGCTTTGGGTCTGCGGGGCTGAACGCCATTGTGTCATCGGTTGGTGCGTTGGTTATCGTGCCGTTTCATTGGCGCAAGAAATAGGAGTTTCTTATGGGTATCATCGCATTGATCATCATCGGGGCTGCGGCCGGGTATCTGGCCACCAGGTTCATGAAAATCAAAGCCAACATGGTCACCACCATTGCCATCGGCATTGGCGGCGCGTTGATCGGCGGGTTGATCCTGCGCGGGTTATTGACGGTGATGGGCTGGATGTCAGGATTTGTCGGCGCGGTTCTGGGGGCAATGTTGCTGATCTGGCTGTGGCAGACCTATGGGCGCAAGTGAACGCACAGTAAACCAGTTTGCCTTTGTTATTCCCGGGCTTTGGGCCTAAAAGAGTATCTCTGACAACAGCATCTGGAATTACCTGACATGAATCTGCTCGGAACTTTTATCAAACCGATGCACAAGGAAGGCATCCGGTTTGTGGCGATCTTTGCGGCAATAACGCTGGTGCTGTTCTGGATTGCGTCCTTTCTGGGCTGGATCGGCGTGGTCCTGACCATCTGGTGCTATTATTTCTTTCGCGACCCGGAACGGGTGACGCCATCGCGCGACGGTCTGGTGATCAGCCCGGCGGACGGGGTGATATCGCTGATTGAACCGGCGGTGCCGCCTGCCGAACTGGGCATGCCGGACCAGGCATTGACCCGCATCAGCGTATTCATGAGCGTGTTTGACTGCCACGTGAACCGGGTGCCGATAGCGGGCGAAGTCACTGCAATTGCCTATCGTCCGGGCAAATTTCTGAGTGCCGAGCTGGACAAGGCCAGCGACGACAACGAACGTAATTCACTGCGGATCAAAATGCAGGATGGCCGCGATCTGGCAGTGGTGCAGATCGCCGGGCTGGTGGCACGGCGCATCGTTTGTTTCATCAAGCCGGGTGTGATGATGGGCACGGGCGAACGGTTTGGGTTGATCCGCTTTGGCTCTCGGCTTGATGTGTATCTGCCTGACGGGGTTGAGCCGCTGGTGAGTGTTGGCCAGACGATGATTGCCGGTGAGACGGTGCTGGCGAAGGTGGACAGCGGAGCAGCGGGCTGACCCATGAGCAAACCTGTCCAACGCGCCAAATCCGAGTTTGCGATATTTCAGCTGTTGCCGAACATGCTGACAATCGGCGCGATCTGTGCCGGTCTGACGGCCATTCGTTTCGGGGTGCAGGGGCATTACCTGCTGGCGGTGCAGCTTATTCTGGTGGCAAGCGTGCTGGATGCTTTGGACGGGCGGTTGGCAAGGCTGCTGGGGGCCGACAGCAAAATGGGGGCCGAACTGGATTCACTGGCGGATTTTCTGAACTTTGGCGTGGCTCCGGCGTTGATCGTGTTTTTCTGGGCCTTGCAGGATGTGCGCGGGGCAGGCTGGATTGCGGCACTGGTCTATGCGGTGTGCTGTGTGGTGCGGCTGGCGCGGTTCAACGTGGCCGGCAAGTCCGAGGAAGCCGAAGAAGCCACGGGCGAGTTTTTTGTTGGTGTGCCAGCCCCGGCAGGGGCGTTGCTGGTGATGTTGCCGATGTACCTGTCGTTTGCGTTTGACGATGCAAGGTTGCTGCCATCAGTGGTGAACGGCGTGTATGTGGTGGTGATCGGCCTGTTGATGATCAGCCATATTCCCACCTGGTCGTTCAAGACGATCCGCATATCACGGGGTAATGTTAAGTTTTTTCTGGTGGGGTTTGCATTTGTGGCAGCCGCGTTCTGGACCTTTGCATGGATCACCTTGTCGTTGTTCTGTTTTGCCTATGCGGCGATGGTTGTGAGGGCGTGGTTCACCCATCGCAAGTCACTGAAGGGTTGAGGGGCCGCTCATCAAGCCCCAAAAGGGGGCTTTCTTCGCGGGTTACTTGAACGGCTGCATGCCCGCGCGCGCCAATTCGTCAGCCAGTTCGTTTTCTTCGTGGCCGGCGTGGCCCTTGACCCATTCAAATGTGACGCTGTGACGAGCCTGAGCCAAATCCAGACGTTGCCAGAGTTCGACGTTTTTCACCGGCTTTTTTGCCGAGGTTTTCCAGCCATTGCGCTTCCAGCTGTGAATCCAGGAGGTGACGCCGTTTTTGACATAAGCACTGTCGGTGACAATGGTGATGGTTGACGCACGCTCCAACACTTCCAATGCGCGGATCGCCGCCATTAGTTCCATCCGATTGTTGGTTGTATCCGCCTCGCCGCCTTTGAGTTCGCGCTGTTTGACGATTTTCCCACCGTCCATCGCCCGCATCAAAACGCCCCAGCCACCGGGGCCGGGATTGCCCGAACAGGCACCATCGGTATATGCGAACAGCTCAGCCATGGGCCAGTATCGCCACATAATCAGACATTTCGCCGTCCAGACCTTTGGAGCGGCCAAAGAGGTGGTGAAAATTATTGAACCCGGCTTGGGTCAGGTGGCTGTCCAGTTCTTTGGTCGTGTAATAGGTGTAAAGTCGCCCGATTGAATCGCGCACCTCACCGGTGCCCAGTTTCATCCCGATATAGAATGCTCCGCCCGGTTTCAGGGCCTTGTGCAGGGCCGCAAGGTGATCGGGGAAATCTGCGCGTGGTGCGTGCAGCAGGCAGAAGCTGGCCCAGATACCGTCGTAAATGTTGTGGCCCGAGATGTTGCTGAACAGGGCTTGAAAGGCGTTGACGCCGGGGTGGCGGGCGGCCAAAGCCACCATTTCGCCCGAAGCATCGCTGGCGTCTACCGTCAGCCCGGCCTGCGCCATCATTGCCGCCGATGCGCCGGGGCCACAGCCCAGATCCAGCACATGACCGCCGGGCAGGCAGGCCTGGATAAAGCCGGGCAATTGGGCCTCGGACGAATTATCCTTGACGTTGACGGCGGCATATTCAGCGGCGCGCGCGTCATAGACGCGGATGGTTTGGGGATCTGGCATGTCGGGTCTCGTGATCAGGCGCGCTCAACCGCCAGGCGGGCGGCCAGGCCGGCAAAGATCGCGGCAAATCCACGATTGAGCCAGTGCATCGCCGTTTCGCTTTCGATCAGCCAGCGGCGGGCGGTGGCAGCAAATACGCCGTAAAACACGAAGACGCCAAAGGTGACACCCATGAACAGGCTGCCAAGTGCGATCATTTCCAACGTTGCGGTTGCCGGGTTGCCCGACAGGAATGGCGGTAATAGGGCCAGAAAGAACAGCGAGAGCTTGGGGTTAAGGATGTTGATAAGCGCCCCGCGGCGGGCGATGCGAAGGCCCGAAAGGGTCGAGGTTTCGGTGCCGACCGACAAGGCGCCGCCAGTTTTCAGCATCTGCCAGGCCAGATAAAGCAAATAGGCGACCCCGGCGAATTTGACGATCTGAAACAACAAGGCCGAGGTGTGCAGCAATGCGGCCAGCCCAAGGGTTGCGGCCAAAAGGTGTGGCACGATGCCAATGGTACAGCCCACAGCGGCCCAGATTGCGGCGGTGCGACCCCGGCCCAACCCGGTGGCCAAGGTGTAGATAACGCCGGTGCCCGGGGCGAGGACCACAACCAATGTGGTAAGAAGAAACTGGGCTGACAGCATATTTCGGTCCTTTAAGCGGGCTGGCGCAAAACGCGCGGTACTTTGAATTCGACGTTCTCAACGGCAGTTTCGACCATTTCGACCTGCACGTCAAACCGTGCGCGAAACGCATCAATGACTTCGGTGACCAGCAGTTCAGGCGCCGAGGCCCCGGCGGTGATACCGATGCTGCTGATGCCCGTCAACGCCCGCCAGTCAATGTCGGTGGCGCGTTGCACCAGTTGCGAATATGCGCAGCCAGCCCGGGTTCCGACCTCGACCAGACGGCGGGAATTGGACGAATTGGGCGCGCCGACGATCAGCATGGCGTCAACCTTTGGGGCGATGGCGCGCACCGCTGCCTGCCGGTTGGTGGTGGCGTAACAGATGTCTTCCTTGTGCGGGCTGACAATTGCCGGGAAACGGGATTTGAGGGCGGCGATGATATCGGCGGTATCGTCGACACTCAGGGTGGTCTGGGTGACAAAGGCGATTGCGCCGGGGTCACGGACCGCGATGGTATTGGCATCATCGGTGGTTTCCACCAACAACACGTCGCCGTCCGGTAACTGCCCCATGGTGCCAATGGTTTCCGGGTGACCCTTGTGGCCGATCATGATGACCTGCAACCCGTTGTCGGCGTGGCGCTGGGCCTCGATATGCACCTTGCTGACCAACGGACAGGTGGCATCGACAAAGATCATGCGACGACGTGTGGCCTCGGCCGGGACTGATTTTGGTACACCGTGCGCCGAGAATATCACCGGGCGGTCGCTGGGGACGTCGCTTAATTCTTCGACAAACACCGCACCCTTGGCCTTGAGGCCGTCAACGACAAATTTGTTGTGCACAATTTCGTGGCGCACATAAACCGGCGCGCCCCATTTGGTCAGCGCCATTTCGACAATCTTGATGGCCCGGTCCACGCCCGCGCAAAACCCGCGCGGGGCGGCAAGATAGATGGTCAGCGGCGGGATGGGCATGTCGCGGGCTCCTTCACGAGGGATGGGGTAAGGGTTTGCGAGGCATTGGTCCAGAGATATACGTGAGCGACGCTCTGTCACACCGGGCTGGCTGGACCTTCCAGCGGGGGAAGCTGCAAAGACGGCTAGTGAACGTTGCATTGGGAGCTTGCAAATGAACAAAGTTTTGATTGGCTTGGTATTGGCGGGTGGCCTGGTGGCTTTCGGTTGGGCCTACTGGCCTGAACCGCAGGCTGGGCAGCCTTATCAGGACGCTGGTATTACCACGCAAGGGCGTGAAATTTACGCCGCGAATTGCGCCAGTTGTCACGGAGCGGACCTGCAAGGCGAACCAGACTGGCGCAGACAGGACGAAGACGGGTTTTTACCCGCCCCGCCGCATGATCAGTCGGGCCATACCTGGCATCACCCGGATACTTTACTGATCCGGATCACCCGTGACGGGACCGAAGCCGTGGTTGGTGGCAGCTATCGCAGTCGGATGATCGGTTTTGGCGATATCCTTGCGGAAGACGAAATAATTGCCGTTCTGGCCTATATAAAAAGCACCTGGCCCGAACAGGTAATCGCACAGCACAACAAGATCAACACAGACGCTGAGTTGTCGAACTGAGTGGGTAAATCCGGGGGCCGACGAGTGGTCCGGCCCCCGGATAGATTACTGATAACTTACTGTCCGCTGGCCAGTGAAACGCTGGAAGTGGGTGTGGTGGTGTGCGGTTCACTGTCGCGGTGATCATGGGGTTCACGTGGCTCAATCGGCATTTCGCGCGGCGGGCGACCAATCACATCCTTCAATTCATCCAGTTCGATGAAATTGTCGGCCTGACGGCGCAAGTCGTCCGAGATCATCGGCGGCTGGCTGCGGATGGTGGAAACCACTGAAACCCGCACGCCCTGACGCTGAAGGCTGGCCACCAGCGGGCGGAAATCGCCATCGCCGGAAAACAGCACGATATGGTCAACCCGCGGCGCCAGTTCCATGGCGTCCACGGCCAGTTCGATGTCCATGTTGCCTTTGACTTTCCGACGCCCCATGCTGTCGGTGTATTCTTTGGCCGGTTTGGTGACCATGGTGAAGCCGTTGTAATGCAGCCAGTCAACCAGGGGTCTGATGGGCGAATATTCATCATTTTCAAGCAAAGCAGTGTAATAAAAGGCGCGCAACATCTTGCCGCGGCGCATAAATTCCTGACGCAATAACTTGTAATCGATATCAAATCCCAATGCCTTTGCGGCGGCATAGAGATTCGAACCGTCGATGAACAGCGCGAGCCGTTCGTCTTTGTAAAACATTGGTAGTGTCCTTCCGGTAGGCCGCCTTGCCTTGGTTATCAGTGGTGTTCCGTGAGTGAATGCTTAAATTAGCGAAGCGGTATGGCCAAAATAGGTGTTTTAGGATGTACCGCAAGTGTAGCCTTGTCTGAAAAATGGGTCAATCATGACGCGAGTCCATTCAAACGCCTTTATCGCTCTGGGCGGAAACCTGCCTTCGGAGGTGGGAAAACCTGCGAAAACGCTAACGTATGCTATTAAAAACATGTGTGATGCGGGCTTGACCTTACGCAGCGTCAGCCGGTTTTTCAGGACGCCAAGCTTCCCTGACGGAACCGCTCCGGAATATGTGAATGCGGCAATCTGCATCAGCAGTAATCAATCTGCGGCTGAAATCCTGCAAATATTACACCGGATTGAGCACCGATTCGGGCGGGTTCGCGTCCAACGGTGGGGGATGCGGACGTTGGATCTGGATTTGTTGGCCGTCGATCAAGAGGTTCTGCCGGACCATGAAGCGTTCCGGGTCTGGTGCGACCTGCCCCGGTCAGGGCAAACATGGGCTGCACCGGATCAATTGATCCTGCCGCATCCGCGAATGCAGGACCGGGCGTTTGTGTTGTTGCCACTGTTGGATATCGCACCCGATTGGGTGCATCCGGTGCTGGGGCAGAGTGTTCGTGAGATGTGCAGGCATCTGTTAGCGGCAGATGTTGAAACGGTTCGCGCAATCTGACGCGGGAAAATGACATTTCACCGCTTGTCAATCCGGGGATTCGCCATTACATAACCGGCCTCTGGACCCATTTTCATTTTTGGAGTGCGCCATATGGCCCGCGTGACGGTTGAAGACTGTGTTGACAAGGTACCGAACCGGTTTGAACTGGTGATGTTGGCGGCCCACCGGGCACGCGAGATTGCCGCCGGTGCACCAATCACTGTTGACCGCGACAACGACAAGAACCCGGTTGTGTCGCTGCGCGAGATTGCCGAGGAAACCCAAAGTGCAGATGACCTGCGCGAGCGGTTGATCGAAAGCAATCAGAACCAGATCGAAGTGGATGAGCCTGAGGAAGATTCGATGGCCCTGTTGATGGGTGGTGAATCCGACAAGCCGGTTGAGGACGATATGTCCGAAGAAAAACTGTTGCGCGCGCTGATGGAAGCGCAAGGACAGGGTTAACCAACCTTCCATGGTGGCAATCAGATGATTTCAGTCGAAGATCTGATTGCTTTGGTTGGCATCTACAACCCAAAGACCAATACTGACAAGATTGCCACCGCCTATGCCTATGGCAAGGAGATGCACGAGGGCCAGTTCCGTATATCGGGAGAGCCCTATTTCTCGCATCCCGTCGCGGTGGCTGCGATTCTGACCGAGCAGCGGCTGGATGATGCGACCATCATAACCGCCCTGTTGCACGACACGATCGAGGACACCAAGGCGTCATACGGCGAAGTGGAAAAGCGCTTTGGTGCCGAGGTGGCAGGGTTGGTTGACGGGGTCACCAAGCTGACCAACCTGCAATTGTCCAGCACCGAGACAAAACAGGCCGAAAACTTTCGCAAGCTGTTCATGGCGATGTCCAAGGACCTGCGGGTGATTCTGGTCAAGCTGTCGGACCGGTTGCACAATATGCGCACGATCAAATCAATGTCGCCCGACAAGCAGGTGCAAAAGGCCCGCGAAACGATGGATATCTATGCGCCACTTGCCGGGCGCATGGGCATGCAATGGATGCGCGATGAGCTTGAGGATATATCGTTCCGCATCCTCAACCCCGAAGGGCGTCAATCGATCATCCGCCGCTTTATCACCCTGCAACGCGAAACCGGCGATGTGATCCACCGGATCACCGGCGACATGCGCAGTGAATTGGAAAAGGCCGGGGTCGAGGCCGAAGTATTTGGCCGCGCGAAAAAGCCGTTTTCGATCTGGCGTAAGATGCAGGAAAAGGATCAGGGTTTTTCGCGGCTGTCGGATATCTATGGTTTTCGCATCATCACCGACAACGAAGAAGATTGTTACCGCACTCTGGGCGCGATCCACCAACGTTGGCGCGCGGTGCCGGGGCGGTTCAAGGATTATATCTCTCAGCCCAAAAGCAACGGCTACCGCTCGATCCATACGACTGTGTCAGGGCGGGATGGCAAGCGGGTTGAGGTGCAGATACGCACACGCCAAATGCATGATGTGGCTGAAACCGGCGTCGCCGCGCATTGGTCTTATCGCGATGGCGTAAGATCGAATAACCCGTTTGCGGTTGATCCGGTCAAGTGGATTTCCGGGCTGTCAGAACAGTTTGACGACGAAGAAAACCACGAGGATTTTCTGGAAGCCGTAAAACTGGAAATGTACTCGGACCAGGTATTCTGTTTTTCCCCCAAGGGCGATGTTGTCAAACTGCCCCGTGGTGCGACACCAATTGACTATGCCTATTCGATCCATACCCGCATTGGTTCTGCTTGCGTTGGGGCCAAGGTGGACGGCATCCGCGTGCCGCTTTGGACCCGGCTGAAAAATGGCCAGTCGGTTGAGATCATTACCGCCGAAGGTCAGACACCACAGGTAAGCTGGCTGGACATCGCCACCACCGGCAAAGCCCGCACCGCCATTCGGCGTGCCCTGCGCGAGGTGGACCGGGAACGGTTCATCAAACTGGGCTGTGAACTGGCCCGGTCAGCGTTTGAACATGTCGGGCGCAAGGCCACCGACAAAGTGATGGCCACCGCCGCCAAGAACATGCGCCTGGCCAGTGGCGACGAAATTCTGGCGCGCCTGGGCAGTGCCGAACTTACCGCGCATGACGTGGTTCAGGCGGTTTACCCGGATCTGGCCCCGGAAAAAGGCGACCAGATCCCGATGTTGCATGCGGTGATTGGTCTGGACCCCGGCCAGTCGTTTGATCGCGCGCCTTGTTGTCAGCCCTTGCCGGGGGAACGCATCGTCGGCATCACCTATCGCGGCAAAGGTGTGGTGGTGCATGCCATTGATTGCGATCGTCTGATCACCTACGAAGAACAGCCCGAGCGCTGGGTCGATCTGCGCTGGCACAGTGGCACCCACCCGCCGGCTTACGGTGCGACACTTGATCTGACCATTGGCAATGACGCGGGCGTGCTGGGGCGCATTTGCACATTGATCGGCGAGAAGAAGGCGAACATAAGTAACCTTGAAATTGTCGACAGAAAACCAGATTTTTACCGCTTGATGGTCAATGTTGAGTTGCGTGATGTGGAACAATTGCATTCCCTGATGCTGACCCTTGAAGCTGACACTGACGTGGCCGCCACCGAACGGTTTCGCGAGAAGGTCAAAAAAGGGGTAATGACCGGCTAACCCCCGGCAAACGACAGGAAAAGGACGACTTCGTTGGTATTCAAACGCCGCGACCCAAGGTCACTGTTGCGCGCGACCGGAGAATTCCTCTGGCCGCGCGGCGGTTGGGGACGCGCGTATCTGTATATCAAACACCGCATTCGCCGCCTGCCTGATTCGCCCGAACGTATCGCGCGCGGCATCTGGGCCGGGGTGTTCACCACATTCACGCCATTTTATACCGTTCATTTTCTGGTCGCATTTTTGATTGCGCGGTCCATGCGCGCCAATATTCTGGCCGCCTTGATGGCCACCTTCTTTGGCAATCCGCTGACCTATGTGCCGATTGGAGTGGTGTCGCTCAAAACCGGGCACTTCCTGTTGGGGACCGAATTTGACGAAGGGACGCATCGGTCGTTCCTGGGTAAGTTCATTGATGCCGGCGATGATCTGAAAAGTAACTTCATCGCCCTGTTCACCGGTAAAGACCCGGATTGGCACGGACTCGAAGTATTCTTTCGCGAGGTGTTTCACCCCTATCTGGTTGGTGGGTTGATCCCCGGGGCGATCACGGCGACGATCTTTTACTACATTTCCCTCACCTTCATCCGCGCCTATCAGAAACGCCGCCGCAAGCGCATCAAGGCCAAGTTCGAAGCGATCCGCAAAAAAGCGGCACAAGAGACCGACACCGGTTAAATTGCGCACGACAGCGGTTTCATTTTACCTTGAGGCATCCGGCATCGGAATTCGCCCACTCATGGGGTGAATTCTGATTCAATGTTAACGGGAAACGTCTTAGGGTCGGGGTGAACTGACACTTGGGATTCGTGACATGACTGACAAGCTTTTGCGCCTTGGGGTGAATATCGACCACGTAGCAACGGTGCGGAACGCCCGCGGCGGCGACTATCCCAGCCCCCTGCGCGCAGCCAAATTGGCCGAAGACGCCGGTGCCGACGGCATAACCGCGCATCTGCGCGAGGATCGTCGCCATATCAGCGACGCCGATATCGACGGGCTGATGGAGATGCTGACGGTGCCGCTCAACTTTGAAATGGCCGCGACGGACGAAATGCAGGCAATTGCCCTGCGTCACAAACCGC
This sequence comes from Paracoccaceae bacterium, assembly GCA_021648025.1. Classification (GTDB taxonomy): domain Bacteria; phylum Pseudomonadota; class Alphaproteobacteria; order Rhodobacterales; family Rhodobacteraceae; genus NVQY01. Next base: position 46,313 of record JAKITO010000014.1, read on the forward strand.
ACGCGGTCTGCATCGTGCCGGAAAAGCGCGAGGAACGCACCACCGAAGGCGGGCTGGAAGTGGCGCGCGAGGAAAACAAGCTGGCGCATTTCATTGCGCCTTTGCGCGAGGCAGGGTGTCGCGTGTCAATCTTTATCGCCGCCGACATGCGACAGGTCGAGGCCGCGCACCGGATCGGTGCCGAGATTGTTGAACTGCACGCCGGGGCTTATTGCGACCTGTTCGCCGAAGGGCGGATAGAGGAAAGCAACGCCGAACTGGAACGTCTTCGCGAGATGTCGGCATACGGTCATTCACTGGGGCTTGAGGTGCATGTGGGCCACGGCATCACCTTTGACACGGTCAAACCCATCGCTGCATTCCCCGAGGTGATGGAGTTGAATATCGGCCATTTCATCATCGGCGAGGCGATTTTTATCGGCTTGAAACCGGCCATTGCCCAGATGCGCGCATTGATGGACGAGGCGCGGGCGTGATCGACCTTGGCGCTCTGACCGCTATCGGCGTGGCATTTTTTGTGGTTGCCGCCTCGCCCGGGCCGGGCAATCTGGCCGGGGCGACGGTGGCGATGACCCATGGGCGGCGGGTCGGGCTGACCTTTGCCGCCGGGCTGGCAACCGGGCTGGCGTTCTGGGGGCTGGTGGCGGCGATGGGCATGGGCGCGATCCTGCAAAGTTCGGCCACGGCATTGTTTGTTCTCAAGCTGGCGGGCGGGGTTTACCTGTTGTGGCTGGCGGCATTGTCGGCGCGATCGTCGTTGTCGCGAACCGCGCGCGCGGCAGTAATCGTAACCGGTGGGCGATGGTATGTTCGGGGGCTGCTTTTGAACCTTTCCAACCCCAAGGCGGTGCTGGCCTGGATGGCCGCGTTTTCGGTTGGGCTGGATCCGGCTAACGGCCCGGGCACACTGATTGCCGCCATGGTGTTGTGTTTTGCGATCACCGCATTGAATGCAACATTCTGGGCGGTGGCGTTTTCGTTCGGGGGGATGATGCGGGCGTATCGTGCTGTAAGACGCCGGGTTGATGCGGTGGTTGCCGGTCTGTTTGCAATCGCCGGGTTTGGCCTGATCAGGTCGGCCTTTGCCCGATGATCCTGGGCATCGGCACCGATCTGGCGAACATTGACCGTATCCAAGGCACGCTGGACCGCTTTGGCGACCGGTTCCGCAACCGCGTCTTCACCGATATCGAACAGCGTAAAGCCGAGCGGCGGCGCGACACCGCAGGCACCTATGCCAAACGCTGGGCCGCGAAAGAAGCCTGTTCCAAGGCGCTGGGCACCGGCCTGCGGATGGGGATCGCGTGGAAAGATATGGCCGTCAGCAATCTGAAAACCGGCCAGCCGGTGATGCAGGTCACCGGCTGGGCCGCTGAACGTCTGGCTGACATGACGCCGCCGGGGTTTGAGGCAATCATTCACGTCACCCTGACCGACGATCACCCCTGGGCCCAGGCCTTTGTGGTGATCGAAGCGCGACCGCTGGCGGATGACGGCCCCGATAACTGACCGGTGACTTGACTTACCCGGCCCCGCCCCGCAAGTAGCGCGCTACAAGAATATCACGAACCGGAGGCATGCATGGCCAGTGAAGCCAAAAAAGACGGTCCAATTGTTGAAACGATCAAGACCATCGTCTATGCCTTGCTGATTGCCGGTATCTTTCGCACGTTGTTTTTTCAACCGTTCTGGATTCCGTCCGGGTCGATGAAAGAAACCCTGTTGATCGGTGATTTCCTGTTTGTGAACAAGATGGCCTATGGTTATTCTTACGCCTCTTGTCCTGGCGTGTCCTTGCCGTTCGTTGGCATCAACGTGGACGCCGAAGACCTTTGTGGTTTTGCCAAAGGCAACAACAAACGCCTGTTCGCGGACCAACCCGAGCGCGGCGATGTTGTGGTGTTTCGCCACCCTGTATCCGGGCGTGATTACATCAAGCGCCTGATCGGCCTGCCCGGCGACAAGATACAGATGCTTGACGGTGTGTTGCAACTTAACGGCGCGCCGGTCCCCCTTGAGGTTGACGGCAACAACGAAGAACCTTATGCGCGCCAAGGCCCCGAAAGACGATATCCGGGGTGTGAAAACGGACCCGTCGGCGAGGGCGGCACCTGCCTTAAGTCACGCCAGATCGAAACGCTGCCGGGTGGGGCGTCCTATGCGATCCTGAACATCCGTGACCAAGGATCGGACCATACGGGTGTCTATTTCGTGCCCGAGGGGCATTATTTTTTCATGGGCGACAACCGCGACAATTCCAGCGACAGCCGAATTCCACAGAGCGCCGGCGGTGTGGGGTTTGTACCGTTTGAAAACCTGATTGGCCGGGCGGACCGGATCATGTTCTCGTCCTCCGGGGCGTCGATGTTGTATTTCTGGACCTGGCGCAGTGACCGGTATTTCCAGGGGATTAAGTGAAACTGTCATCCGACCTGCGCGCGTTCGAAACCCGGATTGGCCATTCATTCACCAATCCTGACCTGTTGATCCGCGCGCTGACCCACGGGTCGATGTCTTCGCCTACCCGTAGTGATAATCAGCGGCTTGAGTTTCTTGGCGACCGGGTTTTGGGGTTGGTGATGGCAACCGCCCTTTTGGATCAGGACGCACAAGCAAGCGAGGGCCAGTTGGCGCCGCGCTTTAACGCCCTGGTCCGCAAAGAGACCTGTGCCGACGTGGCAAGAGAGATTGATCTGGGCGCAGTGTTAAAACTGGGCCGCTCCGAGATGCTCTCGGGTGGGCGGCGCAAGCAGGCGTTGTTGGGGGATGCAATTGAGGCGGTGATCGCAGCGGTTTACCGCGACGCCGGGTTTGAAGCGGCTGATGCGTTGATCCGGCGCCTTTGGGGCGAGAGGATTACCTCAGTCGAGTCTGATGCGCGGGATGCCAAGACGGCGTTGCAGGAATGGGCGCAAGGGCGGGGGGAACGACCCCCGACTTATGTTGAGGTGGCCCGGACCGGCCCGGATCATGCCCCGGTTTTCACCATTGCCGCACGGCTGCAAAATGGTAAAGAGGCACAGGCGACCGCCGGGTCGAAGCGACAGGCCGAACAGGCCGCTGCCAGCGTGTTGCTGGCGCAATTGGAGACATCGTCATGAAACGAGCGGGATTTGTTGCCCTGATCGGCGAGCCGAATGCGGGCAAGTCGACGCTGCTCAATCGTATGGTCGGGGCCAAGGTTTCGATTGTCACCCACAAGGTTCAGACCACCCGCGCCCGCATTCGCGGTATCGCGATGACAGGCGAAACCCAGATCGTGTTTGTCGACACGCCGGGGCTGTTTCAGCCACGCCGCCGACTGGACCGGGCCATGGTGGCCGCGGCATGGGGCGGGGCGGCGGATGCGGATGTTGTGGTTTTACTGACCGAGGCGCATCGGGGTGTAACCGAGGGCGTCGAGACAATCCTTGAAGGACTGGGCGATATTGCCAAGGGGCGCAAAGTGGCGCTGGCAATCAACAAGATTGACCGGGTCAGGCCTGAAGCGTTGCTGGGGCTGGCAGAGGATTTGAATGCCCGCTTCGGGTTTGCCGAAACGTTTATGATATCGGCCGAAAAAGGGCATGGGGTTGATGCCTTGCGTCAATGGTTGGCCGGTGAATTGCCGGAGGGGCCGTGGCTTTACCCCGAGGATCAGATAGCTGATCTGCCGTTGCGAATGATTGCCGCCGAAATGACGCGGGAAAAGCTGACGCTGCGGCTGCATCAGGAATTGCCGTATCAGATGACGGTCGAAACCGAGAGTTGGGAAGAGCGCAAGGATGGAAGCGCGCGGATTGATCAGGTGATCTATGTGGTGCGCGACGGGCACAAGGGCATCGTTCTGGGCCACAAGGGTGAAACGATCAAGGCGGTGTCGCGGGCATCACGCGAGGAATTGAACGAGTTTCTGGGCCGCAAGGTGCATTTGTTCCTCAAGGTCAAAGTCCGGCCCAATTGGCTGGATGAGGCCGAGCGGTATTCGCAAATGGGGCTGAACTTCAAAGACGGGAACGCATGACCCGGCTGGTCACGTCGTTCTGGGTTCAGGCCTATCTGATCCGTCTTCGGCAGATGGACATTCAAGGGTTTGTGGTTGCTCACGGCGATAACAACGCAGGCGCGGTTCTGGTCAAGCTCAATACGCTGAACGGGCAAGCCACGGCGATGCATCGCAGCTTTGATCTGGAAACCGGCGCCCGCCAATGGATTGAACTGCTGGCCGGGGATGAGGCAGAGGTTGACCGCGCAATAGCGCGGCAGCGCGGTTTTGACAGCGATCTTTGGGTGATCGAAGTCGAGGATCGGCAAGGGCGACATTTACTGGATCAGGATGGTCTGTCCGAGTAGCAATGAATGGGCTGTTGCGACCCTTGGCTGGTCAAGTGGATTGTTCGTCGGTCATACAGGGGCTTCCAAACTGGAACCCGGTGATCATTTCTTCGACGAAAACAAATACGACGGGACTTGTGCAATCATCTTCGGTTGATGCCAATCCCGACAATCGCAACTTGCCGTTTTTCCAGTTGATGTTATTAAATGAAATCTTGGTATAGACTTGGCTTCGTGAAAGCTGTGATTTCATGAGTTCAACAGGATACTCTTGCTGCAATTCTTCCGAGAACATGGCGTGTGCATCTGCGTATAGGTCTTGACCCACAAGTGAAACGAACTCTTTTGCGATTGCCCTTTCTTGCCTGCTGACAAAGGCCAAGACCGCAAAAAGAACTGCGATCAGGATGGCCAAGGCAGCGAGCGCTTTGAACAGCCAGCCAAATATCTGTTTGATAAATCTCATTTTAATAATGCTCCGTAAAAAGTTGAAAGAACTATTGCAGGCTATGCAAATCAACGCAACCGGGCGCACCGGTTCCCCCATCAGACCGACATTGCCTTGCGCCGGGCCATTGGTTGTGGAAAATGCGGGTATGGAATGGCGCGACCAGGGCATCCTGCTCAAAAAGATCCGGCATGGTGAAACTGCCACGATCATCGAGGTATTTTGCGAACATCATGGTCGCCACGCCGGCATCGTGCGCGGCGGGGCCAGCCGAAAAATCGCGCCAGTTTTGCAGCCGGGCGCGCAGCTTGATCTGGTCTGGCGGGCGCGGCTTGAGGATCATCTTGGTAGCTACCTTGTGGAACCGATCCGCAGTCGGGCGGCGGCGGCGATGTCCGGGCGATTGGCACTGGCAGGGCTGAACGCGGTGACTGGAATCCTGGCGTTCTGTCTGCCCGAGCGCGAGGCGCATGGCGGGTTATACGCCAGAACTGAGGCGTTATTGGATTTGCTGGGGCAGAACGAAGTCTGGCCCCTGGCCTATCTGAAATGGGAATTGGCACTGCTTGAGGAAATGGGCTTTGGATTGGACCTGAGCAAATGTGCCGTTACCGGGCAGAGCGAGGGGTTGGTGTTTGTCTCACCCCGGACCGGAAGGGCTGTATCGGCCAAAGGTGCGGGTGAATGGGCCGACCGGATGCTGGACCTGCCACCTTGCCTGTTGGGGCTGGGACCTGCGCCGGATAGTGAGGTGCTGCTGGCGCTGAAAACAACCGGGCATTTCATGCACACCAAACTGGCCACCGTGTTGGCAGCCAAACCATTACCACAGGTCCGAGCAAGGTTTGTTGAGGTTTTTGCAACTGATATTTAAGAGGGGCGCGACCTCTTGCCAAAGGAATGGTGCGTAGAAGCACAACCTATGGCGCAATCTTTACGTTAGAGCGAAACCAATCTAGTCGAACGCGCTGTAACGCATTGCACTGTGCAAACGCTGCCTCGGGCAGGGTTGAATTCTTGAATCCACTTGGATTGATTTCGCTCTAGGTGGGTTTTTCATTGCCGCAAAATAGCGAGTACAAAAGGCCGATCACCTGGGTAGTTTTGTCGTCAGACAACGAATAATAGATCGTTTTGCCATCGCGCCGGGTGCTGACCAATCCTTCGTCGCGCAATCGCGCCAGCATCTGGCTGACAGCGGCTTGGCGCACGTTCAACATATCCTCAAGTTCGCCCACCGATTTTTCGCCAGTACCAAGGTGGCACAGGATCATCAGCCGCCCTTCATGCGCCAGCGTTTTAAGATAGGCAGCCGCATCCATTGCCTGAGATGCCATTTCGTCCGGCGAATTCGGCTTGGACTGAGCGTGCAGGTCGGTCTGTTTCATCTGTGCAGTCACCGGGTTTCACATCCTGAATTTCGCATGCTTTCGAAGTGTGCCCATATTTGTCGGCTTTGTCACCCCTTAGCGGGGCGGCGCGCCACCCGAAAATGCGTTTGGTGCGCAATAGTCACATGCAGCTTCTTGCATTTCAAGATGTAGCCCCTGACCTTCGTACGGATTGGCGCGCGCCAGGGCCTCATCAACGTCAATGCCCAGACCGGGGGCGGTTGGCGGGGTGACAAAGCCGTTTTCAACTTTGATCGACGATTTGATCAGGGCTGAATGGAACGGGGTTTCGATGGTTTCAAGCATCAGGATATTGGGGATTGATGCCGCCAGATGTACATTGGCGGCCCATTCCACCGGGCCGGCATAAAGATGTGGCGCTATTTGCACGTTATAGGCTTCGGCCATTGCGGCCACTTTCTTCATCTCCCAGATACCGCCCGCACGCCCCAAAGCCGGTTGCAGGATGGTGGCCGCCCCGGCCCGCAATACCGGGGCAAATTCGGCCTTGGTTGTCAGGCGCTCTCCGGTGGCGATGGGGATGCGTACCGCGCGGGCGACTTTGGCCATGGCTTCGACATTATCAGGCGGCACCGGTTCTTCGAACCACAGAGGTGCAAATTCTTCCAGGGCCTGGCCCAATCGGATTGCCCCTGCGGTGCTGAACTGCCCATGGGTGCCGAACAACAGGTCAGCGCGATTTCCCACCGCTGCGCGGATGGCCGCGCAAATGGCCACCGACGTGGTGATGTCGCTCATCGCAGGCATGTGACCGCCGCGCATGGTGTAAGGGCCTGAGGGGTCAAATTTCACCGCTGTGAACCCGCGCGCGACCAGGTCGGTGGCGGCCTCGGCGTGGTCTTTGGGCGATGTCCAGAACGTTGCCATGTCATGATGTGGCAGAGGGTAAAGATAGGAATAGGCGCGAATGCGATCATTCATCAACCCACCCATCAGCGCATAGACCGGGCGGTCCCGGTCTTTGCCAAGGATATCCCAACAGGCGATTTCCAACCCCGAAAATGCCCCCATGACCGTCAGGTCGGGACGTTGGGTAAAGCCGGAAGAATAGGCGCGGCGAAACATCAGTTCGATGTTTTCGGGGTTTTCGTCCGCCATGTGGCGGTCAAACACATCGCGAATCACATGCTGCATGGCGTCTGGCCCGACGGATGAGGCATAACATTCACCCCAGCCTACAATGCCGGTATCTGTGGTCAGCTTGACCAATAACCAGTACCGCCCGCCCCAGCCGGGGGGCGGAGGGGCGGTGACGATGATATCGAGATCAGTTAGCCTCAAGTCGGGCCCTCAACATGCGCATGCAGTGGTTGCCGCCCAGCCAAATGGCGTGAAACCGCAGATCAGGTTGTCCCGGCTGATGCAGATACAACAAAGCCCCCGCGTCCAGAATGGATACAGAGATATTGGTCATGACGCGGTTTCCTTTATCAACGCGTTAAAAGACAATCACATTGCGTTTGGCGCTACCACTTTTGGTATCGGCAATCGCTTCGTTGATCTGATCCAGCCGCCAACGCCCGGAAATCAGCTCGTCCAGTTTCAAACGGCCCTGTTGATAAAGGTCGATCAACCAGGGAATATCCCGCTGGATTACCGAATCGCCCATTTTGGTGCCGATCATTCCCTGACTCAGAGCCCCAAGGATCATCGGCTCGTACTGAGCCTGATCGCCGGCATGTGGCAGCCCGACTATGATTACCTTGCCGCCCGGCGCCAGGTAGCGAGGTGCCTGGCTATAGGCAGGGATTGTACCAACGGTGACCAGAACCGCATCCGCGCCACGCCCTCCCAGGGCTTTGTACGCGGCTTTCCATGGGGCCTTGTCGGTGGCCAGAACGCCATGCGTCGCGCCAAAGCTCTTGGCGATTTCCAGTTTTTCTTCGGTCATGTCCACGGCCACGATACGACGCGCGCCAGCAATGCGCGCGCCCTGAATGGCGTTCAGCCCGACACCGCCGGCACCGATCACGACCACATCCTGACCAGCCCGCAGCCCGGCCGTGTTGACCACAGCACCAACACCGGTAATCACGCCGCACGACAAAAGACAGGCCACGTCTTTTGAGATACTGTCCGGGATCTTCACGATCTGACTTTGGTCAACCACCACCTTTTCGGCGAATGCACCACAGGCCAGTGATTGCTCCAACGGTCCGCCATCAGCAGTACGAATTGGGCCCTTTAATCCGTCAATCGGAATATCACAGATCGTAGGCTTGCCTTGGGCGCAATTGGGGCAGGTGCCACAGGCACGGATAAGGGTGACGACAACGCTGTCGCCTTCGGCAAAACCGTTTACGCCTGCCCCGACTGCGGAAATCACGCCAGCGGCCTCGTGGCCGTAAACCGCCGGCAGATTGCCGCCCCAGCCTCCTTCACCGTAGTGAATATCCGAATGACAGATCGCAACAGCCTTAAGCGTTACCTCGACCTGACCCATATCGGGGGAGGCAAGCTGAATGTCCTCAATCACCAGGGGTGCCCCGAATTCATGGCACACGGCGGCTTTGATGATTTGCATTGAAAGATCTCCTGTCAACTTGGGTTCAAGGTGATCGAGGAAGTTTTGGATGGCAAGGCAATTTGCGTCAAACTCATGTCGCGATCAAACATTCTTATCCTTTGGATAGCAGCGATTGAACACCACCAGCCCAACTATGATCAGCACCATTGAAACGATGAACGGTGCCCCCGGCAAGTAGTATGACGTGCCTTCCCGGCTAAAGACGGCAAACACCGAGGCCATCATCAGCGGCGAGACGATCATCGACAAGGCGTGCACCGAAGCCAAAACCCCCTGCAACTCGCCTTGCGCATTGTCGTCCACCATTCTTGACATGATCCCCTGCAAGGCTGGCGACACCACCGCCCCCAGTGCCGAAATCGGCGTCATTATCAAAGCCACGGTCCCGCTTGAGATAACCGCCAGGACGCCAAAAGCACCCAAATCGACAAGATGGCCCCAGATCACGGTCCGCCGCTCTCCGAACCAGCGCAATGCAAAGCGAATCGCCACCCCCTGAACCAGTGCCATTGAGATGCCGAATATGGCCAGCGACACACCGATAAGTTGCGGCGTCCAGCCAAATCTTTCCTGGGTGAAATAAGACCAGATCGCCGGATAAACATAAAGCGCGACTGAATAGAGGAAATAGACCAGCATCAAAGGCTTGATACCCGGCAGCCGGGCAATTGCACGGAACGATGCAAACGGGTTGGCGCGGCCCCAGGTGAATGGGCGGCGGGTTTTATCCGTTACAGTTTCGCCCATGACAAACCATCCAAGCGTGAAATTCAGCGCGGCAAGGATGGCGGCGCCGTAAAACGGCGCGCGGGTGCCATATTCGCCCAACAACCCGCCCACCAGTGGCCCCAGCACAAAGCCAATGCCAAACCCCGCACCCAAAAGGCCAAAGTTGGCCGCCTTGTCGGCGGGTTTTGAAATGTCGGCCATATAGGCATTGGCCGTGGCATGGGTGGCCGCGGTAATACCACCAACTATCCGTCCCACCATTAGCAACCAGATTGACCCGGCCAGCGCCATCACCAGATAATCCAACGCCATGACAAACAGCGACACAAGGATCACCGGGCGCCGCCCAAAGCTGTCTGACAGATTGCCAATTATCGGCCCGAACAGGAACTGCATCACCGCAAAAACCGTGGCCAGAAGACCGCCCCACAAGGCGGCATCAGACAAGGTGCCGCCTTTTACCTCTTTTATCAGGTCAGGCATGATTGGCATAATCAAACCGATGCCCATGGCATCAAGCATCACTGTGAACAGCAGAAACAATACCGGCAGGCGCATTTTATTCCCGGTCACTTTCCAAGGCGGCAGCCTGGGCTGCAAATCCGCGCGCAGCCTTTGGTGCGTCACCCATCCGGTGCCTGACGTCAAACAACTCTGGGTCAACCCCGGGCCAATCCCGCCTTACCAGATCGCGCAAACGCATGTTGCTTTCCTGCGCCTCCCGGCACAGCTCTTTGACCACTGCCTGTGCCTCTGGTCGGCGCATTTGCGCCGCAAGCGCGAATGACAACGCCTCTGCGTGGATCATGTCCAACCCGGTCTCAAGCGCAGTTGCCATCCGATCGGGAACAGGTGATATCACGCCGCATGCCTCGCGACCAATCTTTGCAGATGATGCCGCGCCCAACACAATTTGCGGCAAACACATCCATTCGCCAAACCATGCCGCCCCGTCCCGTTGAAACTGATGCACCGAACTGCCTTGTAACGCGCTGTTCAGGCCCACCGATTGGCGCGCCAGCGCCACCAGCGCCGAAGGCGCCACCGGATTTTGCTTTTGCGGCATCGTCGAAGACGCCCCCCGGTTGGCAAATGTCACTTCGCCCACACCGTTGGCGGTCAGTGCAATCAAATCCTCGCCCAGCTTGCCAAAGGCAAGCGTTGCCCTTGTCAGCCAATCCGCCAGCCGCAGGATTGCTGTGCGATCGTTGTGCCAACTGCGCCCCGGATCGCCAAGGCCAAGCGCGCGGGCCAGTGCTGCACGGGTAAGCGCTGCGTCCGGTCCCAAAGCGGCAGAGGTGCCGGAGGCTCCGGAAAGGGACACCAACAGGCAGTTATTGCGCAATCCGCCCAACTCATTCAGCAGACCCGCCAAAGGCGCGCCCCATTCGGCCACCACACCGCCAAAGCTGGTCGGCGTGGCGTCCTGACCATAGGTGCGGGCGACCATCGGCAGGTCCGCATGGGTTTGCGCAAGTGTACCAAGGTCGGCAATTGCCGCGCGCATATCCGCCTCGATCAACACCAACGACTGGCGCAATCGCAGCATCAACCCGGTGTCGATAATATCCTGAGACGTCGCCCCCCAATGCACATATTGCGCATGCTCGGGCGCCTGCATTTCATTGCGAAATGCCGCCACCAGTGCCGGAACAGCCACGCCATTCACACCGGTGGCCTGCGCCAACGCCCCCGGTTCGATCTGAACTTCAAGGCTGGCACGGTGAATGGCATTGCCGCTGTTTGCAGGAATAACACCTTGTTCGCCCTGCGCCTTGGCCAATGCCCCCTCGACCAGCAACATGGCGCGAATGGCGGCGCTGTCAGTGAACAGGCGGCCCACCTCTCCGGTGGGAAACAGGGCCGCATAAAGCGGGCTGTCAAATACTGATCCAGCCATCAGACCTGCCTAAACATGGCCGGTTTCACGCAGAAAACCGTTCAGAATGGCGGCAAAAGCCTCGGGTTGTTCGACACAGGGCAGATGCCCGGCACCGCGCACCAATTCAAACTTTGATCCGGGCACCAGACCAGACGTCTCGCGCACCAGATCAGGCGGGGTTGATCCATCCTCACTGCCGGCAATGCCCAGAACCGGCAGGCGTAACTGACTGGTGGTGTTGACCAAATCGGTACCGGAAATGGCAGCACAGCACCCCGCATAACCCGCATTCGGCTGTCGGACCAACATGTTGCGCCAGATCGCCAGTTCTGGTGTTGCGCAAAAAGCGCTGGAAAACCACCGCTCCATCACCCCGTCGGCCAGTGCCCCGATCCCGTCGGCGTTAACCGCGGCGATGCGGGTATCCCACATATCCGGTGTGCCGATCTTGGCCCCGGTATTGGACAAAACCATCGCCCGGATCAGGTCCAGCCGCCGCGCCGCCAGCCCCTGGGCAATCATGCCGCCAATCGACAATCCGACAAACAGGCAGTCCTTGACCTCCAACAGATCCAGCAAGCCTTCAACGTCATCCACCAGATCGCTCATTGAATAGGGTGCCGGCGGCAAAGACGACAACCCATGCCCCCGCTTGTCATAGCGGATGATCCTAAGCCCCTTGGGCAATAACGGCAGGATCGCATCCCAAAGCCGCATATCAGTGCCCAGTGAGTTGGAGAACACCACAGGCGCCCCATCCGGGTCGCCGTCGATACGATAGTGCAACTGGACCTTGCCCAGATCAGCCATAAGCATGTGAAGCCCTTCCAAACCGTTCAGTTCAGAATAGACACTTGTTGCCCATGGGGTAAAGGCGGACCTTGAGGCATTTCACCTTATCGGCGGCGCATTTGCATATGCGCCATGATCTGCCCATGATCCGACGCCAGCTTGTTATACGGCGCTTCCGGGTGGCTACCATCGGTCAGATGGTCGTTGAACACGCTGAAATACTCCATTTCACCAAATGCCTTGCTGTATTCAGGGTCAAAATGGCGCGACATGTAAATCTGGTCGATGCTTTCATAAACCCCGCCAAACGCCGAGGTGAACACTATGTCACGCAGGGATTTACGTACAAACATCTTTTCGGCTGACCGCAGGCGGACGGAATCCACCGCTTCGGTGATCTGCTCATTTTCTTCCCGTGAATAGCGGTCATTGCCCGCCTTGGCATTATGGCGCAGCATCCAGGAATAGTTCTTGAACGGCACTTCGCCGGAAATGATCTCTGAACTCACCGCGTGTTCGCCATCGTTGAAATCACCCAGCACCATCACCGGGCGTCCCATGCCCAATTGTTCCAGAATGGCCCGGCGCAGCACCACCGCTTCGGCCATCCGGCGCAGGGCGGCCCGCAAGGGTCCGACGGCGCGGGCGGCCGGGTCGTAATTGACAAGGTCCGCCTCGGGCGCAAATTCCGCGCCCTCGGGGCGGATGAATTCACCCAGTTTCGACTTGAGATGACAGTTGAACACCGAAATCACCTGATCGCCCACCGGAATACGTGCCATGATAATTGGGCGGGACAGGCGTTTAAGGGTGAAATGCCCGGCGTCCCCATCGCCCCCCAAAGCGGTCATGGGGATAACCAGGGGTTCGGGCAACTCCTGTATGATGATGGGTGGCTCGGCAAAGCCAAGCCGGGACAGAAGCGCAAGGCCGGGTCGGCGGTGGCCCGGCTTGCCATCGTTAAGATTGGGCGCAAAGGCCAAGGCCGCTTCCGCATACGGGGTAAAAGCCAGCTTGCGGAAAATCGCCTTTTTGCGATAGCGTTTCGAACGGTCGGGGATGGCAGCATCGTTCAGGGCAATGCCCTGACGGTCGGTATCCTCGATCACATCACGCAGGGATTCCTCATCGAAAATCTCTTGAAACCCGACGATGTCGGCGTCCATGCTGTGCAACTGATCCGCCAGCCAATCGCGTTTCCAGGCGTATTCCTCGGGGGTGTATTTCATGAATTGATAATATTCGCGGTCAGCACCAATCAGGTTTTTGACGTTAAAGGATGCGATGGTAAATCTGGTCATTTTTCGAACCTTTTCAAAGGGTTTCACAGGATATCAAGGGCACGGGCAAAGATGTCAGGTTCAACATTGCCACCTGTAGCCACAACAATCACCGTGTCTGCGTCGATCTGGGCGCCATGATAAAGTGCCGCCGCCAGTGATATCGCCCCACCCGGTTCGCAGACAATTTTCAATCTCAGAAATGCCTGCGCCATGGCGCGCAGCGCGTCCGCCTCGGGCACGACAAGCCCGGAACCGCACAGGCGTTGCAGGATCGGAAAGGTTATTTCACCCGGGGATTGCGTCAGGATCGCATCGCAGATCGAACCCGAGGCGGCCGTGTTGCTTTCAATTTTCCCCGAGATCAGCGACCGGGCGACATCATCAAACCCAACCGGCTCACAGGTGCGCACCAACAGGCCCGGCGCGTGGCCTGCCAATGCCAGTGCCACGCCCGCGGTCAACCCACCGCCGCCGCAATTGACCAGAACTTCGGCCTGGGTGATGCCCAACTCGGCGGCCTGGGCGGCAATCTCCAACCCAACTGTGCCTTGCCCGGCGATGACCAGTGGTTCGTCAAAGGGCTTGATCAGGGTCAGATTTCGTTGCCTGGACAGCTCCGCACCGATCAGCTCCCGGTCCTCGGTCGCACGATCATACAGCACCACTTCGGCCCCCAATGCGCGGGTATTGTCGATCTTCAACTGCGGCGCATCCGATGGCATCACAATCACCGACGGCGCGCCATGTTCGGTCGCCGCACGGGCCACGCCTTGGGCGTGGTTGCCGCTGGAATAGGCGATAACCCCGCGTTTTCGGGTGGCATCGTCCATCGCCGACAGGGCTGACCAACCGCCCCGCGCCTTGAAACTGCCGGTATGTTGCAGGCATTCCGGCTTTATCAGAATGCGCCGCCCGGCAACCGCGTCCAGAAACGGTGAACTAAGCAAAGGGGTGCGCCGGATGTGGCCATTCAGTCGCCTGGCGGCGTCTTCGATCATATCAAGGGTAGTCATTTCAGGCCCGCCAGTTCAGGGATATTCGTCAGATCGGATACCATATGCACCGGCACCCATGGCAGCCGGTCTGTCGGTTCGCCCGAACGGTTGGCCCAGACGGTCTCAAAGCCATAACCGGTGGCCGCCGCCGCATCCCAGCCGTTGGACGACACGAACAGGACCTCGTCACGCGCACAGCCAAACCGCGCGCCCACCATGTCATACACGCGGTGGTGCGGTTTGAAGACGCCAATGCTTTGCACCGACAACGTATCGTCCAGAACCGCGCCAATCCCGGCCGATTTAACAGCCCCCGCAAGCATATCAGGCGATCCGTTGGACAGGATTGCGGTTTGCATTCCACCTGCCTTAAGCGCGCTCAACATCTCAAATACTTCCGGATAGGCCTGCAATTGCCAGTAAAGATCCAACAGACGCCCCCGCAGGGCCGGGTCGCCATCCAAACCGGTCGCCTCCAACGCCCAGTCAAGACCGTTTTGCGTGACCTCCCAGAAATCCGTATGCGCGTCCGTCAAGGCCCGCAGCCAGGTATATTGCAACTGTTTCAGCCGCCATTGATTGGCGACATCCGCCCAGCGATCTTTCAACGCCGGAAACTCGGGTTCCCGGGCGGCCTGACGCGCCGCGGCGGCGACATCGAACAAGGTGCCATAGGCGTCGAATATGCAGGTGGTGATGGTCATGTCAGGCGCTTTCGATACAGTTTCCCGGGCGTAACCTCGCACAGGTGGACAGGATGGGAAAGATGCGCGACATAAAGGAAATATTGGGCCATGACCGCCCGTCAGGAAATTTGAGGTGACTGATGAGTAAAGTAAAATCCGGCGATACCGTGCGGATCCATTATACCGGCACATTGCTGGATGGGACACAATTCGACAGCTCGCTTGAACGTGATCCACTGGAATTCACGGTCGGGTCCGGCCATGTTATTTCCGGCTTGGATGTGGCATTGCCCGGAATGATCACAGGCGAGAAAAAGACCGTCAAAGCACCTTGTCAGGAGGCTTATGGGCCGATTAACCCGGCCTTATGTCAGGCAGTTCCCCGCGATACAATCCCACCCGAGGTTGAGTTGCAACTGGGCATGCAATTGCAGATGCAAACCGAACAAGGCCAGGGTGTTCTGGTAAAAGTGGTAAGTTTTGATGAACAGGAAGTGACACTGGATGCCAATCACGCGCTGGCCGGGCTGGACCTGACGTTCAAGATTGAATTGGTGTCGTTTGATCCGATCTAAAGCCAAACCAATCCCTGCCGCACCTTGCCACCTGAATGCTTGACGCTGATCAAACGTGGGTACGCTCTAATTGCCAGACACAATCCCAAAGCGGCGAACAGGAACGCTGTCTTTGGGCATGAACCCTCTGGCTCTGTCAAATATCCTGTTGAACGAACTGGATTGGGCTGAGGACGTACTTTTCCCCCCGTCTGGCGAAAAATTCAGAACTGGAACCGGATCTGTGATTTCACCATTGAAGCGGCCGGACAAATGTTCGGCCTTTTTGGCAATATGCGCTGAAACTTTCGGCTGGGATGCCAGAACAAGCGAGATCAACACTCCGCAGGTGCCAACCATTACCCAAATGGCCACACGTCGCATCCGCCACGGGCCTCGGGGTTCGGGTGGTAACGGTGCAGTACGCACGATTATTCTGGGGACATTATAAGCCATATCGCAAACGTACCTGCCAACCGCGACGTGGTTACGGCGGGATTAAGGCACATTTTAGATAAATACCCGAATAATTCGGGTAAATTACGTCAGGGTGTCGAAATTCTACAGGTTTTCCTTCTGCGGCATACCCAGAATGTGAAACCCGCCATCAACGCGAATAATTTCACCCGTGGTGCAGGCCCCGGCGTCCGAGGCAAGATAGACAGCAGTGCCGCCCACCGCCTCAAGCGTCGCATTGGCCCGCAGAGGCGTGTTTTGTTCGGTGTGTTTATAGGTCTTGCGCGCCCCGCCGATGGCCGCCCCTGCAAGGGTACGCATGGGACCAGGTGAGATGGCATTGACACGAATGCCTTCGGGGCCAAGGTCGTTGGCCAGATAGCGCGTGGTGGCTTCCAGTGCGGCTTTGGCGACGCCCATGACGTTGTAGTTGGGAATGACCCGGTTTGAGCCCTGGAACGTCAGGGTCAACATGGTGCCGCCGTTTTCAACCATCATCGGATGTGCCCGCCGCGCCACTTCGACAAAGGAATAGGCCGAGATGTCCATGGTGCGTTTGAAATTGTCGCGTGACGTGTCAAGGAACCGACCCGTAAGTTCCGACTTGTCGGAAAACGCAATCGCGTGCACCACAAAGTCGATGGTCGCCCAGCGCGCTGCCAATTGCTCAAACGCCGTGTCCAGCGACGCATCATCCGTCACATCCACATCAACCATGAAATCCGACCCGACGCTGGCCGCCAAGGGTGCCAAACGCTTGCCAAACGCTTCGCCCTGATAGGTGAATGCCAGTTCGGCGCCTGCGCTGGCCATGGCGCGGGCAATGCCCCAGGCGATCGAGCGTTCGTTGGCCACGCCCATGATCAACCCGCGTTTGCCTTGCAATACATCCGACATTTTTGCGACCTACCCGTTGTACTTTGAAAGGATCATTGATCCATTGGTGCCGCCAAAGCCAAAGCTGTTGGTCATTACGCTGTCCAACCCGGCGTTATCGACATGCTCCACCGCAATCTCGGACGGGTCCAAAGCCGGGTCAAGCGTTTCAACATTGATCGAGCGGGTGATAAAATCGTTTTTCAGCATCAACAGCGAGAATATCGCCTCTAACGCGCCGGCTGCGCCCTGCGCGTGGCCGGTCATCGACTTGGTTGAACTGATCGGTGGGGTGTTGCCCCCGTAAGATTCAATGGGGCCGAACACCCGGCGCACCGCCTCGACCTCGCCCACATCCCCCACCGGAGTCGACGTGCCGTGGGCATTGATATACCCAACCTTGCGTCCTTCGGGCAGGGTGGACAGGGCCAGCCGCATCGCCCGCTCGCCGCCTTCGCCAGAGGGGGCCACCATATCGTGACCGTCGGATGTCGCGGCATAGCCGGTGATTTCGCCGTATATCTTGGCACCGCGCGCCAAGGCGTGCTGCAACTCCTCCAACACCACAATGCCGCCGCCGCCGGAAATCACAAACCCGTCGCGGTTGGCGTCAAAGGCGCGGCTGGCGGTTTCCGGCGCTTCGTTATATTTACTGCTCATCGCGCCCATGGCGTCGAACAGGCAGCTAAGGGTCCAGTCAAGTTCTTCGCCGCCACCGGCGAACATCACGTCCTGTTTGCCCATGATGATCTGGTCAGCCGCATTGCCAATACAATGCAAGCTGGTCGAACAGGCCGAAGTGATCGAATAGTTGATGCCTTTGATCTTGAACGCCGTCGACAGGTTGGCGCTTACGGTCGAAGACATGCACTTGGGCACCGCAAAGGGTCCAATCCGCTTTGGCGCGCCTTTTTCCAACACCGTTTGGTGCGCCACCAACAGGGCCGAGGTGGACGGTCCGCCCGACCCGGCCACCAACCCGGTACGCGGGTTGACGATATCGCTTTCTTCAAGTCCGGCGTCGGCAATCGCCTCTTGCATGGCGATATGCGCATAAGCCGCCCCCGCCCCCATGAATCGCAGGGCGCGTTTGTCGATATGTTCCTTGGGGTCGATGTTCAGCGTGCCCGACACCTGACTGCGAAACCCATGTTCGATCATATCAGGGTTCGGGACAATCCCGCATGCCCCGGCTTTTAACGAGGCCAGAACTTCGGTTGCATTATTTCCGATGGACGAGACAATACCCAGCCCAGTGACAACGACGCGGCGCATAAGCGGTCTCCTGCGTTTTAGCCCTGAAAGGGGCGTTTGGTCAGCCTTCAGCCGCGGCCAGCGCGACTTTCATATCTTTGACCACATAAATCTCTTCCCCGTCCGCTTCAACCCGCCCGTCAGCAACGCCGACTTTCAATCGCCGGTCGATCACCCGGGTCAGATCAACATAATAGGTCAGCATCTTGCGATCGGGTTTGACCATGCCGGTCAGTTTCACTTCGCCGACACCAATTGCCATGCCTTGCCCCAGCATGCCGCGCCAGCCAAGGTTGAAGCCGGTCAACTGCCACAACCCATCCAGCCCCAGACAGCCCGGCATGATCGGATTGCCGGGAAAGTGGCAGTCAAAGAACCACAGGTCCGGGGTGATGTCGAATTCGGCGACCACATGGCCTTTGCCGTGACTGCCGCCATCATCGCTAATCTCGGTGATCCGGTCCATCATCAGCATCGGCGGCATCGGCAGTTGCGCATTGCCGGGGCCAAACAATTCACCCCTCGCGCATTTCAGCAGACCTTCCTTGTCAAAACTGTTTGGGTATTGAGACATATCCAGGGGTTCTCCAGAAACGGGTCGTTATTGTTGATCCAGACCCGTCTAGCACCGGGTTTGCGGGTCCTGCAAGGGTGGGTTGTTTGCATCCCAGGATGCATGATCTAACAGTTGCGAATGATTTTCATTTGAAATTAGCCGCCGGGGCGCATATTAACACAAGGAACAAGGCATAGTGAGGCCATTCATGACGTTAAACCCTACTGAAATCGCCACCAACTGGCTGGGCAAGGCCGATTTGCGCCCGACCCGGCAGCGCCTGACACTGGCTGAATTGCTGGTCGGCGATGGCAATCACCGCCATGTCACCGCCGAGAGTCTGTTTGACGCCGCCAAGAACACCGGCGCGATGGTATCACTGGCGACGGTCTACAACACGCTCAGCGCCTTTTGCGATGCCGGGTTGTTGCAAGAGATCACCGTCGATGGCTCGAAAAGCTATTTCGACACAAATACCCACGATCACCCGCATTTCTTTTGGGAGGACGAGGCCCGCCTGTCGGATGCGCCGGCCGAACAACTGGTCATCACCCGGGTACCGGATGCGCCTGAAGGTGCCGAAGTTGCCTCGGTTGACGTGGTGATCCGGTTGCGCTGCATTTGAATACGGCGCATTGGTGCTGACCGCCCAGGACATACAAACCTATCAAAGCGATGGCGTGGTTCTGATCCGTGGCCTGTTCGCGGATCAGGTTGAACTGCTGCGCGACGGAATTGCCCGCAATATGGCGGATCCCGGGCCATTTGCATCGGAAAACCATCGCGCAGGCGAATCGGGTCGGTTTTTCGACGATTACTGCAACTGGACCCGGATTCCAGAGTTTGAGAAGGCCATCAAAGCCTCGCCCGTGGCACAGGTTGCGGCCGGGTTGATGGGGTCCGAAACAGTGCAAATGTTCCACGATCATGTGCTGGTCAAAGAACCTGGCACCTCGATGGCCACACCCTGGCATCAGGATGAACCATATTATTTTGTGCAGGGCCAGCAAACGGTCAGTTTCTGGGTGCCGCTGGATGTGGTGAATGAGGCGACGTTGCGGTGCGTGGCAGGCTCGCACCAATGGGCCAAACCGGTCTTGCCAACGCGCTGGGCATCCGAGGCCGACTTTTTCCCCGACGAAGGCCAGTATATGGCCGTTCCCGACCCCGACGCGAAAGGTATGCGTGTGGTCGAGTTTGCAATGAAACCCGGCGACGCGGTGGCGTTTGATTTTCGCACATTGCATGGCGCACGGGGCAACAACAGCCCCAACCGCCGCCGGGCGTTTTCCTTGCGATTGGTGGGGGATGACGCGCGCTATGTCACCCGACCAGGGCCAACATCACCGCCGTTTCCGGGCCATGGCATGATTGAGGGGCAGCGGCTTAGGGAAGATTGGTTTCCAGTGATCTATCCCAAGTGATTTCTGATCAGGACGTCAACATTCGCAACCCTTGCGTCACATCCGAACGTACCGCCAAACGCAACCCGGGTTCATCGCCGGCCTTTAATGCGGCAATAATCAACTTGTGAAAATGCGGTGCTTCGGTGCGGCGCAACCGGCCATAAAGTGCCCGCATGGTCGGCCCCAATTGCAACCAGACCGTTTCCGCCATGGCCAGAATTGCCGGCGCCTGCGCGCGTAGGTACAGCGTCCGGTGGAATTCCAGATTGGCACGGATATAGCTGACACCGTCGCGATTCTGAACCGCGTCACCAACCGAAGTGTTGATCATCTGCAACCGTTCGATCAAGGCAATATGCGCGCGCGGCAAAGCCCGGCTGGCCAGTTCGACCTCAAGCAAGGAGCGCAGGACAGCCAATTCCTCGATCCGCTCGTTGCTTAGCTCCGGTGTGGAAACACGGCCCGATGTGGACAAAATCAAGGCCCCTTCGGCGACCAGACGACGCACGGATTCACGGGCCGGTGTCATGGACACGCCAAATTCACGGCCGATCCCGCGCAAGGTCAGCGCCTGACCGGGGGCGATATCACCGTACATTATCCGGCTGCGCAATGCGCGATAGACCCGGTCATGCGCCGCTGGTACGACCTCTTTTGTTTTTGGATTGATCATTGTCCGGCCTTTGTGATCACATACGCAGCAAAGGTCAAATGCCCGCTAGGGAATCGAATCGGTACCGATGCAGTTCGGATCCATTTTTACGCAGCCACTTGCGTGGTGCTTCGTATGCGCCATACAAGGTCGTGACCTTGGCCCAAAACGCAGGCGAATGGTTCATCTCGGCCAAATGCGCCACCTCATGTGCGGCGACATAGCGCAGCACTTCGGGGGGCGCGAGGATCAGACGCCATGAGAACATCAGCGCCTGTGCCGATGAACATGACCCCCAGCGCGAACGTGTGTCGCGCAAAGTGATCCGCATGTATTCCCGGCCAAGCTGTTCGGCATAGTGATCGGATGCCTTGACCAGCCGGTCCCGGGCCAGCGTGCGCAACCAGGATTGCAGGCGCGGACCAATCCGGCCATCCGGCACGGCAATTTCGCCCATTCCCTTAGTAATCTGGCCCATGATAATCTGACGTTTCGGGGCGCATGTAATACGACATGGCACGCCTTCGATCGGCAGAACCGTGCCAAGGGACATCAAAACATCATCCCGCCGCGCCATCAGATGTTTGCGAATCCACGGCGCCTTGGTTTCGGCAAATTCCAGCGCCTCACCGTCCGGCACCCCGTTTGGCAGGGTCAAAGTCACCCGACCGTCCAGTTGCGACACCCGCAAGGATATCCGCCGCGCCCGCGTCGAACGGCGCATTACCAAGGGGATAGGTGGAACGCCACGCAGGATGTGATTGGCCATCACGCCATCCTTTACACTAAAGCCTTTGACACGCCCCACCTCTTATGGCAGTTGCGCGCAATCGTCGACACAAACCAGCAAGACTATCAAGGGGAACGAACATGCCTAAGGATGAATGGGGAACGAAACGCGTCTGCCCGACCACCGGCAAACGGTTTTACGACCTGAACAAAACCCCGATCGTCAGCCCTTATACGGGTGAAGCTCTTGAGTTGGACGCCGGTAAAACCCGGATGATCGCGGCTGATGCCGAGGATGCCGCGACATTGAAGGCCAAAAAGGCCGAAGAAGAAGCGGAAGACGTGACATTGGATGGTGACGACGACGAAACGTCAGATACAAATCTGGGCGATGATGTTCTGGACGATGACGACGAAACCGTTTCGCTTGAGGAAATTGCCGACGTTACAACCAACGACGACGACTAAAATTTGACCCTTTAGTTCGGACTCAATTTTGGCTTGATCCCCACCGGGGTTCCGCCTATTGACCCGCTAAGAATTGGCGCAAGTCAATGGGGCCTTAGCTCAGCTGGGAGAGCGCTTGCATGGCATGCAAGAGGTCAGGGGTTCGATCCCCCTAGGCTCCACCATTTCGCACTTTGGGATTGAAAACCCCTAGCGCCTTGAAAATAAAGGTATTTTTAGAAGTTCGGCACCCTTCATTGCGGCTATGCCATAGCGACTCTGAGAAAGCCAGTTTTAGCACTGTACGTTTGGGTGCAAAGCCTCCTTTTTCGTGTATTTGCCAATGGCTTACTAGGGGCTGTTGACGTTCATCTTAGTTCAATAATGGTCGCGGCGAGTGAGATGAAGGCGGTAAAGCTTTGATCGGTTTTGCATGAGCGCATGGCTATACCTCTGTTTTCCTTCAATTTCCCGAAG
>JAKITO010000055.1 GCA_021648025.1 Paracoccaceae bacterium
GTAATCTGCAACATCTGAACCTTTTGGGGTCGCGCGGTTTCAAACCGCTGTCGCGGTTTCATCTGTTTCATGGGGCAATCGGTTATTTGCTGTCGCCGATCTGGTTTGCCTTGCTGGTGATGTGGGCGCTGATAGGGCGTTCCGAAGACGCATCGGTGCTGACGTATTTTTCGCCAACCAACCCGCTGATGCCGACCTGGCCCGAGATGTCCGAGGCGCGCCATGTGCTGATCATCGTGCTGATGTATGGCGTATTGCTGGCACCAAAACTGCTGGGCCTTTTGTCCCTGCCGCTGACCGGGGCGCGGATTGCCGATTTTGGTGGGGCGTGGCGATTGGCCCTGTCGTTCATCTCGGAAATTATCCTGTCGATCCTTTATGCGCCGATCCTGATGGTGCAGCAGATGATCGCCGTGTTCCGCACGTTTCTGGGCCTGCAAAAGGGCTGGCAACCGCAGGCACGGGCGGGCGGGCGGTACGGGTTGGGCACGTTGGTGATTACCCATGCGTTGGAAACGATCAGCGGGCTGGCGCTTTGGGCCGGAATTCTGGCCGGGGTGATTTCGCCGTGGCTGGTGCCGATTGCCGTGTCTCTGGTGCTGGCGGTGCCGTTGTCGGCCTTGTCCGGCCTGTCGCTGACGTCACGCAAGACCCGCTGGATGGGCACGCGGGAGGTGTTTGCCGAACCGCCGATCAATCAGGCGGCGCGGCATTACCGCAAGGAATTGAAGTCACTGTTGGACGGCAGCACCGACGCGGTGACGCCGGCGGAATAGGTGTCGTAGGGCGAAGGTGGGTTAAAAACCCACCCTACGGAAAATTGACAGGTCGGGCGTTAACCGGGGTTCATTGCTTTTCGAACCAGTCCAGAACCATTGCGCCCCAGCCCCGGGGAACTGTGTGCCCGCCTTGAAACATCGCCATTTCCAGGGCCGACCCAGGTGCGCAGCCGTCCCATTTGCGACGCCAGTATGCGCCGGTCGCGGACGTGCTCTCGGGGTTTTGCGCAGAGCAGCCATTGGCGGCGCGCCAGATTTCCAGCCCGGCAAATATATCGCCCTGTTCGAACCTTCCATTGCCCAGTATCCGCCCCTCTAACGGCACGGTTTTGTCCGTCCAGCCATGGGTCTGGAACAGTTTCACCGGACCTTTGCAGGCCTCGGGCATTGGCCGCCAGAAGCCACCCGACGCCGGGGCGTAGGCGGTAAAGGATTCAGGCGCATCACAGGCCAGGTAATTGACCATGAAGGCCCCGGCAGAAAACCCGGCCAAAAGCATGCGGTCGCGGTTCAGGTCAAATTGGGTCGCCGCGTCATCCGCCACATCGCGAATGAACTGCGCTGCATCACGCCCTTCCCATCCGGGATAAAAGTTCCAGACATAGCCGTTGGAATTGCGGAACCGGCGGCTGCCGGTTGGGGCCACCACCGCATAGCCGCGTAACACCAGCGAATTGATCAGCCGCTTGTTGCCCATCACCGTGCGCCCGCTGCCCCCTGCCCCGTGCAGGAACATCACGGCCGGCAGGTTGGTGCCGCCAGAAGGCGGCAACACCAGTTCGTATTCCCCGTCCAGCATCAAGCAAGGTTCCGGGTCCGGGCCGCATCCGGCAAGGGCCGGGCCTGCGCCCAGCGCCAGGCCCAGAATTCCGCCAAACATCCCGGACAAAAAGCGGGTCATTTCGATGCGCCTTGATATTCCAGCGTTGGCAGTTTGGTTTTCAGCCAGCCCGGCCCGGCGCGCGAGCCTAACATGCCTTCGGGCACGTCAATGATCTGGGTGAACCCTGCCGCGGTCAGCTTTTTGCTCATCTTGGCCGAGCGCACGCCGCGCGCGCACATCAGCGCCACGGGGCGAGAGCGGTCACCTGCGACAATCAGGTCAAGCGCTTCGATGAAATCCTTGCGCCGCATGTCCAGCGGGTTGGCGCCGACGCCGACACCGGTGCGTTTCCATTCGTCCGGGCGGCGGATGTCAATCAGGGTGATGTCGCCCGATTGCGCCTGTTGATGCGCCTGGGAAACACTTAGGGTCCGGCCGGTATAATCCGGGGTCAGAAACGACCAGAACGACACCGGCGCAAGGGTTATCCAAAGCGCACCGGTCAAGCCAAGCGCGACCACAACCGCCGCCAGCCGGAGGGCCACAGTTTTGATCGTCATACGCGGGGCGGATTGGGTATCTGTCATATCGGGCCATTTCGTTGTTGTTGCGGGTTGCATCGTCCTTACCAAGATTGATGCGTCTGAAAGGTGACTTTAGCACGAAAATCCAGCCATGCCCCCCCCGGATACTGTCATGGTTGATCAAGTTCTTGTCAGGTTCCCGGGTTTTTGGAAAACGCGAAAAAACCGTGCGGAGAATGCGTTGAATAGGGTGCAGGGGCTGGACAGTCGGGAAAAATCCCTTAGGCACGATATGACGCCTTGAAGCCAGTTCAACCGGAGCAAACCCTTGTCTCTTTTCCTGATTGCATCCTTGCCCTTTCTTGGTGCCATTTTTCCGGCACTGTTGATCCGGGCCGGACGCAATGCCTCTGCGGCCAGCGCCGGGATGGTGACATTGACCGCCCTGATCGGGTTGTTGACCAACGCGCCGGCCGTGTTGCGAGGCGAGGTGGTGGTGGCGCGGATTGACTGGATGCCGGGGCTGGGGCTGAATGCGAATTTCTTTCTGGACGGATTGGGGTTGTTGTTTGCCGGGCTGATCCTGGGGATCGGGTTGCTGATCATTCTGTACGCGCGGTTTTACCTGTCGCGCAAAGACCCGATGGGGCAGTTTTATACCTATTTACTGCTGTTTCAGGGCGCGATGGTAGGGATTGTCCTGTCTGATAACATCCTGCTTTTGCTGATATTCTGGGAATTGACATCGCTGTCGTCGTTCCTGTTGATCGGTTTTTGGAAACATCTGCCCGAAGGGCGGCAAGGCGCGCGAATGGCGCTGTTGGTGACCGGGTCCGGCGGGTTGGCGATGATTGGCGGCATGTTGATCATCGGCAATATCGTTGGCAGTTATGATCTGACGGTAATCCTGCAACATAAAGAGCTGATTCAGGCGTCACCTTTGTATCTGCCTGCGTTATTGTTGATTTTGGCCGGGTGTTTCACCAAATCGGCGCAGTTTCCGTTTCATTTCTGGTTACCGCACGCGATGGCAGCCCCCACACCGGTTTCGGCCTATCTGCATTCGGCCACCATGGTCAAAGCCGGGTTGTTCCTGATGGCACGGATGTGGCCGGTTCTGGCCGGAACCGATGCGTGGTTCTATATCGTCGCCACCACCGGGCTGGTGACAATGGTGCTGGGGGCGGTGATTGCCCTGTTCAAGGATGATCTCAAGGCGTTGCTGGCATATTCCACGGTCAGCCAACTGGGGCTGATCACCATGCTTTTGGGTTTTGGCACCAAGGCCGCGGCCACGGCGGCGGTGTTTCACATCATCAATCATGCAACCTTCAAATGTGCCCTGTTCATGTCGGCCGGGATCATTGACCATTCGGCCCATACCCGCGACATCAAACGGCTGGGCGGGCTGATACATCTGATGCCGCTGACCTTTACCATAGTGCTGGTGGCCGCCCTTTCGATGGCCGGAATACCGCCGTTCAACGGGTTCCTGTCCAAGGAAATGATGCTGGAGGAAACCCTGAGTGCCGTCTGGCAAGGATCGCCTTATCTGGTAGCCGCGCTGGCGGTGTTTGGCGCGCTGTTTTCCGTCGCCTATTCGTTCCGCTATATTGGCCATGTCTTCCTTGGCAAGAGACGCAGCGACTACCCCGGAGAGCCGCATGATCCGGGGCCGGGGCTGTGGCTTGCGCCGGTATTTCTGACGTTCCTGGTCGTGGTGATCGGCCTGTTTCCCAACGCGGTTGTCGGACCGCTGGTCCAGGTCGCCTCTGGTGCGGTGATCGGCGATGGCCAGCCCGTAGTGTTTTACGCCAAGCTGTGGCACGGATTTATCCCCGCCCTTTACATGTCGGTCGTTGCCGTGGTCGGGGGGTTTGTCCTGTTGTTGATGCAGCGCCGGTTGGCCCCGCTCTGGGATGCCGCGCCGCGGCCTGAGGCGAAAGTGATATTTGATGCGCTGGTCGGAGGGTTTACCAGCCTAAGCCGTCGCCTCAGCGAAGCCTTGCATGACGGCGCATTAAGCCGCTATGCGGCCATTTTCATGGTATTCACGCTGGCGCTGGCCGCCTATGCCTATGGCACCGGCGCCAAGGGCGCGCCGAACCGCGAAATGCTGGATCTGACGATCATGCCGGTGATTGGCTGGATTTGTCTGACCGGGGCCACGGTCTGTGTGGTGGCGTTTCACCGCAACCGGTTCCTGGCGCTGGTGCTGATCGGCGTGGTCGGGTTGATCATTGCCCTGGCGTTCAATTATCTTTCGGCCCCCGATCTGGCGCTGACGCAGATTTCCGTGGAGGTGGTGACTATCATCCTGCTGCTGCTGGCGCTGAATTTCATGCCCAAGAATACCCCGCAGGAAAGTTCGACCGGGCGCAAACTGCGCGATGCTACCCTGTCGATCGGCGCCGGACTGGGGGCTGGCGGGTTGATCTATGCGCTGATGGGCCGTGAGTTTTCGCAGCCCTCGATCTCAGAGTTTCATCTGGAAAATTCCTATTCGGGGGGCGGAGGAACCAATGTGGTCAATGTCATCCTGGTGGACTTCCGGGGGTTTGACACGTTTGGAGAGATCATCGTTCTGGGCATCGCCGCCATCGTGATTTTCGCCATTACCGAGGCGGTTCTGGCCAGCAATGTCCGTGGCCGCCTGTTGAACCGGGAACCTGACATGGCCCAGGCCGGCAATCCACATCCGCTGATGATGGTGGTGGCGACACGGGTGATGATGCCGATTGCCCTGATGGTGGCCGCCTATATCTTTTTCCGGGGCCACAACGCGCCCGGAGGCGGGTTCATCGCCGGGTTGATCGCGGCGATTGCGGTGGTCATGCAATATATGGCCTCGGGTTATGAATGGGCTGCTGATCGCCAGCGGGTTTATTATCATGGCATCATCGGTTCGGGTGTATTGATCGCCGCTTTGACCGGGATGGGTTCGTGGTTTGCCGGCCTGCCGTTTTTGACCAGCAGTTTCGGCTACATCACAATCTGGCCGTTGGAAAAGTTCGAATGGGCCACGGCGGCGCTGTTTGATCTGGGGGTATTTCTGGCCGTGCTTGGCGCGGTCATGCTGGCACTGGAAAGCCTGGCGCGGTTTGCCTGGCAGCCGGGCATGGACAGCGAACACCCCATGGAAATCAATCCCGCCCGCGATGATGCGGACAACCATGAAAAGCAGGAGGCGTAAGATATGGAACTGCTTCTTGCCAGCGCGGTCGGCATCATGACCGCCTGCGGCGTTTATCTGATGCTGCGTCAGCGTACATTTCCGGTGATTCTCGGACTGACCCTGGTCACCTACGCGGTCAACGTGTTTCTGTTTGCCTCCGGCAGGCTGGCCCAAAACCTGCCGCCGGTTCTGAACCCCGAGGCAACCGCCTATTCCGATCCGCTGCCCCAGGCGCTGGTGCTGACGGCGATTGTCATCGCCTTCGGGATGACGGCGGTGGTGGTGATGATTGCCCTGAGTGCGTATCTTTCGGCGCGCGACGATCGCATCGACATGAGCGAGGACGATACTTACGACGATGAGCAGACGGCCGACCATGTGGACAATGCGGAGGACGGCGCATGATGCATCTGATCGTCCTGCCGGTTGTGCTGCCGGCCATCCTTGCACCGTTCATCATCATGGCAATCCGCCATCACATGGATTTGCAGCGGATATTTTCACTGGCCGGGACAGTCGCCCTGGTGGCCATCACACTGACCCTGCTGGCGCAGGCCGCAACCGGGGATATTCAGGTTTATGAGCTGGGCAACTGGCCGGCTCCGTTTGGCATCGTGCTGGTGCTGGACCGGCTATCGGCACTGATGATCGCCTTGACGGCGTTGCTGGGTTTGGCGGTGTTGTTATATGTCATCGGTACGGATTGGGACCTGAAAGGGCGCCATTTCCACCCGTTGTTCCAGTTTCAGCTGATGGGGGTGATGGGCGCGTTCCTGACCGGGGACGCGTTCAATCTGTTTGTGTTCTTTGAGGTGCTGCTGATCGCCTCATACGGGTTGATGATCCATGGCGGCGGGGCACGCCGCCTGCGGGCCGGGGTGCAGTATGTGGTTTATAACCTGCTGGGGTCGACCTTGTTCCTGTTTGCGTTGGGCACCCTTTATGCGGTGACTGGCACGCTGAATATGGCCGATCTGGCGGAGCGGGTGGCGGTTTTACCCGCTGATGAAACCGCATTGATTCGGGTCGGGGCGGTGTTGTTGTTGGTGGTGTTTGCCATCAAGGCGGCGGTACTGCCGCTGCATTTTTGGCTGCCTGCCAGTTATGCCAATGCGCCGATGCCGGTGGCGGCGTTGTTTGCGATCATGACCAAGGTCGGCGCCTATTCGATCCTGCGGATGTACACATTGGTGTTCGGGCCGGACGTGGGCAGCACCGATGGGCTGGTTGGCGATTGGCTGTTGCCGGCTGCATTGCTGACATTGGGTGCCGGCACGTTGGGCATTCTGGGCGCGCGCAAGATTGGCAAGCTGGTGGCGTTCTCGGCAATTGCCTCGATGGGAACGTTGCTGATTGCGATTTCGCTGTTTACCGAACAGGCCACAGGGGCGGCAATTTATTACATCATCCATTCCACCTTTGCCACCGGGATGATGTTTCTGGTGGCTGATCTGATTGTTTCAAGGCGCGGCGGGATTATCGCGCCGGGCACGCCAATGGCCCAAAACGGCCTGATCGCATCGTTGTTTTTCGCAGGCGCCATTGCCCTGTCGGGCATGCCCCCCCTGTCGGGGTTCATTGGCAAACTGCTGGTGATGGACGGGGCCAGGGATGCGGATCAATGGGCGCTGATCTGGGGCGTTATCCTGATTGCTTCGCTTGTTACTGTTGTGGGTTTTGCCCGGGCCGGATCGCTGATATTCTGGAAGGGGTATGAGGCGGAACCACCCGACGAAGGCACCCAGGAAACGCACCCCGCACCAACCTCAGCGCTGCCGTTTGTGGCTGTGTTCGGCTTGTTGGCCGGGTTGATTTTACTAAGCGTATTTGCCGGGCCGGTGCATGATTATGCCAGGGCCACAGCCGGGCAATTGTTTGACCCGCAAGAGTATATCGGCGCCGTTCTAAGGGGGGGCAAGTGATGAAAATACTTCAAAGACTGGTGCCCCACCCGATCCTGACGGTTCTGCTGACGGTCGTCTGGCTGCTGCTGGTCAATCACTTCTCGCTGAATTCTCTGGTGTTTGGGCTGTTTCTTGGGGTGGTCATCCCGTTTATTACCCAGCCCTATTGGCCAGACCGCCCGAATTTACGCAATCCCTGGATGATCCTGCAATATATCGTAATCGTGCTGTATGATATCGTCGTTGCCAATATTGTGGTTGCCAGGCTGATCCTGTTCAAACGCAACAAGAACCTTAGCCCGGCCTGGGTCTGCATCCCGCTGGAATTGCGCACACCCGAGGCGATCACCGTTCTGGCCGCGACCATCACACTGACCCCGGGAACAGTGTCTGCGGACCTGTCGGATCAGGGTCATTCCCTACTGGTACATTGTCTGGATGCACCTGACCCCGGTGCCGTAAGAGACGAAATCAAAGACCGGTATGAACGCCGTTTGATGGAGATTTTCGAATGATTGCGATTGCCATCCAATTCGCCAGCGCCTGTTTTGGTATCGGCCTGCTTTTGAACCTGTGGGTGATGGCCAGAACCGGCACGCCAGGCGACAAAGTTCTGGCGCTGGACACGATGGTGATCAACGCCATCGCCCTGATGGTTCTTTACGGGCTGAGCCACGGCACTGCGGTCTATTTCGAGGCCGTGATCATCATCGCCATGTTTGGGTTTGTCTCAACCGTGGCCTACGCGCGCTTTAAGTTGCGCGGCAATATCATCGAGTGAGTGGGATATGGCGCAAATTTACGAAATACTGATTACTGCGTTTCTGGTCATCAGCGGCGTGTTTGGTTTTGTTGGCTCGTATGGTCTGATCAAGCTGGACAACCCGATGTCGCGCCTGCACGCGCCAACCAAGGCGACCACTTTGGGCGTGGGCGGTGTGCTGATCGCCTCAATCCTGTATACCCTGATGAGCGAGGGACGATTGTCGATGCACGAGCTGCTGATCACGCTGTTCCTGCTTTTGACTGCGCCGATCACGGCGAATTTCATTGCCAAGATGCATATCCACCGCCATGAGACACCTGAAAGCCTGCCAAAAGTCGGTGAGGATCAGAGCTGGGCCACTTTGGCCCCGGAAAAACACAAGCCCGAGGCAGAGTAACTCGGAACGGCAATCACGGGCGCAACCATGCAACATCCCCCCCTTCCCCTGACCCACGATCTGGTGATGATCGGCGGCGGACATACCCATGCGCTGGTGCTGCGAAAATGGGGGATGAACCGACTGGCGGGCGCGCGCCTTACGGTGATCCATCCGGGGCCAACAGCACCCTATTCGGGCATGTTGCCGGGCTATGTGGCCGGGCATTATGACCGTGATGCTTTGGACATTGACCTGATCCGGCTGGCCCGGTTTGCCGGGGCGCGGGTGGTGGCGGGATATGCCACCGGTATTGACCTTGGTCGACGCGAAGTCTTGGTCGAAGGCCACGGCCCCATCGGTTATGATCTTTTGTCGGTGAATGTCGGCGTCACTTCGGACATGCCGTCCTTGCCCGGGTTCGCAGAACATGGCGTACCGGCCAAGCCACTGGGACCGTTTGCAACCGCATGGGCCGCGTTTCTGGCAAGCGACCAGCCCCCGGAAGTTGCGGTGATCGGCGGCGGTGTGGCCGGGGCCGAACTGGCCATGGCGATGGCATATGCGTTGCTGGGGCGGGCGGGCAGCCGCGTCACCCTGGTCGACAATGCCAAGGCTCTTTCGGTGCTGGGGCTGGCGGCGCAGGCGCATATCCGCACGGCCATGGACGGGCTTGGAGTTAAGGTGATTGAGGACGCCAAGATCCTGTCGGTCGGGGCTGACCATCTGAACCTGAGCGATGGGCGAAAGATCGCGTCACGCTTTACCACTGGCACTGCGGGCGCGCGGGCCTTGCGATGGCTGGGCGATACCGGGCTGGAGCTGAACGACGGCTTTATCACGGTTGATCCATCCTTGCGCTCCAGTGACGCACATGTGTTTGCAGCCGGTGATTGCGTACACCTAAGCGCATCACCCCGCCCCAAAGCCGGCGTTTTTGCGGTGCGCGAAGCGCCGGTTCTGTACCACAATCTGCGCGCAATGATGACCGGTGATCCGTTGCGACGGTATGCGCCGCAAAACGATTATCTCAAGTTGATCTCGCTTGGCGGCAAAACGGCGTTGGCCGAGAAATTTGGCCGGGTATTTGCCGGCCCGCTCATGTGGCGCTGGAAAAACCACATTGATCAGACGTTCATGCAGCAGTTTCGCACCCTGCCCGCCATGAAACCTGCCGAAATCCCGGCCCTGCACACCGTCGGGCTGCCCGAGGCGATTGGCGACAAGCCGCTGTGCGGCGGCTGCGGCGCCAAAGTCGGGCGGGCGTCCTTGCGGCGGGCATTGCAGGCGTTGCCAGAGACAACACGCGCCGATATCCGCGCCCTGCCCGGCGATGACGCCGCATTGTTGCTGACCGGTGGGGTGCGCCAGGTGATCACCTCGGACCATCTGCGCGCCATAACGCACGACCCGGCCCTGATGGCCCACATCGCCGCAATCCATGCGCTGGGCGATATCTGGGCGATGGGGGCCACGCCACAGGCGGCGCTGGCCACGGTGATCCTGCCGCGCCTGACGCCCGCCTTGCAGGACCGTACATTGGGCGAAATAATGCGCGTCGCTGGCGAAGTGATGGCAGGGGCGGGGGCCGAAATTGTTGGCGGGCACACATCTGTTGGCGATGAGATGACCATTGGGTTTACCATCACCGGCCTATGCGAAAATGACCCGATCACCCTTGCAGGGGCGCAACCCGGCGACGCCCTGATCCTGACCAAACCATTGGGGTCAGGCGTTTTGATGGCGGCGGAAATGGCCGGGTTGGCGCGGGGTGAATGGGTGGTGGCCGGGTTTGAACAGATGACCCGGGGCCAGGCGAAAGCAGCGCAAATCCTGGCGGTGGCCCACGCCATGACGGATGTCACCGGTTTTGGCCTTGCGGGTCATCTGCTGGGGATGTGCGTGGCGTCCGGGGTTGGTGCCACGGTTGATCTGGGTCGGATACCAACCCTGCATGGGTCTGTGGAACTGGCCATCAGCGGCGTGCAGTCCACCCTGTTTGCCGACAATCGCGCATTGGTGGCGAACCTGCCTGCCAATGGCAAGGCCGCGTTGTTGTTTGACCCGCAGACGGCCGGTGGATTGCTGGCCGCGGTTTCACCGGATCAGGCCAAAGCCTGTCTTTGCGACCTTCTTGAGGCTGGATACGGGGCGGCCATTATCGGGGTTCTTACAGATGACGCCGCGCGGATATCACTATCCTGATCTGCTTGGCATCATCCTGTCACCCGACATTTGAACAACCGGTCCTTGGATCAATACAAATATCCGGGAAACCGGCACTGCTTTGGTCGCGCTGCCTGCCGGCATTCATCATCCGACCCCATCAGACCTCTTTCCGGCCAATGCCGTCTCGATCTGGTCACCAACAAGCGCCAGACCTTGTTGGTCCAGCGAACCCGCCATGATCCGCGCCAATGTCTGAAAATCATGCGCCTTGCGGGACCGGTCATATGCCGGATCATAGTGCTGCTGCATCAGCGCAGCCGTCAACGCCAGCTTGTCGCCCGTGCCGATCAGCCCGAGCCAGCCGTCAACCACACTGTTGCCACGATAGGCGCGCAACGGCTCCAGCTTACGGCGCAGCCCATCACTGTCTTCCAGAATGTCATTATACGCCCGCACCAGATAGGCCGCACGCACAGGCAAATCAGCCGTGACTTCGATCCGCGGCGCACGCTTCATCGCCGTCCAAAGGCTGGGCGGGATGATCCGGGCACCGATCTTGCTGGACTCGGCTTCGACCAGTACCGGGCGGGCTGGGTCCAACCGGCACAATGCCGCCGCCAGTCGGGTTTCAAACGCTTTCTGACTGGGCTGTGGCACAGCCCTTCTACCCAGCAAAGAACCGCGATGTTCCGCCAATCCTTCAAGGTCCAGAACTTGCACCCCGCGCGCATCCAGCAGGTGCAAAAGGTCGGTTTTGGCGGTGCCGGTATAACCATCCAGCGCCACCAGATCATACCCCAGCGGCGTATCATACAGCATGCCCTTGACCAAACGCCGATAGCGGCGATAGCCGCCGGTCAGAACCTGTGACCGCCAGCCGATTTCCCCCAGCATCCAGGCAAACGAACCGGACCTTTGTCCGCCCCGCCAGCAATAGACCAAAGGTCGCCAGGCCCCGTCTTTATTCATCAGGCTGGTCTCGACATGGGCGGCAGCATTGCGAAATACCAAAGTCGCGCCAATTTTGCGGGCCAGAAACCGGCTTTCCTGTACATAGATCGTGCCAACGCGCGCGCGTTCTTCATTGCTGAGAACTGGCAGGTTGATCGCGCCGGGCACATGGTCCACGGCAAATTCGGCCGGACTGCGCACGTCGATCACAGTATCATACCCGTGATCCAACAGAGCGTGAAGTGAGGTATAGTCCTGCGCCATGCCTTGCCATACCCTGCCACGCTGTCGGGCGAAAGCCGCCATTGGTGACGCGTCGGCAATTGAGGGGTACTGAGCCAAATTCAGCTTGAAACAAACTGCCGGCCAGACCGCCGCATTGAGCGTTTCAATGGCAATACCAGATCGCCTGATGATTGACCCGTCAACGATCGGTAGGGCGGGGTTCACCCCGCCATCCACCCGGTGGGCGGCGGGGCAAACTCCGTACCGATGATGGCCGCGAACCAATCTTTCGCGCGCGTTGGTAAAACTTGCAAAGCGGGTATTCTGGCGGGTATGGATTTATGTCATCAGCCTGAGATCCAGACCATTTGCGAAATCCGCGTGGCTTGCCAATAGCCAGACACTGGGCCAAACTGAACATTCACCACCCACAAGGGGACAGATGGACATCTATGCCATGCCCGGCCACCTGATCCGGCGTCTGAACCAGATTTCTGTGGCGTTGTTCGCCGAACGGATGGCCCGGGCCGGACTGACCCTGACTCCGGTGCAATACGCCGCCCTGTGCGGTATCCGGGCTTACCCAGGCATTGATCAGGCCGGGCTGGCCGGGCTGGTGGCCTATGACCGGGCCACCCTGGGCCGCGTGATCGACCGGCTTGAGGCCCGCGCCCTGGTGCGCCGGGACACATCGCCACGCGACCGGCGCGCCAAGACGCTTACCTTAAACGAAGCGGGGCAAGTGTTGTTGGAGGCCGCAGGGCCGCATGTACGCGCGTTGCAGCCGAATATACTGGGCGGGCTGGATGCCGGGGATCAAGAGGTGTTCCTGTCATTGCTGCGCAAAATCACTTTGGCCGGGAACGAGCGAAGCCGTGCACCCCTTAAACCGCTGGCGGATTGACCTGTAGTGGCGCGATCAACTGTGCCCCGCTGGCGCGGTTGGAATTGACGGCGGGGTCAACCCGGTGAGCCGTCAGCATATCCTCGGGGGCCGGGCGCATCAGTGTCGCCGCCCCTTTGCCTGCTTCGCCCAGCCACATTGGCCAATCCTCGGGTTCAAGGATCACCGGCATGCGGTGATGAATTGCCGAAAGGTAGTGATTGGCGGCAGTGGTGACAATGGCGCAGGTCGACTGCGTGTCTTCACCGCCCCAGTCCTGCCAGACAGCGGCAAAGGCAATCGGCGCACCATCCTGGCGGTGGATATACCAGGGCAATCGCGCGCCGTGCGGCGATTTGGTCCATTCGTAAAACCCGGTTGATACGATCAGACAGCGCCGCGCACGACAAGCCGCGCGAAAGGCTGGCTTGTCGGCCAGGGTTTCTCCACGAGCATTGATCAGCAACGGTCCTGCGGTTTCGGACCTGTACCAATGCGGCAAAAACCCCCAACGCATCGACACCAGATTGCGGCCCACGACGTTGCGGCGCACCACGTGCACCTGGGTCGTCGGGCAGACATTGTAATTGGGTACATCCGGCAAATCATTGGCCGGAACTGCGCCAAACAGCCGGGCCATTGCATCAGTCGGTAGGGTTATTGCAAATCGTCCACACATGTCCCGGACACTTTAGGCAGCAGAGGCCAGCCCCCACGCCCCCGGGATATTTGAGGACCAAAGGTGGCAGGCGTGCTGTCCGGCCGCAACATTTGAAAACCACATGGGCACAGTATTCCAAAACCGATAAACCGCGCCGGGACATTCCCGGCGCGGTTTTATTGGATTACTTCTGGCCAATGCGGCCATCAAGGTAGGGCGTATAAGGCACATTTGCCGCCAGGTATTCGGCCAGCACATCGGCCACGTCCGGGCCATAGTCATAAGCGTTCTTGTCGTCGCCGCTGAACACCTTGTACCCGTCGCCGCCGTTACGGACATAATTATTGGTCACCACCAGATAGATCTTGGCAGGATCAATCGGGCTGAACCCATCGCCATCAACAACCATCACCGACTGGATACGCCCTTTGTTGGGCGCCACGGACGCATCCCAGCTATAGGTGATCCCGGCTACTTGCGGAAAACGACCCTTGACCTCTTCGACCTGACTGACGCCGTTTTCAAGTGCGTCAATCACGCCCTGACCACTGATTTCAAAGGTCGACAATGTGTTCTGGAACGGCAGCACCGACAGCACGTCACCCATGGTCACGTCGCCTGCATCAATGCTGGCGCGGATGCCGCCCGAATTGGCGAATGCAATCGTCACGCCCTGGTCGCTGACCCGCGCCAGCATCGCGTCCGCCACCAGATTGCCCATCGCACATTCCTGCACCCGGCAAACCGACCGGTCACCTTCGATCACCGACGCCGCAGACGCCACAACCATGGTGCGAATTTCGTCCAGTGGCACGGCCAATTCACTAACGCGGGCCACTGTGGCCGCGTCTTCGGTAACGGTGCCATCCATCACAACCGGCTCGCCCGAGGCCGTGACAATGTTGCCTGCGTCATCAAAAGTGACGTTCAACTCACCCAGATATTTGCCATAAGCATAGGCCTGCACAATTGCTGTGCTGCCAATCATGGTCGGATACGGGCCAACCGCCCGGTCCGAAGTATTGGACAGGTAGGAATTGGAATGCCCGCCGACGATCACATCGACGCCGGTGGTTTCGGCCGCTACACGCTTGTCAACCGCATAACCCGAGTGGCTAAGCACGATGATCTTGTTCACACCTTGCGCCGCCAGCCGGTCTACCTCGCTCTGAACCGCCGCCACCGGGTCGGAAAACGTGATGCTTGGCCCAGGAGAGGCCAGTTCATCCGTATCCTGCGGCGTCAGGCCGATCAGGCCGATCTTTTCGCCACCCCGTTCGATCACGGTGGATTTGAGTAATTTTCCCGCCAGCAGTTCTTCGGCGCTAACGTCGGCGTTTGACATCAGGACCGGAAAATTCACCGCGTCCATGAAGCCGCGCAGAACTTCTGGGCCGTCGTCAAATTCGTGGTTGCCGACGGTCATGCCGTCATAGCCCAGCTTGTTCATCATCTCAGCGGCAACAGCACCCTTGTAATAGGTGTAAAACAGCGAGCCCTGGAATTGATCCCCGCCATCCACCAGGATCGAATTGTTGGACCGGGCACGGGCCGCGGCGATGCCTGTGACCAGCCGCGCGGTGCCACCGAAACATTTGCCGCTCGCGTTGTCTTCGGCACCACAACCGCTGTCATATTTGCTGACCGGTTCGAACCGCGAATGGAAATCATTGGTGTGCAGGATTGTCAGTTGATAGTCGGCGGCCGCCACGCTGGCCACGCTGGCCACGCTGGCCGTCAGACCAAGGGCGGCAACGGATGAAAGGAAACGGATCATCATGATAAAACTCCCTGTTTTGTTGATTATTTGCGATGGTGCGCGCCATTGGCACCAGAGTCAAAGGGGCGGGCGTGTCTTTCTTGGCTTGATTTCGCCGTGACGCAGGGGCATCAGACCAATATGCTGATATACAAGATATTCAAAGCGCCCGAATGGGCCGCATTGCAAGCGCAAGGCGAAACCCTTGGCGCACCGATTGACCTGACGGATGGGTTTGTGCATTTCTCTACCGCTGAACAGGCGGGTGAAAC
Organism: Paracoccaceae bacterium; assembly: GCA_021648025.1. Lineage (GTDB taxonomy): Bacteria > Pseudomonadota > Alphaproteobacteria > Rhodobacterales > Rhodobacteraceae > NVQY01. The sequence continues at coordinate 15,268 of JAKITO010000055.1, forward strand.
GGCGGCCAAACATTTCGCCGGACAACAAGGGCTGGTTCTGCTGGCCCTGGACGTTGCGACCCTTGGGGGTACCCTGAAATGGGAGGTCTCACGCGGCGGGGCCAAATTTCCACATCTTTACCGGGCGTTGCGGCTGGATGAGGTGGTTTGGTGCAAGCCTTTGCCACTGGTTGATGGGGTGCACCGGTTTCCGGACGATATGACATGCGACTGATCGAAAAGGCCGGGTTGGTGGCCCTGCATCGGCTGGACCCCGAAACGGCACATGGGCTGACGGTCAGGGCGCTTCGGCTTGGGCTGGTGCCTGCGCCGGGTCCGGTCACATCCGCCCGGTTGCGCACCACATTGGCCGGTCTTGACTTGCCCAACCCGGTTGGCCTGGCGGCGGGGTTTGACAAGAACGCGGCCGCACTCGCGCCGCTGGCGCGTGCCGGGTTCGGGTTTATCGAGGCAGGTGCGGCGACGCCGCGCCCTCAGCCCGGCAACCCGCGCCCGCGGCTGTTTCGTTTGACCGAGGACCGGGCGGCGATCAACCGGTTCGGGTTCAACAACGATGGGATGGAAGCGATTGGCGCGCGTCTGGCAACGCGCCCCACCGGCGCGGTGATCGGGCTTAATCTGGGGGCAAACAAGGACAGCCAGGACCGGGCCGGTGATTTTGCCCGGGTTTTGGCACATTGCGGTGCAGATCTGGATTTTGCCACGGTCAATGTGTCGTCCCCCAACACCGAACGCCTGCGCGATTTGCAAGGCAAAGCAGCACTGCGTGCGCTGTTGCAAGGGGTGATTGCCGCGCGCGATGGGCTGGAACGCCCGATTCCGGTGTTCCTGAAAATTGCGCCTGATCTTGGCCTTGACGCCTTGGCGGATATTGCCGAGGTGGCCCGCGAGGTGTCGATTGATGCGATCATCGCCACCAATACAACCCTGGACCGGAGCGGGCTTGCCAGCCCTTTGGCGCGGGAACAGGGTGGGCTTTCTGGCGCGCCGTTGTTTGACAAATCCACTCGGGTACTGGCGCAGATGTTTCGGATGACCGATGGTCGAATTCCGCTGATTGGTGTCGGAGGTGTCGCTTCGGGCGAACAGGCCTATACCAAAATTCGCGCCGGGGCTTCGGCGGTTCAGCTTTATACCGCACTGGTGTTCAACGGTCTGTCGCTGGTCGGCAAAATCGTGCGTGATCTGGATGGTTTGCTGGAACGCGATGGCTTTTCTTGTGTCGGCGACGCGATAGGTAGCGCGCGGGATGAGTGGCTTTGAGCGCGCCGTTGCAAGCTGCGAAAAAAGCCCCCTTGGGCTTGATGAGCAA
>JAKITO010000056.1 GCA_021648025.1 Paracoccaceae bacterium
GATTTTGATTGCTGATCAAAACCGCGTGTTGGGCGTCGTTTAAACAACGTGTTCAAGATTCGCAAGCCATCAATCTCGGTCGAATTCGAATACTCCGCAACCGGCGAGGACGCGATCCTGCCATACATCACCGCAAACGGTACACATCTGATTGTGCGAACAGAGGTGGTCAGCCGTGATCCAAATATTTCGACCAGTTAGCAGCCAGTTCAAAATGGATCATGGTTTCATTCAGACCGCCACTTTCACGGGTTTTGTTTTTCTTTCACAGGCCCCATCCGGTGTCACTATTTCGCGGGTTGAATGCGGACGTTCTGCGTTGTAGCACGCCAGCCATTTCCCGATCCCGGTGCAGGCCTGTGAGCCTGCCAAACGCGTCCAGGCAAGATACATTCGCATTTCAGCGACCGCCATAGACGCTCGATCATGCGGTTATCCAAGCTCCTGATTGACCAGACCAGAATACGGCAGCCCGTCAATTCGGTAAAAGGGACGGAAACAAAGCACTGTGCAGCCCGTCTATAAAACCGGCGCATATTTCACCGGCGATCTGCGACTGCCGGGGTGCATTTCAGACGTGAAATAGGCGAGTTTGCGGCCAAAGATAAATTGGACGGTAAGTTTGATCTGATCAAGAGAATCATGTCAAATCAAGACATATGGCGGTTTCATGACTATTTGAACCAGCATCCCGATCCGTCCCAAAAGCAGCAGAGCCGCCTAAACACCGCATTTCCGGGCACATCGCCCTTGAAAACAACTTTCAGGAAAAGCTGAACCTGCCCGGCTGAACCAAAAACCTGGTTCACGAACTTTCAGATACCAATGACGCTTTGCGCAATCCGACCATCCCTGGCTTGGAACGAATTGGCCCTTGGGTCTTGCGGATATATACGACACCGGTTTCCTTCACCTCGCAACCGGATTACTGTTTGAACATGAACTGGCCGATCATCCAAAAACGAAACCAATTTCTGCTTGTGTCCGGCTTGCTGGCAGTGATGTTCTGGTTCGGTTCAGGACTGAGTTTACCGGCCCAGGAAAAACCTCGGGTGACAGTGTTTGCGGCCGCCAGCCTGAAAAACGCATTGGACCAGGTGGCGGCGGGTTTTGAGCGAACACACAGCACCTCTCTGAACATTTCTTACGCCGGCAGTTCGGCATTGGCCCGGCAAATCCAATATGGCGCTCCGGCCCAGATATTCATTTCCGCCAACAGCTTGTGGATGGATATCCTTGAGAACCAAGCAGTGCTGGCACCTGCAACAAGGGTCAACCTGACCGGCAATCAACTGGTTCTGGTTGCGGGGCCGGGCAATGATGTCCGGCTGGAGGTCAGGCCCGGAATGGACCTGATCGCCGCTTTGCAGGGCAAGCGCCTGGCCATGGCCTTGGTCAAGGCGGTGCCGGCAGGCATCTACGGGCGCCAGGCCTTGATATCGCTGGGTGTCTGGGGCACGGTGCAATCGCACATTGCCCAGACCGACAATGTCCGCGCGGCGTTGCGGTTGGTCGCTTTGAGCGAGGCACCTTTGGGCATCGTTTATGCCACAGACGCCGTCGCCGAACCCCGCGTGCGGGTATTGGGGGTATTTCCTGCGGGTTCTCATCCGCGCATTGTTTATCCGGCGGCCTTGCTGAAAGACGGCGACACATCCTCATCGCGCGCGTTTTTGCGGTTTTTGACCGGGCCAGAGGCACAAGCAATATTTCGTCAACACGGGTTTACCTTGACGGGCGCGCCCCCGCATGAGTGATTGGTTGGGGCCTCAGGAATGGCAGGCGGTGGCACTGTCGATCAAAGTATCGCTTTGGGCGACAATTCTTAGCCTGCCCTTTGGGGTGTTGGTGGCTTACGCCCTGGCCCGCGGCCAGTTTCGCGGCAAACAACTGCTGAACGGGCTGGTGCATTTGCCCCTGATCCTGCCGCCGGTTGTCACCGGGTATCTGTTGTTGCTGACCTTTGGGCGGCGCGGGGCGATTGGCGGTTGGTTGGAGGAAACATTCGGCCTTGTGCTGGCCTTTCGCTGGACCGGCGCGGTGCTGGCCGCAGCCATCATGGCGTTTCCCCTGATGGTGCGCGCCATCAGGCTGGCGATCGAAGCGGTCGACCCGAAGCTGGAACAGGCCGCCGCCACCCTGGGTGCGCCGCGCATCTGGGTTTTTGCCACCATCACCTTGCCGCTGATCCTGCCGGGGCTGATCACCGGTGCGGTGTTGGCGTTTGCCAAGGCAATGGGCGAATTTGGCGCCACCATCACGTTTGTGTCCAACATCCCCGGCCAGACCCAAACTTTGCCGTCAGCAATCTATACCTTCCTGCAGGTGCCCGGCGGCGAAGCATCGGCCTTGCGTCTGGTCGCGGTTTCGGTGGCAATTGCCATGGTCGCCTTGCTGGCCTCGGAATTGCTCGCCCGTCGGGCGGCAAGACGGGGCCAAGAACGGGGGCGGGTGGAATGAGTCTTGTGGTCGATATCACCCATCCGTTTGGCGCATTTACCCTGAATGTGGCATTTCAGGCCCCGGGTGGCATTACCGCCCTGTTCGGGCGGTCCGGCACCGGTAAAACCACTGTCATCAATGCGGTCGCCGGGGTGTTGCGCCCGGCGCAGGGCCGCATCACCCTGTCGGGTGAGGTGCTGTTTGACGCAAGGGCCGGCATCGCCCTGCCCTTGCACAAACGTCGCCTTGGCTATGTGTTTCAGGATGGTCGGTTGTTTCCGCACATGAATGTGCGCCGCAACCTGGTATACGGCATGCGCTTTGCACCGGGCGACGCGGCGGGGCCCGGCCTGGACGACGTCTGCGACCTGCTGGGGATCGGTGGGTTGCAGGCGCGCTATCCCGGAACACTTTCCGGCGGTGAAAAACAACGGGTGGCGATTGGCCGCGCGCTGCTGTCGCACCCAAGGATGTTGTTGATGGACGAACCTTTGGCGGCGCTGGATTCGGCCCGCAAGGAAGAGATCCTGCCTTATCTGGAACGCCTGCGCGACCACACCAACATGCCGATTCTATACGTCAGCCATTCGATGTCAGAGGTGGCACGCCTGGCCACATCGGTGGTGATTCTGGAGGACGGTCAGGTGGTCCGCTCAGGGCCTGCCGAACAGGTGCTTTCGGACCCGGACATGGTGCGCCAGATCGGCCTGCGCGAAGCCGGGGCAATTGTGTCGGCAACCCTGAAAAAACACCACGATGACGGGCTGAGCGAATTTTCGATCTCGGGTGGCCAGCTATTGCTGCCCCGGGCTCAGCTTGAACCGGGGGCGGTGACAAGGGTGCGGATACTGGCCAAGGATGTGATGATTGCGCTGGACCGGCCGCGCGATGTGTCGGCCCTCAATATCCTGCCATGCGAAATACTGACCCTGCGCGGCGGCGACGGGCCGGGAATGATCGTACAGATGGCCTGTGGCAGGGACCGTCTTTTGGCCCGCATCACCCGGCGGTCTGCGGATGCCTTGGCCCTTGCACCGGGGGGCAAGGTGCATGCTGTGATCAAATCGGTGTCAATTGCCCGTGCCGATGTTGGTCATTTGTAGGCTGGTTCACATGCCCAGCGCTTCTTTGTACATGTCCAGAACCGCCTCTTCCTCGGCGATATCATCTTTGTCACGTCGGCGCAGCGCCACGATCTTGCGCAGAACCTTGGTGTCATAACCGCGCGCCTTGGCTTCGGCCATCACCTCTTTTTGCTGATCCGCCAGATCCTTCTTTTCGATATCCAGACGCTCAAATCTCTCGATGAACTGGCGCAATTCGCCGGCGGTTACGCGGTAAGTTACATCGCTGGAAGTGTCGGTCATGAAAGGGCTCCACTGGGTTGGGACAAGATGGCATGAGGCCCCCGATTACCGTCCCCGCGCGCGCGCTGCAACCCGGCAAACTTGCGCATATCCGATCAATCGTCTAGGCGCGGTCAGCAAAGCGCCTGCAAAGTGCCTGCAAAACACCGGAGTTGGAAATGTTTGAAGTGATGATCTGGGTCGGCGCAGGAATTTCCGTGATCGGACTGGCCGGTATTTTTTGGTGCATCTTTCGCGTGGCCCGGGCACGCCGTGCCAAGCTGGAGGATGATGCCATGCGCGCCGTGCTGCAATCGGTAATTCCAATGAACATGGGTGCGCTGTTTTTGTCGATAACCGGTCTGATGCTGGTGGTGGCCGGGGTTATTCTGGGGTAAACCATACTGGGTTGGGCTTGATAAACATTCCATTATCCATATATGTATTGCAGTCAAGCAACCGGAGGGTCCGCCATGCAACCGAAAGTTCACGCGTTTTTCGATGATGTCACCAACACTGTGTCTTATGTGGTTCAGGAACCGCAGGGAAGTGCCGCAGCGATAATCGACAGTGTTCTGGATTATGATCAGGCGTCGGGGCGGACGGATACCACATCGGCTGACAAGATCGCCAATTTCATCCGCACCGAGGGTTTGAGCGTTGAGTGGATTCTTGAAAGCCATGTTCACGCGGACCACCTGTCAGCAGCACCATATTTACAGGAACAACTTGGCGGTAAAATCGGCATCGGCGCCAATATCACCGTGGTTCAGGACACCTTTGGCAAGGTATTCAACGAAGGCACACAGTTTCAGCGCGACGGCAGCCAGTTTGATGCGCTGTTTAACGAAGGCGACAGTTTCCTCGTTGGCCAGATGCGCGGTGATGTACTGTCCACGCCGGGCCACACACCTGCGTGCATGACTTTTGTGATCGGCGAATCCGCCTTTGTGGGCGACACTTTGTTTATGCCCGATTTCGGCACCGCACGTTGTGATTTTCCGGGGGGCTCATCCAAAACGCTGTTCAATTCGATCCAGAAAATCCTGGCCTTGCCGGATGAAACCCGAATTTTTGTCGGCCATGATTATAAGGCCCCCGGAAGGGATGAATTTGCCTGGGAAACCACTGTGGGCGAACAGAAGGCGCTGAATATCCATGTGGGCCAAACGGGCCTGGGCCGCAAAATCGATGAATTTATCAAAATGCGCGATACCCGCGACGCCACTCTGGCGGTGCCGCGGCTGATCCTGCCTTCGTTGCAGGTCAATATGCGGGCCGGAAACATGCCGGAACCTGATGATCAGGGCAAGGTGTTCCTGAAAGTACCGGTAAACAGCATTTGAAGTGACATCTGCCCCGTCGTGACTGGACAGGCAACAGTCGCCGACGTAGGCCTTGGTTATGGATATTCGCCCGTTAACACCCCATTACGCCGTATCGGCGCAGATTTGCGTCGATGATCTGGCCAAGGTTGCCGATGCCGGGATCAAAACCGTGATCTGCAACCGCCCGGATTCAGAAATCCCGGCCGAGCTGCACCATGCCAGGATTCGCACCGCCGCTGAAGCGGTCGGGCTGAATTTTGTGGTGCTTGAACTGACCATGCAAACCCTGACGCCCGCCAATATTGCCCGCCAGCACGCCCTGATAGAAAAGTCGGACGGGCCGGTTCTGGCCTATTGCCGGACGGGTACAAGATGTTCGGTTGTCTGGGCGTTGACCCAAGCAGGGGACATGGCCACAGACGCCATATTGGCTGCGGCAACCACCGCCGGATACGATCTTTCAGGGCTGGCACCGACCTTGGATCAGATGGCCAAGACGCAAGGCTGACACCAGCCCGACGCCATCAAGGGCAGTTGTCCTACCCGTCGCCACCTTCTGTATCCAACCCGGCCAGTTGGGTTATTTCTATTGCCGCCTGTTCCGGCGTCATCTTGGCAATCAGATCTTCCTCGGTCGTTTCGACGGCCATTGCCGGTAGTCCCGGCAAATCGGGCAAATCGGGCAAAACCGGTAAATCAGGCAAGGCCACGTCACCTGTCACCGGCATGTCAACCGTCTCTCCGTCGGCCACCACATTGCCGGGCGTATCAAGGGAAAGAGGGACTGCGCCGCCTTCGTCGGTCGCGCTGGCGGCAAACCCGGCATCCTCGGAAACGCCCTGTCCAGCCAGCCCGCCGGGCTGGTTCAAACGCACGGCGCGCAAGCCATTGACCTGCCCCAACCGACCCGAGGCCACCGGTTTACCGCAAATGGTGATCAGTTGGGTTTCCTCCAACCGCTCGCGGGTCAATGGCAGGACATCACCGGGTTGCATCGCCGACAATTCCGCCAATGGCACCCGCAACCGGCCAATAGACGCCGTCAGATCAGCACGGATCACACCAAACCCCTGGTCCAGCCGGGGCCCGGTTTGCATCGGACCGCCGTCTTTATCGGTGCCGGGCGGCAAATCCGGCAACACCAGACAGATTGCCCCCTGCATCGCTCCTTCGGCGATATCAATGGTCAAATCGAACACCCGGTAACGCTTGGTATCCAGCACCAGCATGAGCGAGCGGACGTCTTCGATGATCGCGCCAAAGCGAAAACCTTCAAGACAACGCTGATCATCGACCGAATCCGACAGGGCAGCAGCGCGCGACAGCAGCATTTCGATCAAAGGTTCGGCCAGGGCCGCGTCGGTGCTGGTGAATTCGCGGCTGTTGGCCATTGCACCAGTCACCCGGCCCATGGTCTGTTGTTGGGTCAGGGCAGTCACACAAGCACTGTCAAGGCTGACCGCCCCGGCCTGGCCATGCGCGCCGTCCAGCAATACCAGCAACCGGTCATCGGCCAAAAACCCTTCGGCGGCGGCCTGTTCGATGCGGGCCTGCTTGGCACCAATCACCGCCAGCGGCAGATCATACAAATCCTTGGCCGCGCGCGCCAGCGCCAGTCGCAGCGCCCGCAACGCCGACCGGCCTTTGCCACGGTCGGCATCACTTGCCGCCAGCTTGCGCTGCAAAACCGATGATGAATCCTTTTCGGCCATACCGTCAGAAACTGCCCCTGCTTACCCTGCCCTTTCGGGTTTAACGCAAATGTGGTTACGATTGTCTTTACGTCGGCAGGTTTTGAGCCTATTTTGCCGCTGTCGTCTGGCGGCTGGGCTGATGGCTGGACTGGCGGCTGGGCAAGGTCACACGAAACGCCCCTCCTGCCTGCCCTTCCAAATAGCGCACATCGCCACCCAACCGGTGCATGATCTCGCGGCATACCGCCAGTCCGAGACCCGCGCCACCCGCCTTGTCGTTACTGACGCGGGCGAATTTTTCGAACACCAAAGCCTGGGTATCGGCGGCAATGCCAGAGCCGTTGTCAATAAAATCAATCACCAGAAAACCGTCCCGTTGATGCACGTCAATCTGCAGCACCGGATCAAAGGCGTCACAATATTTCTGCGCATTCGAAATCAGGTTTATAAACACCTGCGCCAGCCGGTCCAGATCAGACAAAAGCGCCACATTCTCAGACGCAGGCAAACGGCGCACCTGCAAAGGTGCCGCCTCGCCGCTCAGCGCGGAAGATACGGCGTGATCAAGCACTTCGGCCAGTATACCGCTGCGCATATCAAGGCTGACCTGACCACTTTCCAGCACACTTAAATCCAACAGATCATCCAGCAACCGGGTCAGGCGCAGCGCTTCGTTGTTGATGATCGTCGCATAGCGGACTTTCTCGGACGGCTTCAAACCGTCCGTATCGCGCAAAATCTCAGAGAACGCCCGGATCGAGGTCATGGGCGTGCGCAGCTCGTGGCTGACCTGATCAAGGAACGCATCCTTTTGGTGCGAGATTTGCATCAGCTTGTCGTTTGCCTCGCGCAATTGGCGCGCGGTGCGGCTCAGCTCGGATGATTTGATCTCCAGCTGGCTGGAATATTCCAGCATCTGCGCGCTTTCATCGGCCACCGCCAAAAGGTCTTCGACCGACACTGACGACCCGCCAACGATCTGGCCGATCATGGCATGCGCCGTCGCCGCCCCGACCGAACCGGAAAGTTCCCGTTCCAACCGCTCCAGAAATGCCGGTGTAGGTTCGGGCAAATGACCGTCTGCGCCCTGTTTTCTGGCTTCGACCTGAAAGAACGCCTGCGCCTCGTTTGCGCCCAAAATCCGTTGTGACATAATCATCAGGTCTTCGCTTTGCGCCACCGATCCGGTCCAGCCGCGTGGACCCGCCGAATGATCGAACACGTTGACGAATTGCGCGCCCTGTAGGCGTTCCAACGGGCTGGGAAAGCTGAGTAGCGAGGCCACAGAGAAGACAGTGGCGTTGAGGATCATGCTCCACATCACCGAATGCACCATCGGGTCAAGGCCGGTAATGCCAAACAGCGCCTGCGGGCGCAGCCAGCTTATGCCAAAAGGCCCAAGCGCCAGGAATTCCTCCGACATAATGTTGCCCATGCCCGGCAACAGCATGGTGTAAAGCCACAGCACAAAACCCGTCACCAACCCGGCCAGCGCCCCGGTGCGCGTCGCCCCGCGCCAAAACAACCCGCCAACAAGCGCGGGCAGTATCTGGGCAATACCGGCAAAAGCGATCAACCCGATCGCGGCCAGCGCCGCCCCGCCCCCGGACAGATGATAGTAGAAATACCCCAGCGCCATGATCGCGCCAATCGTCAGGCGGCGCGACATCAGAACCACCTTGCGCACATCGCCCGATTGCGACGCCCCCCCGCCCCGGGAGGACAGCCATATCGGCATGACGATATGGTTCGACACCATCGTCGACAGCGCCATTGCAGCAACAATCACCATCGAGGTGGCCGATGAAAACCCACCAAGGAACGCCAACATGGCCAACCCGTCCTGCCCTTGCGACAGCGGCAGGGTCAGCACGAACAGGTCCGGGTTGGACCCTTCCGGCATGATCTCAAGCCCGACGGCGGCAATGGGCACCACAAACAGGCTCATCAACAGAAGATATGTGGGGAACGCCCAGGCCGCGGTGCGCAGATGGCGTTCATCGTCGTTTTCGACCACCATGACCTGAAACATCCGTGGCAGGCAGACAAACGCCGCCGCCGCCAGAAAGGTGATCGTGGTCCAGCGCCCGGCATCGACCTGCCAGGTGCCAATCTCGGACGCATCTATGCGCGCCATGGTCTGGCTTACCCCGCCCGACAGGCCCCAGACCACAAAGATGCCGACCGCCAACAGGGCCACCAGTTTGACCACCGCCTCTAGTGCAATGGCGGTGACGACCCCGTGGTGGCGTTCGTTTACGTCCAGGTTGCGGGTGCCGAACAGGATCGCAAAGACGGCCAGCCCCGCGGCGACCCAGAACACGCTTGACCCGGCGCTGAAACCTGAACCGGGGTCAGCGGCAAAAAATATCTCAAAACTCAGGGTGATGGATTGCAGTTGCAGGGCGATATATGGCGTGATCGAAATCACTGCCAAAAGGGTCACGCAGATCGCCAGAAAGGTCGATTTTCCATAGCGCGACGAGATCAGGTCGGCGATGCTTGTCACCCTCTGGCTGCGCCCGATCCGCACCAGTTTGCGCAAGCCCCACCACCAGCCGACCATCACCAGGGTCGGGCCAAGATAGATGGTAATGAACTCCAGACCTGAGCGCGCGGCATAGCCAACCGCGCCGTAAAACGTCCAGGCGGTGCAATAGATCGACAACGACAAGGTGTATACCAATGGCGAGCGCAGCCAGGTCGACCGCCCCCTGGCCGCCATCCGGTCCGCGATGAACGCGACACCAAACAACAGGGCGACATAGCCAATGCAAACCAGTATCAAAAGGTTTACTGAGGTCATTCAGCCATGCCCCCCCACCTATTCCTCTGTGTCCGCACGCTTGTCCCCGCCCCAACGCCGTGCAGCGATGCCAAACAGGCCCGCACCAAGAATCAACAACGCCCAGACCGCAAAAACGTAGGTGATTGCCGTAGAGATCGGCGTTTCCAACCCTTCGCCTTTGCCTTGCCACAACAGCGGCACCAACAACAGCAACACCCCCAGCAGAGGCAACAGACGCGCCACATCCACCAACCGCCGCCGCCGGTAAGACTGACGTTCAAGAAACAACGCCTGCGTAGGGCGCGGCGGTTCTGAACCGGCCTCTTCCGGCGGCGGCATCATGACTGTGTCGCCTGCGCATGCAGATCGCGCACCGCCATCAGCACCTCTTGGTTGGAAAATGGCTTGGTCATGAAACGGCTGACCCCGGCCTTTTCCGCCTCTTCCCGGTCGCGCACCTGGCCGCGTGCGGTCAGCATCAGCACCGGCAGTTTGGCCAATTCCGGCACCTCACGCAGATCCCGAAGGACATCCATGCCGCTTTTACCCGGCAGCATCACGTCAAGAATAACCAGATCAGGCTTGCCCGCACGTATCACCTCAACCGCGTCGGTGCCGTCCGAATGGGTCTCAACCTCCCACGCTTCGCGGGTCAGCAAAAACCGGATCGCTTCGATTATATTCGGCTCATCCTCGATCAAAAGAACTTTACGCCCCATAGGTTCCCCCCTACCTTAATCCCCTGAAAGGACTATCCGGGCATTTGCCCGCCCTGTCAAAACCCTTCGCTCAAAATCGACGGCTCTCGACGCGCCAGACAATCTCTGCGCGGACATACCCGACAGGTACTGCCGACTTGTTGCACATCGCCCGGCACCTTTTCGTCGTTGCCCAAAGTCCGGATCAGCATCACCGTCTGGTACTGCGGGTCCACCTCAAACCCTGGCGTTCCCTGCGGCGTTGCCACCGCCATACACTCAAACCGCGCGACCGAGTGGCCAAGCTGAGACACCACCCGCCGGATTGCCACCATCGGTCGGGTCAAAGCGCCAAACAGCGGCCACAACGGACAGGACGCACCAAAACGGGGCAAGGCAAACCCGGTCACCGGTTTACGGAAAAGGATACTGCCCGAGGCATCGGCAATCACCAACCCCACCTCGCCCGGCAATACGTTTTCCGGCATCGCCGCCATGCGGCGGAACACCGACGGCAGATCAGTGGCAAACTGACGCGCCAAATCCACCGGGTCCGGGTCATTTTGCAACGCCTGGGTAAACGCAGCCAACGGCATGGCCGCCGCATCCTGCGCATATTGCCGCAAAGTCACCCTGGCAATCATCCTCGCCGCATCCGACGCCAGTTCCGGTGCGGCTTTGATCAACGCCTCGGATATCTCAGCCCCCCCCTCCATCCCGGCGAAATGATAGCCACTGGCTGCAAAAAACGCCTCGACCTCTTCCTGCGGCATGCCGCGCCGGTCTTCAATCTTTCCACTTTCATCCAGATAGGTTACCAAAGCCTTGCTGCTTTGCGCCAATCGACGACTGTCCTGATTGAGATTGCGATGAAACCGGTCACGCCATTGTGGCTCCAACTCGCCACTCTCGGCCAGGATCGACGCAGTTGACCGGATCGAGGCCGCAGTCGACAGAACCTCATGCAATGACGCGGCAAGCTGGGGATCATGTGTCAGCCGATCTGACAACACTTCGACGGTACGCTCCAGCGACGCTATCCGACGGTGCCCCACGGCCAGAACCTCTGCCCAGCCGGGAAACCGACCGGCGAAGTCATCGGTGCGGTCTGTCTCGGCTGCTATCGAGGCACCTCGTGTATCCACCGCTGCTTCTTTCAGCGTGGCAATCAGCGCGGCCTCTGCCCCTTCGCTCAGCATCGAAGGTTCCACCCCCAGAACCCGCGCGATATCCAGCACCAGTTTCCCGCCGATTCTGCGCCGGTTATGTTCGATCAGGTTGAGATACGATGCCGAAATGCCAATCCGACGCGCCAATTCGGCCTGTCGTATCCCGGCAATCAAGCGGCGTTCGCGTATCCGGCTTCCTGTCAGCGTGTCACGGCCCATAGGCATACCTCTGATTCTAATGACATTCCGCGATGCAGCATAAGAGAATTTACAGATACCCAGACCCTACCGTCCATTTGTTTACAATAATATTCAGCCTTTCAAAAGGTTTATTGTAAAGTTGTCGTATTTCACCACATATTGAATTTGCACAAATGTGCCTGTGTCGATGACATCCCCAACAGGACAGATCGGCACGTTTCATGTAATGGGAGGATTTCATGTCCAAATCTGATTTCACACGTCGTGGTGTTCTGGGGACCGGCGCACTTGCCGGTGCCGGCCTTGCCATGCCGACTATCCTGACGGCAGGCAGTCACGCGGGCTATACCAACGAACCATCCGGCGACACTGTCACGTTGGGTTTCAACGTACCGCAAACCGGTCCCTACGCTGACGAAGGCGCGGACGAGTTGCGCGCCTATGAACTGGCGGTTGAACATCTGAATGGCGGCGGCGACGGCGGCATGATGAACACATTCAGTTCCAAGGCGCTGAAGGGCAGCGGCATTCTCGGCAAGAAAGTCGAATTTGTCACCGGCGACACCCAGACCAAATCCGACGCCGCACGGGCATCGGCCAAGTCGATGATCGAAAAAGATGGCGCGGTGATGATCACCGGCGGCTCTTCGTCGGGCGTGGCTGTGGCGGTTCAGGCGTTGTGTCAGGAAGCGGGCGTGATCTTCATGGCTGGCCTGACCCATTCCAACGACACCACCGGCAAAGACAAGAAAGCCAATGGTTTCCGTCACTTCTTTAACTCCTACATGTCCGGTGCGGCCCTCGCTCCGGTATTGAAGGCCAACTATGGCGCCGACCGGAATGCGTTTCACCTGACGGCCGACTATAACTGGGGCTACACCACCGAAGAGGCCGTTCGTGCCTCGACCGAGGCCATGGGCTGGAATACCGTCAACACCATCCTGACGCCGCTGACCCAAACCGATTTCAGCTCGTATATCGCTCAGGTCCTGCAATCGGATGCCGATGTGCTGGTACTGAACCACTATGGCGGCAACATGGTCAACTCGCTGACCAATGCGGTTCAGTTTGGCCTGCGTGACAAGGTCGTCAACGGCAAGAACTTTGAAATTGTCGTGCCACTTTACAGCCGTCTGATGGCCAAAGGTGCCGGCGCCAACGTCAAGGGTATCTTTGGATCGACCAACTGGCACTGGTCGTTGCAGGACGAAGGCACAAAGGCATTCGTCAAGTCGTTCGGCACCAAATACGGCTTCCCACCCAGCCAGGCGGCCCATACCTGCTATGTCCAGGCCCTGCTTTATGCCGATGCGGCCGAGCGGGCGGGCACGTTTAACCCATGTGGCATCGTCGAGGCCCTCGAAGGCTTCGAATTCGATGGCATGGGCAACGGTCCGACGCTGTACCGCGCCGAAGATCACCAGTGCTTCAAGGATGTTCTGGTTGTGAAAGGCAAGGAAGAGCCGGACAGCGATTTCGATCTGCTTGAAATCGTCGAAGTGACGCCGGTTGCCCAGGTCACTTATCCGCCAAACCACCCGATGTTTGGCGGGCCTGAGGCCACCCTGGGTTCGTGCAACCCCGGCGCCTGAACGGCACAAAACCTCCCGGCTGCGCCACTGCGTGCAGCCGGGATTCGAAACCTCAAAGTGGCCCGGCAACGCAAGGGCCGCAATTTCCAACTTTAATTTGACAATCTGGTGAGGGCGATGGACGCAATCCTGCTGCAAATCCTGAATGGACTCGACAAAGGCTCGGCCTATGCGCTGATCGCGCTGGGCCTGACGCTGATATTCGGGACGCTTGGCGTGGTCAATTTTGCCCATGGTGCCTTGTTCATGATCGGCGCCTTCTGCGCCGTCACGCTGAACCGGATCCTGACCATGGGTCACCAGGTGATCGACCCGACTAGAACAGATTTTCTTGGCAATCCTCTTAAGGTCGATGTGCCCTATCTGCATGGGCTATTCGGCGAGAGCATGGGCAACGCCATCATCGACTGGTCGGTCCCGCTGGCGATCCTGATATCCATTCCGGTGATGGTCATCATCGGTGTGATCATGGAGCGCGGCCTGATTCGACACTTTTACAAGCGGCCCCATGCCGACCAGATTCTGGTGACATTCGGCCTCGCTATCGTGCTCCAGGAAATCATCAAATACTTCTACGGCGCCAACCCGATCCCGACTCCGGCCCCGGCTGCATTCTCCGGGACATTCGATTTCGGTGCCGCGATGGGCTTTGACCCGCACACCATCATCTACCCGTTGTGGCGGATGCTGTATTTCGCTTTCTCGGTGATCATTATCTCCGGCATATTCGCCTTTCTGCGGTTCACCACCTTCGGCATGGTGGTGCGGGCCGGCATGGCCGACCGCGAAACCGTGGGCCTTTTGGGCATCGACATCGACAAACGCTTTACCTTCATGTTCGGGCTGGCGGCGGCTGTGGCCGGATTGGCCGGGGTGATGTATGCGCCGATCGTCTCGCCGAATTACCACATTGGCATGGATTTCCTCGTGCTAAGCTTTGTGGTGGTGGTGGTTGGCGGCATGGGTTCACTGCCCGGGGCGGTGCTGGCGGGCTTTTTGCTGGGCATACTGGAAAGCTTTGCCTCGATGGCCTGGGTGCTGAATATCCTGCCCGGTCTGAACCAGATCATCATTTATCTTGTCGCCATCATTATCTTGTTGGTCCGCCCCCGTGGCCTGATGGGCCGCAAAGGCGTGATGGAGGAATAAACCCATGTTAAAAATGGAAAAAAGAGACCGAAACCTCCTGATCATCGTTACGTTGATGCTGGTTTTTGCACCGTTCCTCCTCAATCCCTTTCCGGAAGGTTCGGTGATGGCGCAGTTCAACGCCGGTTATCCCGACCTGATGCAGCGCTTTGTGATCTTCGGCATCTTCGCCATCGGCTTCAACATCCTGTTCGGGCTGACCGGATACCTGTCGTTCGGACACGCGATCTTTCTCGGGGTCGGCAGCTATGCAGCCATCTGGATGATGAAACTGCTGACCATGAACGTAATTCCGGCAATCATCATGGCAATCGTCATATCCGGCATTTTCGCTCTGGTGATCGGCTGGATCAGCTTACGCCGCTCAGGCATCTATTTCTCGATCATCACTCTGGCCTTCGCGCTGATGTCCTTTGCGCTGGCCTATTCGGTGCTGACACCGATCACCGGTGGCGAAACAGGCCTGCAACCCAAGGCTGCAGACCTTCGGATCCTCGATGCCCCCCTGGCCGCCGGGTCCACCCCCAGGGCCAACCTGTTCGGCCTTGAGATGAGTTCCAGCTACAAACTGGAGATTGGCAACTGGTTATTCACCTTCAGCGCCGGGTATTACATCGCCGCCGTGATGTTGCTGCTCAGTTTCTATCTTTCAATCCGCATCTTCCGGTCGCCGTTTGGTATGATGCTGCGGGCTGTGAAATCCAATCAGCAGCGGATGAATTATACCGGGCTGAATCCCAAACCCTATACCCTGGCCGCTTTCGTCATCTCGGGCATGTATGCCGGGCTGGCGGGCGGGCTGATGGTGGCGATGGATACCCAGGTCGGCCCCGAGCGAATGTTCTGGACCGCCAGCGGCGAAGTGGTGATGATGACCATCCTGGGCGGGGCCGGCACGCTGATCGGCCCGGTGCTGGGGGCTGGTCTGATCAAATACATGGAAAACATCATCTCCAAGATCAATGCGTCCATCCTGCACGAATGGTTCTACTGGCTGCCCGACGGGCTGGAGAACCTTTTGGTCACCGTGATCTATCCGTTCATCGGCAAAGGCTGGCATCTGACGCTTGGCATCATCTTCATGCTGGTGGTGATTTTCCTGCCCGGAGGTCTGGTCGAAGGCAGCCAAAAGATCGGCGCGCTGATCCGCCGCAAGTTGGACCGCGGCAAGGACAAGGCCAAATCCAGCAAATCAACTAAACCCGCGGAATAGGGAGGTAGACCCATGAGCATCCTGGAAATAAAGAACGTCAACATGCGCTTTGGTGGTCTTCAGGCGCTGGATGACGTGAATCTGAACGTGGTAGAGAACACGGTTCACGCCATTATCGGCCCCAACGGTGCCGGCAAATCCACCCTTCTGAACGTTCTGGTGGGCAAACTGATCCCGGATACCGGGTCCGTCATGTTTGACGGGAAATCCGTGCTGGGCCGCGCACCCTATGAAATCAACCAGATGGGAATTTCCCGTGTGTTCCAAACGCCAGAGATTTTCGGTGATCTGAGCGTGCTGGAAAACATGATGATACCCTGTTTTGCCCACCGCGACGGCGCATTCGAACTGAACGCCGTGGCCTCTGTCACCAGTCAGAAAGACATTATCGCCCACGCAGAACACGTGCTGGAAGAAATGAATATGGCCGAAAAACGCCACATGCACGCCAGCGCCCTGTCGCGCGGCGACAAGCGGCGGCTTGAGATCGGCATGTGTCTGGCGCAAGAACCTCGCCTGTTGCTGCTCGACGAACCGACGGCCGGCATGGCCCGTGCCGACACCAACAACACCATTGACCTTTTGCGCCAAATCAAGGACGAGCGGGACATCACCATCGCCATCATCGAACATGACATGCATGTGGTGTTTTCACTGGCCGAACGGATCACCGTTCTGGCCCAGGGCAAGCCCCTGGTCGAAGACACGCCCGACAATATTAAAGGCCATCCAAAAGTTCGCGAAGCATATCTCGGCGAAAGCGCCGATACCTAAAACCGCCCCGGCACTTGAGAGGCCCCTCCATGAACGTCAAACATGTCTCATCCCACCTTGCCAAAACCGCCTCGGCCCCGGCGTTCCTGTCGGTCTGGGATATCCACGCCTATTACGGCGAAAGCTATATCGTCCAGGGCATTTCGTTCAACGTGCACGAAGGCGAAATCCTTGCTCTTCTGGG
>JAKITO010000057.1 GCA_021648025.1 Paracoccaceae bacterium
CGGTCGGCGTTTCGGCGTTGGGTGCTGTAAACCGGGCGAAATACCACGACGAATCAACAAACGTATCCATCGTGTCGGTTTCCCGCGTGGCCGGTTTGCCGCAGGACGGGCAGGGCACATTGCGCCAAGTCGGGTGCCGGTCCAATGGGTTGCCCGGCTTGTCAAACGTCACATCATCCGGCAGGCGCACCGGCAGGTTCTCTTTCTTTTCGGGCACCACCCCGCAGGCATCGCAATGCACCACCGGAATCGGACAACCCCAGTATCGCTGGCGACTAAGCCCCCAGTCGCGCAAACGGTAATTGGTTACCCCTTTGCCCCAGCCGTGGTTTTCGGCGTAAGAAATCGTCGCATCAATCGCCTCTTGCCCGGTGGCAATGTCCAGCCCGGCGAAATGGTTGATCCACCGCACCTTGTCCGATTTGGGCGGCACAAAGGCCTCGGCCCCAACCGGTGCCGCGTCATTCAATGCCTCAAAGGTATCAACCACGGCCAGATCGTATTTGCGGCAGAAATCAAGGTCACGCTGGTCATGCGCCGGACAGCCAAAGATCGCGCCCGTTCCGTAATCCATCAGAATAAAGTTGGCGATCCAGATCGGCAGTTCCTTTTCCGGGTCCAGCGGATGCTTGACCGTCAATCCGGTATCCAGCCCCAGCTTCTCTGCCGTCTCAACCGCCTCTTCGGTCGTGCCCAGCTTGGAGCATTCGGCGATGAACGCCGCCACCTCGGGGTTATCGGCCGCCAAGCCTTTGGCAATCGGATGATCCGGCGAGATGCCGACAAACGACGCCCCCATCAGCGTATCAGGCCGGGTGGTATAAACATCAACCACGCCATTTCCATCGCTGCGCTCAAACCCAAACTCAAGGCCCCGCGATTTGCCGATCCAGTTCTCCTGCATCAAACGCACCTTGGCGGGCCAGTTTTCCAACCCGTCCAACGCGGCCAGCAATTCCTCGGACATCGACGAGATGTTAAAGAACCACTGCGTCAACTCGCGCCGTTCCACCAATGCGCCCGACCGCCAGCCGCGCCCACCCTCGACCTGTTCATTGGCCAGAACCGTCATATCCACCGGGTCCCAATTGACCACGGCATTCTTGCGATAGACCAGACCGGCCGCCAGCATATCCAGAAACAGCGCCTGCTGTTGCCCGTAATATTCCGGGTCGCAGGTGGCAAATTCACGGCTCCAGTCAATCGACAGGCCCAGCGGCTTCATCTGTGCGCGCATGTCGGCGATGTTGGCATAGGTCCAGTCCTTGGGATGGCCACCCATCGCCATGGCGGCATTTTCGGCAGGCATGCCAAAGGCATCCCAGCCCATCGGGTGCAGCACGTTATGCCCGGTGGCGATCTTGTAACGCGCAATCACGTCGCCCATGGTATAATTGCGCACATGTCCCATGTGTATCCGCCCCGATGGATACGGGAACATCTCAAGCACATAGTACTTGGGCCGGTCATTATCGCGCGTGGCCCGGAATATCCCGGCCTTATCCCAGGCTGCTTGCCATTTGGCTTCGATGTCTGCGGCTTCGTATCGCGCCATGGCTTATGATTCCTTGTGAAAAAACGCCGGGATTTGCACTGGTTTGCTCCGGCGTTTTGATAGTGTGAATCCGCATGGTTATCCAGCCGATGTTTGCGATTTGCAAATGCCGGTGCGATTCTTGCGCGATGGCCGGGAATTACAGCTTGCTGTCGCCAATCCTGATCTGACGCGCGCGTGCCAGAATCGCGTCTTCGACGGCGCGCGAGGTTGAAGGGTCAACCGAACGCCCGCCACTGGAATGCAGCGATACCTTGAGCGAGCGGGCATCAAGTGCCGGGTCTTTGATGTGCACGGTTGCGCGGTACGACCTGCCACCGCCTGGCGGTGTTCCGTATCCTGTAATGATCACACCGGTGAACGGATCGACCGATTGCACCGGCAGAAAGCTGAGAACGTCAAGGGATGCGGCCCACAGATACCGGTTCACGTTGACCTTCTGGTCGCCCTGCGTGCCGCCAAATATATCCCAAATGCTCGACTTTTGGTAGTTTTCGACGGCTGCATCCTGTCCGCCCAGAACTGGACCTGTTGGGGCATCCGGGTTGAAAATGCTGCCGTTGAACAAATTGTTACCACCTCTTTGGCCGCCGCAGGCAACGACGCCTACACAAACCAGAAGAATTAATGAGGTATTCAGGAGTCTCGAAAGTGTCATTCTGCAATCTCTGTTTAACCTTTGAGTGATTCCCTAACCAAGCCTGCGCGGCGGAGCAAGAACTTAGTAGCGGAATCGCTTGACAGTTTGACCGGGTTGCGTGGGTTTTGAGCGACTTCCGGCCAACTTTGGCCTCTACTTGTTGGCCTAAAATCACTTGTTTTCCCGTCCATTGCCGAAATAAAGGCGGATCCAAGGCAGGACTGTGGCAAAGCTGCACCATCCCCAACCACTTTGTCCCGAGTCAGCCTGCAAGCCTTGCCAAAATGGCCCGGAAAAGGTGAAACCCTCTGCATACCCATGCCGGAATTCACCGGTTGGGGCTTATGAAATGAAACCGAGGGAAAAATACGATGAAAAAGATTCTCTTCGCAACGACTGCGCTGATTGCCACTGCAGGCATGGCAGCTGCAGACGTTCGTCTTAGCGGTTATGGCCGCTTCGGTCTTGACTATAATGACGCCAACGCACGAACTGGCCTGAACGGCCAGGGTGGCGCGGCCAACGGCGTCTCCGAGACCAACATCACCAGCCGTCTGCGTATCCAGTTCGACATGTCGACTGAAACAGACTCTGGCGTTGCACTGGGTGCCCGTCTGCGTCTGCAGACAGAAAGCCGTGACAACGTTGTTAACGGTAATGGCGCTGGCGGTACAACAACTGCAAACGGCGCGCGTTTCTACGCAAGCTACGGTGGTTTCACCGTGCAGGTTGGCAACATCACTGGTGCGATCGAAGGCATGGCCGGTCTCTACCTGCCAACAAGTTCGGCTGACACCGGCATCGACGGCATGGGCTTCCATTCGCTCGTTGGTAACACTGTTGGCGGTAATGCCTTTGCTTGGGACGCCTATTCGTCTGCTGGCACCGGTAGAAACGGCATTGAGCTGATCTATTCCGGCGGTGCATTTGGTGCGCATTTCTCCTATTCGACAACGAATGGCGCTATTGGCTTAGACCGCATCGCTGTGTCCGGTAAGTACACCTTTGGTGACTGGACTGTTGGCCTTGGTATTCAGGACTCCGACACTATTGGCGAAGACAAGGTTATCCTTACTGTCGCTGGTGACATCGGTCAGTTTGGTGTTGGCCTTGCCTATGGTATGAACTCTGACGCCGGTGGCCTTGGTGTTGATATCGACAAGCTGCGTATTTATGGCAAAATGGACGTCGGCTCGGCCGGTACCGTTCTGGCGTGGGTCACAGACGAAGATGGTGCTGCTGGCGCAGTGACCAACGGTACATCCTTTGGTCTGAACTATAAGCACGATCTCGGGGGCGGCGTTTCCTTCGACGCAGGTTTCGTAGAAACCGTGACCGATCAGACTCAGGTTCAGGCCGGTGTATATTTCCGCTTCTAAGCGGATCATACCGAGTTGAACTCGATATTGGGCGGGCCTTCGGGTCCGCCCTTTTCTTTTGTTTGCGCCCGGTACTTCCGAGGCCAGAGCAACACCACGGAATGAGGCCCCCATGTCGCTGGACGAAATCAAATCGCGAATCAATGCCGCTGAGCAGGCTGCGGGTCGGGCGGTCGGTTCGGTCCGGTTGATCGCCGTGTCCAAAGTTCAGCCAAACGAACGGGTCGAGGCGGTATTGAATCAAGGTCACAGGTGTTTCGGTGAAAACAGGGTTCAGGAGGCGGCTGGCAAATGGCCTGCGTTCCGTGAGAGATTTGATGGGCTAGACCTGCATTTGATCGGGCCGCTGCAAACCAACAAGGCCCGTCAGGCGATGGAACTTTGCGATGTTATCCATTCACTGGATCGCCTGAAGCTGGCAAATACATTTGCCCGCCTGGCGCAGGAGCGGGGGGGCTGCCCGGACCTGTTCATTCAGGTGAACACCGGGGAAGAGCCGCAAAAGGCCGGGATATTGCCCGCGGATGCAGACCGGTTTATTGCCAACTGTCTTGATATGGACCTGCCGGTTCAGGGATTGATGTGCATCCCCCCGGCAGACGAAGAACCTTCGTTGCATTTTGCCCTGCTGGCCAAGATTGCCACCCGCAACGGTTTGGCCGGCCTGTCCATGGGAATGAGCTCTGATTTCGAAAGCGCGATTGCTTTGGGGGCCACTCATATCCGTGTCGGTTCGGCAATTTTCGGCCCGCGCGTTGCTTCGTAGGGTGTGTGCTTGCACGCACCAATCTTTCGCCAAAAGTGCGTGCAAGCACACACCCTACAGCACAACCAATCGGTCTCGAAAGCGCAGCCGCCGGGCAATCCAGTTAAGATGATCGCGCCTTAGGGCTACGCAGCCTTGTGTGGGAAACCCCGGCCTGCGCCATTGATGGATGAATATAGCTGACCCCCGGCCAGGGCGCGCGTCCGGCCAGTTCCAATCGGTCAACAGCACCAGATCATAAAGCGGATCACCCCGGCGCAGGTGTTCATGGCTGAACCCATGCGGCGCTTGAACCAGTGTATTATAGGCCGGATCGTCAACATCATCCGACCATAAATCACCCGGACCAATTGGCGTCGCCCAATCGGTTGGCCGGGCCATGCGGTCCGCACGAAACAGCATACCCACAATATGATGAATACCGCTTGGCGTGGCCCCGTCGCCTTCGCGTTTGTCGTGCATTGTCGCGCCTTTGCCGATGGAACAGGGAAACAGCCGGGTACGAAACCGCAATCCCCTTGGCGTCAAAACCATATCCTGTGGAGTCACAAAAGATGCCCGGACTTGGTGGCTTTGGTGGCAAGATACTCCTGATTATGGGCTGTTTCACCGACCTTTAACGGCACCCGCTCGGATACGGTTATCCCGGCACTTTCCATCATCGCAACCTTGGCCGGGTTGTTGGTCAACAGACGAACGTTGCCAAAACCCAAAGATTTCAGAATGTCCGCGCCCAGTCGAAAATCCCTTTCGTCATCCTCAAACCCCAGTCGGTGATTGGCCTCGACCGTATCAAACCCTTGATCTTGCAAAGAATATGCGCGCATCTTATTGGCCAGACCAATCCCGCGCCCTTCCTGATTAAGATACAACAGTACTCCGGTCCCTTCCGCCCCCATCTGTGCCAACGCCCCTCGCAATTGCGGGCCGCAATCGCATTTCAGGCTGCCCAACAGGTCACCGGTGAAACAGGCCGAATGCAGCCGGGTCAAAACCGAAGTGTCGGGAGCCGGTCGTCCGATAACCACTGCGTAATGTTCCTCGCCGCCGTCCTGCGGGCGAAACACATGCAAACGCCCGGCCTCGGACACCGCCAACGGCAAGCGGGCGCTTATCACCTGGTGAAGCGGGCCGGGGTCGGTCAAATGCGGCGCAGCCAAAGCCTGATCAACCCGCGTCAGATGGTGCGCATCGGCAAATTCGCGCCCATTCTCAACCTGAACCACCAAGACCGCTGGCAAAAGATGTGCCGATTTGGCCAACTTCAAACCCAACCGGTGCAACCCCGCGTCGCCGCCCCGTTGGATCGTCAAGGGCCCTTTCATCGGTGCAATCAGATCATCTGCCGGGTCAGCGATGGCCTGAATCCAGGCCACATTTGCGTCATCCGGCAGGCGAACACGCGCCAAATCCCCATCGTAAACCATCGCCTTCAGTGTTTGCGCCCGCCGCAGCGTGATGGCCACCACCACGTCCCCGCCTTGCCGCCGAATTTCATGCAAACGCGCCGCACTCAGGGTTTCCACCGCCAGAACCAGCACCGAAAACTGATCACTACAAAGCACCACCGGCACCCCCATGCGCAGATCGGCCCTTGCCCTGGCAAGCAGTTCGACAATATCCGGCGCGAGGCTCATACACGAAATCCTGATATAATTTGTGCTTTATCTAGGCGGATTTTGCGGCAATGTGAAACATATACCCACGCGCGAACACGTCAGCGTGAATGGGATGCCACAAATCTTGCCCAAAGCCCATGGAATGCACAAATAGTTCAACAAGCACACGAAGGAGAGCCCAATGGCCCAGCTCAAGAAAATCCTGCTGGTGGATGACGACGACGACCTGCGCGACGCGCTAAGTGAACAATTGGTCATGACCGAGGATTTTGATGTATTCGAGGCCGCGGATGGCCACGCCGCAATGAATCGCGCCAAAGAGGCGCTTTATGATCTGGTCATTCTTGATGTGGGCCTGCCTGACACCGACGGGCGTGAACTGTGCCGGTTGATGCGCAAACAGGGGGTCAAATCGCCGATCCTGATGCTGACCGGCCATGACAGTGACGCCGATACCATTTTGGGCCTGGATGCCGGGGCCAATGATTACGTCACCAAGCCGTTCAAATTCCCGGTGCTTCTGGCGCGTATCCGGGCACAATTGCGCCAGCACGAACAATCCGAAGATGCGGTTTTCACCATTGGGCCATACACCTTCAAGCCATCAATGAAGATGCTGATCACCGAAGAAGACCGCAAAATCCGTTTGACCGAGAAAGAGACCAATATCCTCAAGTTCCTGTACCGCTCGGCCGACGGCGTGGTTGCCCGCGATGTGTTGCTGCACGAGGTTTGGGGCTATAATGCCGGGGTCACCACGCACACATTGGAAACCCACATCTACCGCTTGCGCCAGAAAATTGAGCCTGATCCCTCTAATGCCCGCCTGTTGGTGACGGAATCAGGTGGTTACAGATTGGTGGCATAGCAAAAATTTAACGTTTTGTTCGTTGAAACCGAATAGACAAGTACCCACATATCAACTGTAAGAACACTCAACCCGCGCATGTCCGGGTCATGACATGCACCTCCCTGTTGGACTGGCCGGGCCTTGTGCCCGGCCTTTTTTTGCGGGTATGTGTGGGGTGGCTTTAATTGCAATAGGTCCTCATCTCAGCTAGACCATTGCTCTATCCGCCCGAAACCACCACAGAATTGCGAGCCTGATTTGCCCATAACCGTCGCCACATGGAACATTAATTCGGTCCGCCTGCGTGAACCTATCGTGTTGAAATTGCTTCAGGAACACGGGCCAGACATCCTTTGCCTGCAAGAATGCAAATCCCCGGTCGATAAAATCCCCACCGAAGGGTTCGCCAGCATTGGCTATCCGCACATGGTTGCGCGTGGCCAAAAGGGTTATAACGGCGTCGCCATCCTGTCACGTCTGCCAATAACCGACGCCGGATCGCAGCAATTCGCCGGGCTGGATCATGCCCGCCACATCGCGGGACGGTTGGAAAACGGTGTTACGATCCACAACTTCTATGTGCCCGCAGGCGGCGATGTGCCCGACCGCGACAAGAATGAAAAGTTTGGTCAAAAGCTTGATTACCTGACGGATATGCGCGACTGGTTTCGCGCCGAGCCACCTGAGAAAAGCATCCTTGTCGGCGACCTCAACATTGCCCCGCGCGAAGATGACGTCTGGAGCCATAAGAAGCTGCTCAAGGTCGTATCACATACGCCGATCGAGGTTGAACATATGGGGGAAGCCCAGGATGCGGGGTCTTGGGTCGATATCACCCGCCAGGACATTCCCGACGGTAATCTGTACAGTTGGTGGTCGTATCGCGCCCGCGATTGGTCAACCGCCGACAAGGGTCGCCGCCTTGATCATGTCTGGGCCACGCCCGACATTTCCAATGCCGCCCACTCCAGTCACGTCCTGCGCGAGGTACGCGGATGGGAAAAGCCATCCGATCACGCGCCGGTCTTTGCGACATTTGATCTATGAGGCTTTCGACTTTTCTCAGAGCCACTGAACCAGATTTGCCGCCGAGGCGGAGTTTGCTCTTCAAACGCGTTCGGCGGCAAATCTGATGCATTGTAAAGTCGAAAGCCTTTAACTGATCCCTTGGAATCCCCGGCCACAGCTTTCATATAAGGGTCAGACCCTTTAGCGGAGAATAATATGACCGATATAATAGGTGGCCCGGCACCCGCCGCCGATCTGATCAAAGATGCAACCGAAGCCACCTTTATGGCCGACGTGATCGAAGCATCAAAAGAAACCCCCATTATCGTTGATTTCTGGGCCCCCTGGTGCGGCCCTTGCAAGACCCTCGGGCCTCAGCTCGAAGCGGCGGTGACCGCCGCCAAGGGGGCGGTGAAAATGGTCAAGCTCAACATCGACGAAGCACAAAACATCGCCAGCCAGTTGCAAATCCAGTCAATTCCGACGGTTTATGCCTTTCACAACGGCCAGCCGATTGATGGCTTTCAGGGTGCGTTGCCGGAATCCGAGATCAAGGCATTTATCGACAAAACCATCGCCGCCACGGGCGGCGAGGTCCCGGGCGAACAGCTTTCGGATGCGGTTGAGGCGGCCGAAGAAATGCTGGCCGAAGGTGCGGCGGTGGATGCGGCCCAAACCTTTGCCGCCGTGTTAGAGCAAGACCCAAATCAGGCCGCCGCTTATGGCGGTCTGGTGCGCGCCCATATTGCCATGGATGATCTGGATCAGGCCGAGGCAATTCTAAACGGGGCTCCGGCGGAAATATCCGAGTCACCGGAACTGGAATCCGCCAATGCCCAGTTGGAGCTGGCCAAACAGGCCGCCAATGCCGGCCCCGTGGCCGAGTTGACGGCGACGGTTGAGGCCGAGCCGGATAACCACCAGGCGCGGTTTGATCTGGCTCTGGCCCTGCATGCAAATGGCGACGTTGAAGCGGCGGTCTCGCAACTGCTGGAATTGTTCCGCCGCGACCGGGACTGGAACGAAGGTGCGGCCAAGACACAGGTTTTCACCATCTTCGACGCGCTTAAACCCGATGACAAGATTGTCCTGAATGGCCGTCGCCGCCTAAGTTCGATGATCTTTGTCTAAGATGGAGAATGCGCTAGATTGGGGCCGATGATACATATCGCCGACCTGCCGGACACAATTGCGGTTTTCCCGCTGCCCGGGGCCGTTTTGCTGCCCCGCTCCCGGTTGCCTTTGCAGATATTTGAACCGCGCTACCTGCAAATGCTTGAGGACACGCTGAAAACCTCTGAGCGATTGATCGGCATGATCCAGCCCCTGCCAGTGCCCGGCGACAAAAATGCGCTGCACAAAATCGGCTGTGTTGGTCGGGTCACGCAGTTTTCCGAAACCGAAGATGGTCGCTATATGATTACCCTCAACGGCCTGTCGCGCTTTCGCATCGTCAGAGAAGTTGAAGGCTTCAGCCCCTATCTCCGCTGCCGGGTCAGTTGGGCCGGGTTCGAGGCGGATATGGGGAAGGCCGAAAAAGATCCCGGACTGAACCGTAAATCATTCATGAAACTGGTTGAACGGTTTCTGGCCCGCCAACAACGCACCACCGACTGGGCCGCGATGCAGGAAACTGACGATGAACTGCTGATCAATTCCCTGTCGATGTTGCTGGAATTCCAACCCGAAGACAAACAGGCATTGCTGGAATCACCCTCGCTCAGCAACCGGCGCGAAACATTGGTGACCCTGATCGAATACGCCCTGCGCGGCGGCCGCGCCGATGAGGTGATGCAATGAACGATGCGCCAACCCCCGAATTTGACCGCCGAATGCTTGAGGCGCTGATCTGCCCGCAAACGCAACAAACGCTGGAATATGATGCACGTGCCCAAGAATTGGTGTCAAAACCTGCCGGTCTTGCCTTTCCCATCCGCAACGGCATCCCGATCATGTTGGTGGACGAAGCCCGGGCCCTCGACTGAAAGCTGCGAGGAAAGCCCCTTAGGGCTTGAAGAGCAGCCCATCCTTAAATCGCCTGACCTCGCATCAAACGTGGCAAATCTCCGGTCAAGCCAGCCGCTTCTCGGATAAATCCTCGGCGCAGCCCCGGTAGCGCGCCAACCGCGCCCATCCCCAAATCCCGGCCCAGTCGCAGCAGGGGGTTATCGCTTGAAAACAACTTGTTAACCATATCCGTCGCTATCGCCAGCGTCGCCGTATCAAAACGCCGCCATTGCTGATATCGCGCCAGCACCAGACCCGACCCGATGTCTTCACCCCGGCGTGCGGCCAACGTCAGCGTTTCGGCCAACGCTGCCACATCGCGCAGACCGGCATTCAGCCCCTGACCGGCAATCGGGTGCATCCCATGTGCCGCATCCCCCACCAGCGCCAGCCGGTCAGCCACAAAACTGTCCGCCAATGTCAGGTTCAACGGATAGGTGAACCGCGGGCCAATCAATTCAATCTTGCCCAGAAAATCACCAAATCGGGGTCGCAGGACCTGTAAATACGCATCTTCATCCAGCGCATTGATAGCCTCTGCCGTCTCACTTTGCTCGCTCCAGACAATCGAACAGCGATTGCCGGTCAGCGGCAGGATCGCCAGCGGTCCGGGGGGCATGAAAAACTGATGCGCCACGCCGCCATGCGGCAATTCATGACCAATCGCACAGACCAGAGCTGTCTGGTTATAATCCCACCCCTGCCGCCTGATCCCGGCCCGCGCGGCGGTGCCGCTTTTGCGCCCGTCAGATCCAACCAGCAAACGCCCGGTGACAAAACGGCCATCATCCAGTGTCACACTGACGCCGTCGGCATTTACCTCTTGCGCGATGACCGTTTTACCGTTGATCCGGGTAACCCCGCTGACCTTGTCCATCGCATCCAGAAACGCCCGCCGCAAAAAGCGGTCTTCGACCATAAAGCCCATCGGACCTTCTTCAATCTCAGCGTGATCAAAGTGCATGTAAAACGGCGACGGCCCTTGTCCAGCATGGCCATCCGTGACCTTGATTTCCAGCATCGGCTGCGCTTCGCTTGCCAGCAACGGCCAAACGCCAATTGCGTGCAGCAATTGCTTTGAGGCCAGCGCCAGCGCATACGCGCGCGCGTCAAAGCGGGCCTCGCTTCGCTCGGATTCCGGCAGCGTATCAATTACGCAAACACGATGCCCGGTCTGCGCCAATGCCAAGGCCAGAGCAGGCCCGTTCAGCCCGCCGCCAACAATCACGATATCCGTATCAAATTCCATAGATTGATATATCGGTGCACGGTTCGGGATTGTCCATGTGTGGTGCTGTCGCTACCGTCGCAAAGAATCAAACAGGGGCATCAAAATGCAAGACTGGTTAAACACAAGCGCAAGTGATCTGGGACGCGCGATTGACAAGGGCAAAATTGACCCGGTCGAGTTGACCCAAACCTATCTTACCGCCATCGACGCCCACCCCAGTACCAACCGCATCTATGTCCGCGTCACCCATGACCGCGCCATGGCCGAGGCCCAAGCCGCACAGCTGCGCGCCAAAGCCGGGCTGCGCCTGTCGCCGTTGGACGGCGTGCCGATAAGTTGGAAAGACCTGTTTGACACCGCCGGAATTGGCACCGAGGCCGGAACCGACCTGTTGAAACACCGCGTACCGGACCACGACTGTGAAGTGCTGCGTAACGCCTCCCTGGGTGGCACCATCTGCCTTGGCAAAACCCACATGAGCGAGCTGGCCTTTTCCGGCCTGGGCCTGAACCCGATCACACAAACGCCCCCTTGTATCAATGACGCCGATGCCGTGCCGGGCGGATCATCATCGGGGGCTGCCACCTCGGTGGCTTTTGGGCTGGCGGCGTGCGCCATAGGCTCTGACACAGGCGGTTCGGTGCGAATCCCGTCGGCCTGGAACGATTTGGTCGGCCTGAAAACCACCCCTGACCGCCTTAGCCTTGAAGGCGTGGTGCCGCTGTGCCCCAAGTTTGACACCGTCGGCCCATTGGCCCGCACGGTCGAAGACGCAGCGAGCATGATGGCATTGATGGAGGGTAAGCCTGCGCCCGACCTGCGTGGTGCATCCCTCAAAGGCCGTCGTTTTGCCGCCTTGCAAAGCGTCGCGATGGACGATCTGCGCGACGCCCCGGCCAAAGCCTATGCCAGCGCGTTGGAACGATTGCAGGACGCCGGCGCGATCATCGAACCCCTAGAAGTGCCCGAAGTGGCCCCGGCCATGGCCCTGACAGCACCGCTTTATACCTGCGAGGCTTACGGCCTGTGGCGCGATGTGATCGAGGCAAACCCAGACCTGATGTACGACCAGATACTTGAACGGTTCCGTGCCGGGGCCAATTTCTCGGGCCCTGATTATGTCGCCGCCTGGGTTGAACTGGAGGCCCACCGGATGGCCTGGGACCGCGCCACCGCGCAATATGACGCGGTGTTATGTCCGACCTCTCCGATCCTGCCGCCCAATCTGGAACGGCTTTACAATGATCACGACTATTACATCACCGAAAACTTGCTTTCCCTACGCAACACCCGCATCGGCAATATCATGGGCCTGTGTGCGTTGACCCTGCCGACCGGCGTTCCAAGTTGTGGCATTCAACTGATGGCCGCCCCCAACACGGAAGAGGCGTTGCTGCGTGTCGGAGTGGCCGCCGAAGTAGCACTACTGCGTCGCCCTATCTAATCTGATGTATTGAATTTGAATTAGACTACTGATTCACTCATGCTGGAAACCTGAAGTGAACCGCCCCGGGCTTGCCGGAGAGTAAAACTCTCAAAGGATGACCCCTATGACTCAACGAGACCACACCCCGACTTACACGGCTGAGTTCCGCACACGCCCTCCGTGCCCTCAAGTGTAAACTTCACCTACTAATATGTCTCACGCTTATTGGCACGGAGGGCAACGGTACTGGCTCTAACCGGTGGACCAGGCCCTTGGTTGCTTCATTCCGGCAATTTTGCAGGCTTGTTGGACATAGCCGTAGGGAAACAATTCAAACAAAAGTTGCTTGGCCCCGGATTTATCAAGTCCCTTTCGGTCAGCCAGGAATTTCAGCACAAACCGGGCGTCTGCGGCAATGCCGTGTTCGTCCAGATAGCCGCGAATGAATGCGATGACGTCATGGTGCAACGGGGTCAGTTTGATCTGTTCCATCGCGGCAATATGGGCGACGAAATCATCGCTCCAGTCGGCGGGATCGGTCAGATAACCGTGGCCATCGATAGTGACTTGGCCGGATGGCAATTGGAGAGTGGTAATCGTATCCGGTAATGTCCGCATGGTCTGGCTCCTCACACAAGAGCCAATATCATAATCAGAAGGATGCGCAAACAGGGTCGCAGACGATTGGTGCTATTTTGAAACCAGCGCGGTGCCGGGTTTGGCCTTCTTGGGCATCTTGTCGGCGGATTGCTGGATCACATGGGTTAGTTCATGGGCCAGAAGGTTGTTGTCTTTGGCGTCACCGGGTTTGGCAAAATAAGTGTTTTCGCCAATGGTAAAGGCACGGGCCTTGATCTCTTTGCAGACGTCTTTGAGGTTGCCGCCGGTATGCACCCGCACCTTGGCCAGCTTGATGCCGAAATGATCTTCGAGACCTTTCATAACCTCCTTGTTCAGCTTTTTGACGGTGGTGTCGGCGGGTTCAGTTTTCAATTTCTTGACCTTGGCCTTTTTCTTGGCGAGGCTTTCGGCGACTTGTTTGATGTCTTCGATGCTCATGAGAGTGGTCCTGATTGTGAATGCATTGGATTGAATGGGCTGAGCATACCACAAGCTTGGCGCTTTCAAAATCATGCATTTTGACCGTTTTGTACATGGTTCGGGGGATGGTTTGTTCGTTTTGTACACGGGTCCAGAACCTTCACCAAAGCGATATAACGTTGACGAAGTGTTAACCCTATCCAGTGCAGGGTTTTGAGATGTCAAATTACCTCCGGCCCAAGATGCGCGGCGCAACCGTCTTTTTCACGGTCGCTCTTGCCGACCGTTCTAGCGATCTTTTGATGCGCGAGGTGGGGCGTCTGCGAGACGCCGTGAGATTGACCCGAGAAGAGCGACCATTTGAAATTGAGGCTTGGGTGGTCTTGCCGGATCATATTCATACGGTGTGGAATTTGCCGGATGAGGACCGGGATTTCAGCACCAGATGGGGCGCGATCAAAGCTCGGTTCACAAGGAGTATGCGGGAGAAAAGTAGGGTGGGGTTTCACCCCACCATTCGCCGGTCCGCCAGCAAAGTGGCAAAGGGGGATGCCGGAATTTGGCAACGCCGTTTTTGGGAGCATCACATTCGCGACAAGGCGGATTACCAAACGCATGTGCGATACTGTTGGTCAAACCCGGTGAAA
Source organism: Paracoccaceae bacterium (assembly GCA_021648025.1). Classification (GTDB taxonomy): domain Bacteria; phylum Pseudomonadota; class Alphaproteobacteria; order Rhodobacterales; family Rhodobacteraceae; genus NVQY01. The sequence continues at coordinate 14,170 of JAKITO010000057.1, forward strand.
CATGGGTTTGTTGAACGGGCAGCGGATTGGCCGTATTCGTCGATCCACAGGGATATCCGAATGGGTAAGGTTGAGCCGGAATGGTCAGGTATTGTTCCCGAAGGTGCGTTTGGAGAGTAGGGTGGGGTTTCACCCCACCGATCGTTGATTGAATTGCGGGGCGGTGGGGTGAAACCCCACCCTACGCTTACTCGGGAGCGATCAGGTAATCGCGCTCAAGTGGCGTCCAGTCTTCCCTATCAATAGATACTGGATTTCCCCGAGGCTTTGGGTGGCAAGCATAACTAACTCCCCTTATTGGATTGTTCAATCTAAATGCAAAAAACCCGCCTGGCTGCTCATTAAGGCTTGCCACGGCATGTGTAAACGCTTGTCGCCACAGGTTTGTATTCGGCGCGCTTGGGTTTCCATGAGCAATTACGATTGTATCGCACATACGAGACGCACGTGAGATATATCTCGCATTCTTCGCAAGTACTTGCCGGTTGAAGGCGTCTGGTGGAACGTCTCTTGGGCGAGACGATCTGTATGGAACACAATTACAGACGAAAAATCCTTGAAATCCGTTGTTGTGAGCGACGTCAGCTAGTTTTCTGACAGTACGATCGTCCCTTTCGTCCGTAGCGAATGACGGATTCATGCATAAAAAGAGGATTCTTCGTTGAGGTTGGCACTCAAAGTCATGTCGCAGGTAAAACCGCTGGTTGCCATCTGCCGAGAAAACTGCGTGTCTTTCACCTCTTCGCACGATATCTATGCCTTGACCTAGCCGGTCAATATTTCGAGTGCCAACGAACGTCACCGCACGAATTTCTTGTGCTTCAACCGTTTTGGTTCCAGCGCGTCTGCGCCCAAGCGGCGTTTCTTGTCCTCTTCGTAGTCCTCAAAATTGCCTTCGAACCATTCCACATGCGCGTCGCCCTCAAACGCCAGGATATGCGTGCAGATACGGTCGAGGAAAAACCGGTCGTGTGAGATGACCACGGCGCAGCCGGCGAAATCTACCAGGGCGTCTTCCAAGGCGCGCAGGGTTTCAACGTCGAGATCGTTGGTTGGTTCGTCGAGCAGCAGAACGTTGCCGCCTTCTTTTAGTAGTCGGGCCATGTGGACGCGGTTGCGTTCGCCGCCGGATAACTGCCCGACCTTTTTCTGTTGGTCGCCGCCTTTGAAGTTGAACGATGAACAATAGGCGCGGGAATTGACCTGGGCGTCGCCCAACTCGATGATCTCGGCGCCGCCGGTGATCGCCTGCCAGACGGTTTCATCCGCTTTTAGGTCGTCGCGCGATTGGTCGACATACGACAGGTCGACCGTGTCGCCCAACTCGATTGTGCCCGCATCCGGGGCCTCCTGATTGGTCAGCATTTTGAACAGGGTCGATTTGCCGGCTCCGTTGGGACCGATCACGCCGACAATGCCGCCGGGGGGCAAGGAGAAGGTCAGGTTTTCGATCAGTTGCTTGTCGCCCAGGTGTTTGGCCAGCCCTTCGACCTCGATCACCTTGGAGCCAAGCCGGGGGCCGTTGGGGATAACAATCTGGGCGCGGGTCAGTTTTTCTCGTTCCGAGGATTCGGCCATATCGTTGTAGGCGTTGATGCGTGCCTTGGATTTGGCCTGACGCGCCTTGGCACCCTGGCGCATCCATTCCAGTTCGCGTTCAAGGGTTTTCTGTTTCGATTTGTCTTCACGGGCTTCTTGCGACAGGCGTTTGGCCTTGTTTTCCAGCCAGTCGGAATAATTGCCTTCGTTGGGGATGCCTTTGCCGCGGTCCAGTTCCAAAATCCATGAGGTGATATCGTCAAGAAAATAGCGGTCGTGGGTGACGATCAGGATGGTGCCTTTGTAGGCCATCAGATGTTGCTGAAGCCAGGCGATGGTTTCGGCGTCCAAGTGGTTGGTCGGTTCGTCCAACAGCAGCATGTCGGGCGCTTCCAGCAGCAGTTTGCACAGGGCCACGCGGCGGCATTCACCGCCCGAAAGCGAGGCGATGTCGGCGTCGTCGGGGGGGCAGCGCAGGGCCTCCATCGAGACGTCGATCTGACTG
>JAKITO010000015.1 GCA_021648025.1 Paracoccaceae bacterium
GCTCATGACCGAAAGCTATCACGCTGGATTCACAACATGAATCCCTTCAAGCGATTTGTGCAACAAAGCCCGCCGCCCTGCGAATGACGACTTTCCACGGTCGCGAATTCCGCGACTCCGAATGGTGCGCAAAATGCCCCCGGGGCTCTGCCCGTGCGTGGCTGAAACACTCCACAGGAGTGTTTCCAAGACGCCACCCACCCCTACAAAAAACGCAGGCGTTGATCTGTGGTCGAAAACCGGCGTCATTCGGTTAACAAACCCCTAAAAAACCGCGATTTCGTTTTGTACAAAACGCACAAACACCCCCTGATGCCACGTACAAAACGAAACAAACCCGCGTGCCGCGCAATTCAAAGCGTCTTCAATCGTCCTGCCCTTCGACCCTCCCAACCCGGGTTATCGCCCCACGCCAGAACCGCAGCATCAGCAATATCCCCGCCAGGGCCAGCCCGGCCGACAGGCCAAGCCAGATGCCGATGCCGCCAAACCCGAACACAAAGCCCAACAGATACGACGTCGGAATCCCCACCGCCCAATAGGACAATCCGGCCATCACCATCGGCACGCCAGTGTCCTGCACCCCGCGTAACAAGCCGATTGCAATCGCCTGCGCTCCGTCGACCACCTGAAACAATGCGGCCACGGCGAACAACCCGATGCCAACCGCCAGAATGTCGGCACGCGCCGGGTTGGCGGCGTCCATGAACAGCGACATGATCGGCACCGGGGCCAACACAAACAACAGGATCGTCGCAAACGCCATCAGCCCCGACAGGCCAATGGCCACCACAGCGCCGCGCGCCATATGCACCCGGTCCTGACGCCCAAAGGCGTGGCCCGCGCGAATGGTCGCCACGTTGCTCAGCCCCAGATGCACCATGAACGTCGCCCCCGCGACCGAGATCACAATGCCATGCGCTGCCAACGGAATTGTCCCCAGCCAGCCCATCATCATTGCTGAGGCAGCAAACAGGCCAACCTCGCTCATGGTTGTCAGACCCGCGGGCAGGCCAAGGCGAAACACCCGCCCCAGCATCTCCCAATCGGGACGCCAGAAACGTTGGAACATGGCGTGCTCCGGCTCGACCAGGCTGACGTAGACCGCGATGGCCACCAGGGACAGCATATTCGACAAAACCGACGCCACAGCCGCCCCCATGATGCCCATCTCTGGCGCGCCCCAATTGCCGAAGATCAGGGCGTAATTGGCGAACCCGTTGATTAAAGCCGCGAGTACGGTGATCCACAACACGATCTGGGTCCGCTCCAACGCGGCCAGGTATGATTTCAGCACCATCACCAGCAACGCCGGGATCAACCCCCAACCAGCCACTTGCAAATAGCGACCGGCCCGGCCTGCCACCGCTTCGTTCTGGCCCAACAGCAACAGGATGTCGCCGGACCAGGTCATGAGCGGCATCACTAACAGGGCAAACCCCAGTGACAGCCAAAGCCCCATTCGGGTGACGCGGCGGATACTGATCTCATCCTCTTTGGCGACAAAGGCCGCCACCATCGGCATGACCGCAAATGAAAACCCCGAACCCAACAGAAAGATCATGAAGAAAAAGCTGCCCGCAAGGGTCACCGCCGCCAAAGCTTCGACCCCGTACCAGCCCAGCATCACCGTATCTGTCAGGTTGATGGCATATTGCGCCAGATGCCCGCCGATCAACGGCAGGCCCAAAACGGCCACGGCCTTGGCGTGGCCCGGGTATGACATCAATGCACTCATGACCCAAGCAGTAGGAGGATTGATTTGCCCCCGCAAGGCTGGCCTTTTGTTTTACGGCAGTTCAGCCCAACAGATCCGGGCCTTACTTCGCCCGTCCGTCCGGGTGCAACGCGGTTCCCAGAATATGCTCGGACCGGTGAATGACATGATGCGCCTGCCCGACGATCAGCGGATCGGGTTCGCCCACCACATCCAAGTCCTTGTCCGGATAGTCCAGCGAGTTGAGAAAGTGGCGCATGCAATTAAGCCGCGCACGTTTCTTGTCGTTGGATTTGATCACCGTCCAGGGCGCATCCGCCGTATCGGTGTAAAAGAACATCGCTTCCTTGGCTTCGGTATAATCGTCCCATTTGCCCAATGACGCCTTGTCAATCGGGCTTAACTTCCAGCGTTTCAGCGGGTCATCCGCGCGGCTGTCAAAACGTTTTCTCTGCTCGGTCTGGGTGACGGAAAACCAGTATTTATAAAGCCGTATTCCCGAACGCACCAACATCCGCTCAAGCTCGGGTGTTTCGCGCATGAACTCCAGATAGTCATTCGGGCCACAGAACCCCATCACCCGTTCAACCCCGGCGCGATTGTACCAGGACCGGTCATAAAACACCATTTCACCCGAGGTCGGCAGATGCTCGATATAACGTTGGAAATACCACTGCCCAAGTTCTGTGTTGGATGGTTTGTTCAACGCCACCACCCTGGCGGCGCGCGGGTTCAGGTGTTCGGTGAACCGCTTGATCGTGCCACCTTTGCCGGCCGCATCGCGCCCTTCGAACAGCAATACGAACTTTTGACCGGCCTCTTGCGACCACAATTGAACCTTCAGCAATTCGGCCTGAAGCCCGGCCTTTTGTGCTTCATAGTCTTTCTTTCCCAATTTCGTCGAATACGGGTATTGCCCGCTTTCAAACGCTTGTCGCACCTCGTCCTGGCTTGGCCGGGGCGCGGGCGGGCTGACGGTGTGGTCCGTGGCTGGTTTGTCCGAATTGGCAGTGCGCTTGGCTGGAGTTCTGGTCGTCCTGGTTTGTTCAGGCATGATATTTTCCTGTTCGCAATGTTGGGTATGGTGATGGGTGACGTGGCGTTTGGGCGGATAGTGGACCGTTGAATGGTGAATTTCCTTGATCCGTATCAAAATCTGCCCGAACCTCAAGCCTGCCATCACACCCATATTGCCCGATACACCTGGTTTGGGCGCGAACATTGAATTGGAGTGCCCCATGCGAACAACCTTGACTGCCATTGGCCTTGCGACCTGCCTGTTTTCGGCCAGCGCCGCCTTGTCCGAAAATCGGATAGACCGAATTCGCCCGGATGCACCGGTACTGGCGGCCTATGGCCCGTTGCCGATTGGTGTGCAAACGCTGGAATTCGTTAATCCGGGCCAGAATGATATCGTCAATACCACGGCCGACGACGAACCGCTTTATGACCGCCCCCTGACGGTCGAGGTCTGGTATCCTGCGGCGGCCGACACCACGCCGGGTGGCACCTATCAAACCGAACTTCGCGACGGCGAAACCATCGTCACCCTGCATGGCCGCGCCGCGCGTGACGCAACACCCGCAACCGGTACCAAATACCCGTTGATCGTGATTTCGCACGGCTATCCCGGCAACCGGTTTCTGATGTCACATCTGGGCGAAAACCTGGCATCAAAGGGCTATGTCACCGTTGCAATCGACCACACCGACAGCACCTATTCCAACAAGGTCGCGTTTGGCTCGACCCTTTTGAACCGCCCCATTGACCAACGATTTGTGATTGACAGCATGAGCGCCCTTGATGGCCCGCTTGGATCAATCGTCAACGCCGATGTCACCGGTGTCGTCGGCTATTCCATGGGCGGTTACGGCGCGATGATCTTTGGCGGGGCCGGCGTCACCCAAGGGTCGACCGAATACGCCTGGGGCACGCCCAACGGGTTGCTTGCCCGTCATTTGGCCGGGTCCGACAGCCTCGCGGCGCTGGTGGACGACCGCGTCAAGGCGATTATCGCCATTGGGCCCTGGGGCATGAACACCGGCTTTTGGAACGCCGAAGGTCTGGCCGGGTTCAAAAAGCCGTTGATGCTGATGGCGGGCGGGGTCGATGATGTATCAGTTTACGCCGCCATCCGTCAGATATTTACCGGCACCAGCGGAACCACCCGGCATTTGCTAAGCTTTGATGGTGCCAATCACAATGCCGCAGCGCCGATGCCCGCACCTGAAGAAAGCTGGGCCGTATCAGAAAGCCTTGGGTACGCACCCTTTGACCATTACGCCGATGCGGTCTGGGATACCAACCGGATGAACAACATCACCCAGCATTTTGCCACTGCCTTTATGGATCTGCACCTGAAATCGGACACGGACAAAGCCAGCTATCTGGATTTGGTCGAACGCGCCACCGATGGTGTCACAGCGCTTGACGACGATGGGAAACCGACCGCAGAGCATACCTTTTGGGCTGGATTTGCACCCCGAACCGCCCAGGGGTTGAACTTTGAGACCCTGACCAAAGGCAACTAGAGCGTATTGCGTTTGATCAGATTCAAGTATTCATTTGGCGGGGCGAGGCAGGGTTTGGATTTCAAACACGTTCGCCCTGCCATATGAATTCAATTCAACGCAACACGCTTTGGAATTGGGGCATCCCGTGCAAACCAGAACCACTGAGATGAACGGCCAGCCGTTCTTTATCCGCAGCTGGGGCAGCGCCGATTTGCCGCCCTTGCTGATGTTGCACGGGTTTCCCGAATATGGCGGCGCATGGGCTGACCTTGCGCCGCTTTTGGCCCGGCATTTCCACTGTATTGCCCCCGATCAGCGCGGCTATGGTCAAAGCTGGGCACCGGGCGGGGTGGAAAACTATGTCCTGTCCGAACTGGTGGCCGACATGGCCGCATTGATTGGCGAAGCGGGCGCGCCAGTTACGGTTCTGGGCCACGACTGGGGCGCTTCGGTGGCTTATGGGTTGGCGATGTTCCGCCCTGATCTTGTGTCGCGTCTGATCATTGCCAACGGTGTGCACCCGGTGCCGTTTCAACGCGAACTGGCGGCAGGTGGGGCGCAATCGGCGGCGTCTCAGTATATCAATGTGTTGCGCCGCGAAGGATCGGAAGACGCGCTGGCCGCAGATGATTTTGCCCGGATGCTAAAGCTGTTTTCCGCGCATATGAACCTTGACTGGCTCAGCGGCGACCGGTTGCGCGACTATAAGGCCGAATGGGCCAGACCCGGACGGCTGAAGGCGATGATCAACTGGTATCGCGCCACGCCGCTTCAGGTGGCTGACCCCGGTTCGGTGATCACCGATCTGCGGCCCTTGCCGGTCGAACAAATGATGGTGCGCTGCCCGCATCTGTTGATCTGGGGCGAAGACGACACCGCGTTGTTGCCCGAATCCACCCATGGGCTGGAACAGTTTGCGCCCGACCTGACCCGTGTGTCACTGACCGGGGTCGACCACTGGCTGTGCCACCAAAACCCAACTGCGGTGGCGGATGCGATCCTTGACTGGGTGCAAATGTGACATAAAACGTGTCACCACATGTACTGTAAAACGTATATTTTAGTGTATATTGGGATGTGCATTACATGAGGTATCTCCATGGCTCGCCTGCTGACCAACCATATCTGCACCATGACCGAACTGCGCGAGCCGCAAAAAGTGCTGGACCGTGCGGGCGGCAAACCTGTGGCGATCATGAAAAACTCGCGCTGTGTCGGCTATATCGTCCCCGAAGAAGCCACGCTTCAGGAAGAGCCGCGTTATGCGACGATGGATGAGGTGTTGGAGTATATGGAGCATACTCGGGAACAGACCCAGCCAGTGCTTGACTACCTTAGAGACAAATGAGCTTTACCCTGTTGAACGAGGGCATCGTGGACAAAATCCACGATGCCGCTCTTAATCCGGGGGAATTGACGGGCCGGGCGCACGACAAGTCTCTGGCCGGAGCGCGGACGCGTGTCGATAACCGACTGATCTATGGGATGATTGATGATGTGTATAACTTGGCAGCGGTTTATGCCACGGCCATCGCCACAGGGCATTGTTACAACGATGGAAATAAACGCACCGCATTTGACTGTATGAATTTCTGTCTGGATATCAACGGTGTGCGGCTTGAATGGGACGCGGAAAAGGCAGGCAACATGATCATCCGTCTTGCCCAACGGTTGATTGATGAAGAAGATATGGCGGATTGGCTGCGCGCCCTTTCTCGTTAGGCAGACCTGCACACAGCCCTTTCCCCACCGCTTTGGCTCTGCCATACTGCCCCAAACCAAAAAATCAGAGCAGCCCACATGAACGACCTTCTTTCCGGACGCCCGGACCCCAACGACTATAACGCCGCCTCAATCGAAGTGCTTGAGGATATGGAGCATGTGCGCCTGCGCCCCGGCATGTATATCGGCGGCACCGATGACCGGGCGTTTCATCACCTCGTGGCCGAGATCGTCGATAATTCGATGGACGAAGCCGTGGCAGGCCATGCCACAAGGATCGAGATTGAACTGCATGAAAACGGCCATGTCACCGTTCGCGACAATGGCCGGGGCATTCCGGTTGACCCACACCCGAAGTTCCCCAAAAAATCCGCGTTGGAAATCATTTTCTGCACCCTGAACGCCGGTGGCAAGTTTTCCGGCGACAATTACGAAACCTCGGGTGGATTGAACGGCGTTGGCGCATCAGTGGTCAATGCCCTGTCCGATTTTGTACGGGTCGAAGTGGCGCGTAACAAAAAGCTGTACGCGATAGAATTCCGGCGCGGGGTGCCGCAGGGCAAGCTGGAAATAGTTGGAGCGGCCCCGAACCGGCGCGGCACCACCGTCACCTTCCACCCGGACGCCGATATATTCGGCCATCTGAAATTCAAACCTGCGCGCCTGTACAAGATGGCCAAATCCAAGGCCTATCTGTTTTCCGGTGTTGAAATTCGCTGGAAGTCCGGGATTGATGACGGCGAAACCCCGCTTGAAGCATCGTTCCATTTTCCTGGCGGTTTGTCGGATTATCTGATGGAAACACTTGGCGAGGCAACGACTTACGCCGAGCGACCGTTCGCCGGCACGGTGAATTTCCGCGAGAAATTCAACACCCCGGGCAAAGTCGAATGGGCGATCAACTGGACGCCTGCGCGCGACGGGTTCATTCAAAGCTATTGCAACACCGTGCCGACGCCAGAAGGCGGCACCCACGAAGCCGGTTTCTGGGCGGCGATCCTGAAAGGCATCCGGGCGTACGGCGAGTTGGTCAACAACCGCAAAGCGGCGCAGATCACACGCGAAGACCTGACCACCGGCGGCTCCGCTTTGGTGTCGTGTTTCATCCGCGAACCAGAGTTTGTCGGCCAGACCAAAGACCGGCTGGCCACGGTCGAGGCGCAAAAGCTGGTGGAAAATTCGGTCCGCGATCATTTTGACAACTGGTTGGCGGCCGATACCAAATCAGCCGGGGCGATCCTTGATTTTCTGGTGCTGCGGGCTGAAGAACGGTTGCGCAGGCGTCAGGAAAAAGAAACGGCGCGCAAATCTGCCACCAAAAAACTGCGTCTGCCCGGCAAGCTGACCGATTGTTCGCAATCTGCCCGCGAAGGCACCGAATTGTTCATCGTCGAGGGCGATTCGGCCGGTGGCTCGGCCAAGATGGCGCGCAACCGCAAGACGCAGGCATTGCTGCCGCTGCGGGGTAAAATCCTGAACGTGCTGGGGGCGGCCAGTTCGAAACTTACCACAAATGCTGAGATCAGCGACTTGTCACAAGCGCTTGGTGTGGGCCTGGGCGCAAGGTTCGTCCTTGATGATCTGCGTTATGACAAGGTCATCATCATGACCGACGCGGATGTGGACGGCGCGCATATCGCCGCCCTGTTGATGACGTTTTTCTTCACGCAGATGCGGCCGATGATTGATGCGGGGCATTTGTATCTGGCCTGTCCGCCGTTGTTCCGGCTGACCCAGGGGGCCAAGCGGGTTTATTGTCTGGACGAGGCTGAAAAAATCCGGATGCTTGAGAAGGGTCTGGGCGGCAAAGGCAGGATTGATGTGTCGCGTTTCAAGGGTTTGGGTGAAATGGATGCGAAAGACCTGAAAGACACCACCATGAACCCGGCCACCCGTACCTTGATCCGCGTCACCATTGACGAGGACGAGCCGGGTGAAACCGAGGATCTGGTGGAGCGGCTGATGGGTAAGAAGCCGGAGAAGCGGTTTGAATATATCCAGGAAAATGCCCGGTTTGTCGAGGAATTGGATGTCTGACTGGCGCTCTGTTTGCACCGCATTTGTTGCAGGCCTTATTGGCCTGATTTACCCGCCCCCATCTTTGGCCCAATCCGAAAACCCATGGTACAAGGCGGGCCAAAGTGAGCTGCGCACACATCTGGCGCGTCAGCCCAATACTGCCACGGCCCGCAACATCATCCTGTTTTTGGCGGATGGCAACGGCATTGCCACCAACTATGCCACCCGGATTTTTCAGGGCCAGCGGCTGGGCGGATACGGCGATGAGCACATTATGGCAAAAGAACGGATGCCATATCTGGCGCTGGCCAAAACCTATACCACCAACGCCCAAACACCGGATTCGGCCGGCACGGCAGTGGCCTTTCTGTCCGGCATAAAGACCAAGAATGGCGTGCTGGGCGTCGATGAAACCCTGCGCAGAGGAGAGTGCGATGATGTGGCTGGCGCGCAGGTCAACTCGATTGGTGATCTGGCGCATGTCATGGGCAAATCCGTAGGCATCATCAGCACCGCCCGGATTACCCACGCGACCACGGCTGCACTTTATGCCCATGCGGCAGATCGAACATTCGAACATGACGGCGCACAGCCAAAGGGCTGCGTTGTGCCCGATATCGCAGCCCAACTGCTACAGGAAATGGTGACCGGAAAGCTTGATCTGGCCTTAGGCGGTGGGCGGCGCAATTTCCTGCCGCGCAGCGTTACTGGCGAAGAAGGCAGCCCCGGCAAACGCCAGGACGGACGCAATATGATCGCCGAGGCCTTGGATGCGGGCATCCAATACGCCTGGGACAACGCCAGTTTCGCCCGGTTGAACCGCGATCATTCCGCCCCGGTTCTGGGCCTGTTTGCATCTTCGCATATGTCATACGAACACGACCGCCGGGATGAGCCGTCGATTGTCGACATGACCCAATCTGCGATCAACTACCTGTCGAACAATCAAAAGGGTTACTTCCTGCTGGTCGAAAGCGGGCGGGTTGATCATGCCAATCACCGCAACAATGCTTTTCGGGCTTTGGTGGACGGATCGGCGTTTGACGACGCGGTGGCGCGCGCCGTGGCTATGACCGACCCGGGTGACACGCTGATCATTGTCACGGCAGATCATGGGCATACCATGGCGATTAACGGCTATTGTGGGCGCGGGTCTCCTATTCTTGGGCTGTGCATGAAGATTGACCCAAAAGGTGAAAGCCACCGGGACAGGCCCAACCTTGCGGCAGATAATAAACCGTATACGGCAATCGGATACCTGAACGGCCCCGGCTCAATTATCACGCGGCAAGCGGACGGGACCTATTTCGGCACCCGTCCCGTGCCGGACCAGGCTGGGGTCACCGATCCTGATTATATCCAGCAGTCGGCCCTCCCGCGCGGCTCGCAAACCCATTCGCCGGTGGATTTGGCGATCTATGCGCAAGGCCCCTGGGCGCATCTGTTTGATGGCACCGTCGAGCAGAATTATATCTATCACGTCATGCGCCATGCGTTCGAGGCGAAATAAACGACCACCAGCTTAAGCTGGTGCGATCAAAAGAGGCAGTTGTAACTGCCCTTTCTTAACAGAGCACCTCCGGCGCACCTTATATTTTCTTTTCCACCTGGAAGACGGAGGCTTTAAACCACTTTGTGGAAAATGCCCAACGACGCCCCGACAATCAGTAGACCAGTCATTTTTTCGCATGTAAGATCAAGAAAAACGCCGTGAAACTGCAACAGCTCAGGAAATCCATGGACCTTGGTCTCAGAGACAAAGTTGTTATCGTGACCGGCGGCGCATCGGGAATTGGTGCTGCCATTGTGCAGGCCCTTGCCGACGAGGCGGCCATACCGGTCATTCTGGACAAATCCGACCGGGATGAGCCAACACTGAATCGCCTGCGGGAACGAACATCGCAGGCTGACTGGATCAGTCTTGATCTGATGGATGATGAACGCTGTGGCGCTGCCGTGGCCGAGACCCTGGAACGGTTTGGTGGAATTGATGCGCTGGTGAACAATGCGGGAACCAATGATGGCGTTGGGCTAAAGGCCGGCCCGGCGCAGTTTCGCGCATCGCTTGATCGCAATCTTGTGCATTATTACACCATGGCCCACCTCTGCCTGCCGGACCTGAAACGCCAGCGCGGGTCCATCATCAACATCGCCTCGAAGGTTGCCGTGACCGGTCAGGGCAGCACCTCGGGTTATGCAGCGGCAAAGGGTGCCCAGCTTGCTCTGACCCGCGAATGGGCGGCTGAGATGGCCGGGGATGGCGTCCGGGTCAACGCGGTTGTTCCCGCCGAAGTCCGCACGCCGCTTTATGAAAACTGGCTGAACAGCTTTGACAACCCAGAGACCGAATTGCAACGGATAACTGGCTTAATCCCATTGGGGGCCAGAATGACTGAGGCCAGGGAAATCGCCGCCACGGTGGTTTTTCTCTTGTCGGCCCAGTCCAGCCACACAACCGGGCAATGGCTGTTTGTGGATGGCGGATATTGCCACCTGGATCGTGGGCTGACCAGGTAAACAGGACAAAAGGAACAGCCGATGCGATATGAATTGATGCTGCCCCACCAGATCCGGCAGGCAATCGACGAAAACTGGCCGGTGGTCCTGCCTTTGGGGGTGCTGGAATACCACGGAGAGCACCTTGGGGTGGGTATGGACACGATCGTGGTGATCAGGCTGTTGGAAAAGCTGGAAAGGGATATGAATTTCGTTTTGCTGCCACCGTTCTATTATGGTGCGGCCAGCTATGCCGTTGAGGCCCCGGAACAGAACGGGTCGCTGCATGTCGATGCCGACCGCCTTTACCCTTTTGCCCGCGGGATGTTCCTGGGCCTGTTGCGCATCGGCTTTCGCAACATCCACTTTTTCGTTCACCACCAGACAGAAAATTTTGTGGCCGGCATGCCCACCGACCTTTCCTTCAAACTGGGAGCCAGGCAGGCAATTTTTGATTTCCTTCAAACCGAAAGGGGCGAAGGTTGGTGGGGCAAAAAGGAAATGGCCGATTATTATGCCCGGCATGAAAGCGGCGGCGATCCATTCAGCTGGATCAGCGGTCATCCGCTTATGACCCCCGAGATCATCGATGAATACCCGTTCGATCATGCGGGGATTGGCGAGACATCCCTGATGATGGCGCTATGCCCCGAAGGCGTCGACATGGATCGGCTTTCGTCTGATCAATGGTATACCGAAAGTGCCGTAAAAGCGTCCCAGGAACTGGGTGAAAAGGGATGTGACATGATACTGGAACATATGCGGGGCGTGCTGAAAAAGGGCAAATAGGTTTTGGGACTGTCCTGGCTGCTGGCTACATGACAAGATTGACAAACTGCGCCGTCAGGCAAATTGCCCTGACGCGAACAGACTGCTAGGCGGTCCGTAACAACACCTTGTTTGACCCAACCGCCCTGGCAATCTTGGCATATTGCAAGGTCTTGCTTCTCGACCCTTCAGCACTGCGTAACAAAAGCGTTTCGGTCTGGGCCAGAATTGCCTGCGCTTGTTTATTCACCTGGACTGACGTCGCCTGGGACGTTGGCGTCAATACCCGTGTCGTCGTTTCGGTTGTCCCCGGGCGTGTCGCCTTGCCACGCGGCAAGTCCTGGCTGCGATTGTTGCGCGCCAAATTGGCCATCTGGTCCGAAGCCGACTTTAAGACCCGCTGGACTTCTGCATATTCGCTGTCTTTGGGAATGGCCTGGGACAGGACACCAAACCGTTCGGCCAGGCAATCAATGCGATACGCTTCGTCAAGCGCACCGCAGAACTTTTTGGCCGAGGCCAATCCACTTACCACAACCGCAGTATATGCGGCCGATCCAAACTCTCCCGCAGGAAGGATGACGGTATAAAGAATCGCGCCGGGAACTGGTTGCGCCATTATTGGCGCTGCGGGCAACATCAATGAGGCAATTGCCAAGGCAAATAGCGGCTTTCGGGTAAGTTTGCGCATCGGTTCGACTCCTAAATTGGCTGTCGCGAAACAGATCACATTATTGCCCTCAAAACAATTGCTGTCTTTTGGGGGCCAAATGAATGCGGGTTTGCGCCCCGATGACTTCAAGCAAGTTGAAATAAATCTCTGCAGGCGTTAATAGTTTTTTTGCAGTCACCAATTGATCGGAACGAATCATGCCCAGACTATTTGCTCTTCTGACAGTTGGAGTCTTCCTGCTTGGGTTGCCTTTAGCCGTATCCGCACAGGTCAGTAATCTGGCATTGGGGCAGGCCAAATCGCGGCTGGCTTGCGGTGCGGGTATTGTCGTATCTGCGGTATTGCTGCCCAATGGGTCGTTGCAGGTAACCTGCGCACGCAATCCGGTGGAATCCACGACAGCATCGACGACTGCTGCAACCATCGCGCAAACAACTACCCTGGCAACGTCGGCCACAATTGGGGCGGTGGTCGGCTTGGCCATTGTGGTGGGCCTTACCGGTGGTGAAGACACTGGCACCACCACGACCACAACCACCGCCCCCGGTAGTGGTGTCGCCAACCGATAGACCACCAGAAAGCGCGGCCGCGGCGTTGCAAAATTGTCTTTGGCACCGAAAATGCTGGCTTTTGTGTGATCAAGTTTCCGCGCCTGCCTTGTGAACCGGCAGGCGACATTCTACATGCCCTACATGAAACTCCGCCTGCCATTTATCAAAAACCCGCCCCTGGTGTCCGTTGTCCGCCTGTCCGGAGCGATCGGCATGTCCGGGCGCGGCGCGCTTAACCATCAATCCATCGCCCCGGTTCTGGAAAAGGCGTTTCGGCGCGGCAAGCCGGACGCGGTGGCTCTTGAGATCAACTCTCCCGGTGGCTCGCCGGTGCAGTCGGCCCTGATCGGCAGCCACATTCGGCGGTTGTCCGAGGAATTGAATGTGCCGGTCTATGGCTTTGTCGAAGATGTGGCCGCTTCGGGCGGCTATTGGCTGGCGGCGGCTGCGGATGAAATATGGGCCGACGACAATTCGGTGATCGGCTCGATCGGGGTGATATCCGCGGGGTTTGGCGCGCATGAATTTCTGGCCCGGCAAGGGATCGAACGGCGGGTGTACACAGCGGGTGACAGCAAATCCATGCTCGACCCGTTTAGTCCGGAAAAGAAAGAGGACGTGGCCCGGCTCAAATCCCTGCTCGGCGATATCCACGACAATTTCATAGCCCATGTTCAGGCGCGGCGTGGTGACAAGCTGGCTAAGCACGAGGGCATATTTACCGGCGAATTCTGGCTTGCGGCCCGCGCGCTTGAATTGGGCCTGATCGACGGTATCGGCCATATGCAACCGCAGATGCTCCAGCGCTTTGGCGATAAGGTCCAGTTTCGCCGTTATGGCCTGCGGCGTTCGTTTTTGTCGCGCTTTGGGGCGCAGATCGCCCAGGATGCCCTGGGCGGGATCGAGGAACGTGCGGCTTTTGCGCGATTTGGTCTGTAACTTGATCTTCAAAATCATCTCTTTGTTTCTGATCGCCATGGTGGTGCTGGCAATGTTCGGCCGTCTGCGCCTTCCTGGTTCAAAACGGTTGGCCGAGGCCAAATGCCCCAAATGCGGGCGCTTTCGTATCGGCAAGGGGCCGTGTGGCTGTGGCCGCGGTCGCACGGGCGGTCGCACATGATGATGCCCTGGCTGTTGTCCGGTCTGGGGCTGTTGATTTTGTTGCTGGGCGGCGATGTTCTGGTGCGTGGTGCGGTTAATCTAAGCCTTCGACTGGGTGTACCGGCCCTGATCGTCAGCCTGACGATTGTTGCCTTTGGCACCTCTGCCCCGGAATTGCTGATCTCGATCAAGGCGATACTGAATAATGCGCCGGGCATTGCTTTGGGTAATGTTGTCGGCTCAAATACCGCCAATATCCTGATGGTGCTGGGTATTCCGGCCCTGTTTGCCACCATGCACACCTCGCGATACGACAGTTCCAAAACCTATTTGCATATGCTGGGGGCCACAGTGTTGTTCATTGCCCTGGCCTTTACCGGGGAATTCAACGCCATCAAAGGGATGGTTCTGCTGGTGGTGCTGGTGTTGATCATGGGCAATGCTTTTCGCGAGGCGCGCGCGCATATCAAGGCCGGTGAAAGCGATGACCTTGAAGATATTGATGAGGCTGACCCCGAGATGCCGTACTGGCGGATTGGCCTTTATCTGCTGCTTGGCCTGATCGGCCTGCCTTTGGGCGCCAATATTCTGGTCGATAGCGCCACGGTCATTGCCCGGACTTACGGCGTCACCGATACGGTCATTGGCCTGACCCTGGTGGCTGTGGGCACATCCCTGCCAGAACTTGCCACCACCTTGATGGCCGCACTCCGTCAGCGGGCAGATGTGGCGTTGGGCAATGTCATCGGCTCGAACATGTTCAACCTTTTGGCTATTATCGGCATTGCCACACTGTTTGGCCCAATTGCAGTTGATCCGTCCTTCCTGCGTTTTGATCTGTGGGTGATGCTGGCGGCATCATTGCTGATGATCCCATTTGTCTTTCTGGGCCGTGACATCACCCGTGCCTGGGGTGTGGCGCTGACAGCGCTCTATGCCGCCTATATTGCCGTTGTGCTTTTGGCGTGAATCGTGCCGGTATCATTACCGCCACTGCACGTTTCCGATCCGTTCTTAGCCCGGACAGGCCAAAGTTCTGCACCGCTCTGGAATCCGTTAACAAAAGATTACAAAAATACCTTTAAAATCATTAACTTGGCATGAGGGGTTTATTTTTTCGCGTAATTGCAGTGACTTAACCTAGTGCCTAAAAATTAGGCAAAATGGCGAATACCCGCAAAACTAACGGAAATTTCCACCTCAGGCAAAGTTATCATCAGTGTTATCCACAGAAACGGTGGATTTGTTTTCTCTTGATTACTATCGACAAATGATTGCAGCCAGTGCCAGAGAATCATATTCCTGTGATATGAATGATCAGCCCGAACAAGATAGCCCCGAACCCCCGACCGGCCACAGTGTCATTCAGGGCTATCTCAAATCGCTGGACGCCTCTCCGGGGGTCTACCGGATGCTGGATGCTCAGGCGCGGGTTTTATACGTCGGCAAGGCGCGTGCATTGCGCGCACGGGTGTCCAGCTATGCCCGCCCGACTGGTCACAACCCGCGCATTTCCCGGATGATTGCCGCCACCACATCGATGATGTTTCTGACCACCCGCACCGAGACCGAGGCGCTGTTGCTGGAACAGAACCTGATCAAACAACTCAAGCCAAAGTACAATGTGCTGCTGCGCGACGACAAAAGCTTTCCCAATATTCTGGTGGCCAAAGATCAGGCGTTTGCCCAGATCAAAAAACACCGGGGCGCCAAGAAACAAAAGGGCGCATATTTTGGCCCCTTCGCCAGTGCCGGTGCCGTCAACCGCACCCTGAACCAGCTGCAAAAGGCGTTCCTTTTGCGCAATTGCTCGGACCCGATGTTCGAAAGCCGCACCCGCCCTTGCCTGCTGTACCAGATACGGCGATGCTCGGCGCCTTGCGTCGGCAAGATCAGCGAAGATAATTATGGCCTGGCGGTGCGTGATGCCGAATTGTTCCTGTCCGGACGATCAACCAAGGTGCAGGAAAACCTGGCGGCGCAAATGCAGACGGCTTCGGATGCGATGGAATTTGAACGTGCCGCCGCTTTGCGCGACCGTATTCGCGCGTTGACGCAGGTGCAGGGCGCGCAGGGAATCAACCCTCGTAACGTGTCAGAGGCGGATGTGATCGCGTTGCATATGGATACCGGGCAGGCCTGTGTTCAGGTGTTCTTTATCCGGGCCGGACAGAATTGGGGCAATCACGATTATTACCCGCGCGTCAGTTTAGGGGGGGCCACGGATTTTTCGGCCGCCGAAGTGATGGAGGCATTCCTGGGCCAGTTTTACGACACCAAGGAACCGCCGCGCCAGATTATCCTGTCAGACGCAATCGAAAATGACGATCTGATGGCTGATGCCCTAAGTCTCAAGGCCGGGCGCAAGGTTGAAATTCTTGTGCCCCAAAGGGGTGAAAAGGCCGATTTGGTGGCGGGTGCCTTGCGCAATGCGCGGGAATCACTGGCCCGGCGCATGTCGGAAAGTGCCACGCAGGCGCGGCTACTGCGTGGCCTGGCCGTTGCATTTTCTTTGGATGGCCCGCCTGCTCGGATCGAAGTTTATGACAACAGCCACATTCAGGGGGCACACGCGGTGGGTGCGATGATTGTGGCGGGACCGGACGGGTTTATCAAAAACGCCTATCGCAAGTTCAACATCAAAGGTGTTGACCTGACCCCTGGCGATGATTTCGGCATGATGAAAGAGGTGCTGGGTCGGCGATTTTCCCGTCTGTTAAAGGAAGACCCGGACCGCGACAAAGGGCTGTGGCCTGACCTGCTGTTGATCGACGGCGGGGCCGGACAGGTAAGTGCGGTGGCTGAGATCATGGGTTTGCACGGGGTGCAGGACATCCCCATGGTAGGCGTCGCCAAAGGGGTTGACCGGGACGCCGGCAACGAGGAATTTCACCGTCCGGGCCAGCGTGTCTTTGCCCTTCGCCACAATGATCCGGTGTTGTATTTTGTGCAACGCCTGCGCGACGAGGCGCATCGTTTTGCCATCGGCACCCACCGCGCCAAACGGGCCAAGGCCATCGGCGCCACGCCGCTGGACGAGGTGCCGGGTGTCGGATCTACGCGCAAACGCGCATTGCTCGCGCATTTTGGCTCGGCCAAGGCGGTATCGCGTGCGGATCTGAAGGATTTGAAGGCGGTTGACGGGATATCGGATGCCCTTGCCGACACCATCTATGATTTTTTCCACGATAAGGGGTAATCCAAATGACACGCCTCGCGGCGTGACTGGATTCTTAGAAGATGTGGCAAGGTGACGAAATTTTGTGAACGCCTGCTTTCATGTTGAGGATGCAGGCGATACTGTCTGCCATATGATATGGAATCTACCAAATATCCTGACGATTTCGCGTTTGCTTGCCGCCCCCGGTCTGGCGGTGATGTTTCTTTATTTCACCAGGCCATACGCCGATTGGTTTGCCTTGGCATTGTTTGTCATTGCCGCCCTGACCGACTGGCTTGATGGTTATCTGGCGCGGGCCTGGAAACAGGAAACCAAACTAGGCACCATGCTGGACCCGATTGCCGACAAGGCAATGGTGATCATCGCCCTGATGGTGATCGTCGGCTTTTCTTCGATGTCGCCCTGGCTGGTGCTGCCGGCCACGTTCATCCTGTTTCGGGAAGTGTTTGTCTCGGGCCTGCGCGAGTACCTGGGAGACACCGCGGGCACATTGAAAGTGACACTATTGGCCAAGTGGAAAACCACTGCCCAGATGGTCGCTATTGCGGTGTTGTTTTCGCAAGGCGTGTTCGAACATTACTTTGTCATGTCGGCCTATGGCATGGATGATGCATTGATAAACGAAATCCTCAGCGGCCAGGTCGAGGATCTGCAGGGTTTGGCGTGGAAACTGGCGGCAATGGACTGGTCTGGACGCTTTGGTCTGTGGCTGCTTTGGCTGGCGGCGGCGCTGACGCTGGTCACCGGCTGGGATTACCTGCGCAAGGCGATGCCATATCTGCGGGAAACACCGTAATGGATGTGCTGTATTTTGCCTGGGTCCGCGAACGCATCGGCCTGCCCAAAGAGCGGGTCGAAACCAGTGCTGCAACCGTGATCGCCCTGGTCGAGGAATTGCGTGCGCGCGAAGACCGCTACGGCGCGGCTTTTGCCGACCTCAGTGCGCTGCGGGTGGCGGTTGATCAGGAATTGGTGGATTTTGATGCGCCATTGGCAGGCGCGCGCGAAGTGGCGTTTTTCCCACCGATGACAGGCGGATGAGCGTGTCCAATCAAATTGAATTCACCCAGCCCCCCGAACGGGTTATGCTTTGCAAACCCTGCCCCGGGGGGCTGGGTGAACACATGAACCCTGTGGGATTGGATACGCTCTAAATGCGGATTGTGGTTCAGGAGGCCGGGTTTGATGCGGGCCGGGAACTAACCCGGTTTAGTGCCCGTTCTGGTGCAGGTGATCCCGGCATTGGCGCGATTGTCAGCTTTACCGGGGTGGTGCGCGATACCGCCAAAGGCACGCTTGAGGTGATGCAGATCGAACATTACCCTGGCATGACCGAGGCGGCTTTGACCAAGATCGCGCAAGAGGCAATGACCCGCTGGGTGTTGGGCGATGTCCTGGTGATCCACCGGTTCGGGCAGTTGGCCCCGGGTGATCAGATCATGATGGTCGCCACGTCGTCAGCGCATCGCAAAGACGCGTTTGAAGCGGCGGAATACCTGATGGATTACCTTAAATCCCGCGCGCCGTTCTGGAAAAAAGAGATCCTGCGCGATGGGGCGCAATGGGTTGGCGCGCGAGACGAGGACGAAGATGCGTTGGGCCGCTGGGACTGAGCCTAAACGCCACCAACATTCATGCGCTCAATATGTGCGCGCATTTCTTCCGCTTCCAGTCGCGCGTCGCGCAACCCGTCCATTGCGGCATTCAGCTCAGCTTCGCTTTGGATCAACTGATTGCTCAGTTCCGCCTCGCGTTGCTGAAGATAGGTGATCGCCTGGTCGCGGGTTTCTTCGGCTTCGTGCAATTCCTGGCTCATCCGGTCCAGTTCATTGACGTCCTTCTGGTTTACCCGGGTAAAGCGATGCACCAGCCAATGGGTGAACCAACCGGTCATAAAGGCGACAAACAGGATGGTCGCGGTGGTGATGATGAACTCAATTCTGTCCATTGCTGGCGTCCTCTGCCTCGGATTGCGGGGGGGCGGGTTTATCTGATTCCGGGTCTTCGCCGGTGGTGTCGTCGGTCTCGCTAGCGGCGGGGGCTTCCTCAGATTCTTCTGCGGCTTCTTCTGCGGCTTCACCCTCTGCTCCCGGTTCCTGCGCCGTGCTTTCCAACGTGGTTTCCGGCACCGTTTGCAGGTCAATCGGCAGGTCGGGACGGATCAGGCGGAATTCAATCCGGCGGTTGTCTTCACGCCCTTCTTCGGTGCCGTTGTCAGCGATTGGCATGCTTTCTCCGTACCCCACGGCCACATAGGTCGAGGTTATCACCCGGCGCGACCGCAACTCATTCAACACCGATTGGGCGCGGGCCTGACTTAGCGACTGGTTCATGGCTTCGCGGCCCTGGCTATCGGTATGCCCTTGAATTTCCAACCGAATTTCACCACATTTGTTAAGAATGTCGGCCAGCGCATTCATCGTGTCCAACGCCCCGGCTGCAATTGTGGCCGAGCCTGGTTCGAACGATATCTTGGCTTCGGACTGAACCGCGGCCAGCTCGATCTCGCAGACATCAGGGGCCGGGGTCAGTTCAACCGGGTCAGGGGGCTTGCGATAGGTAATATCAAGAGCAAATGTACCGGCTCCGCCAAGTTTGGCCGCCAGCAGGGTGGCAATGTCGGAACTGGCCTTTTCGCGTTCGGATATGCCGCTGATGACCAGCGTGTCAGCGGTGACAATCACCGACCCGTTGACCAGATAAGACAGCGTTTCCAGCCCGGCCAGAACCCGCACCGGCCAGTTGGCTGGCAGGCCGTCGACAATGCGGGTCGCGGTATACACCTTGTCCGACCCAAAACGCGCCTTGGCATAGGCATCCGTCATGTCGCGCAGGCTTGCATCACCCACCCGCCCCCGCAATTGCACAAGGCCCTCCGGACTCAGAGTGGCAGTGAACTCTGACGGGCCGGTGGTTCCGGCCTCGTCCGCTGGTTGTGGTACAACGGCCTGTAGGGCAAAAACCGGCGGCAATGAGGTTTGCAATTCACCGATAATCCGGTCGAACATTGCCACATCGGTGCCTTCTTGCGCCACCAGCGTGATATCGGCATTGGACATGGTCACCGTGCCCGCCCCGATCTTGGCCAGGGCGCGCATGGAAAGGGCGGCGGCGCGGGCCCATGTCGGACTGGGCGCTCCCATGCCGATGGTGCAATCTGTGGCGCGCTCTAACCCGGCGTGCTTTGCGGCCAACATGATCTGCGCTTTGGTGGTGATGCTGTCGGCGGAACAGGCATCAAACCGTGCGCCATTGCCGTCGATCAGAAAACGCAGCGTAAACGGCGTGATGACCGGGCGTGGCGCTGAAATGTCCAACGCCAGTCGCAGTCCCGGAGGTGCTGCGCGGGTCAGTTCGGCCTCCAGCCTGCGCTTGGCCTCGATATCCTCTGAGATGGCGGTTATCATCACCTGTCCCGCGGAAATCGAGATTTTTGAGCGCGGCAATTGGTCAAGGGCAACCACCGCAAAGTCCATGGCGTCCTGCCAGCCGCGTGGCACCGGGTATCGTGCCACCTGCAACAGGTCACTGACCTGCCCTTCTTTATCAATTTTGCCCAATTGCGCCATCAGCGCCACCCTGTCGGTGCTGACCGGAATCAATCCGATGATCGAAATGCCGCTGTCGTTACGCAGCACCTCTGCCGAGAATCGCGGTGCGACGATATCGGCCTGTGCCTTGATCTGCATTGCGTCGATGATCCGTGCGGCGTCGATGATACTGCCAATAAGGCTTTTGGCGCTGAATCGGACGGCTTCGTCCGGGGCGGTGCCCGACAGGATGACTTTCAGCCCGTCCGCCTCAACCTCGGCCCAGGTGTGGCCGGACTTATCAAGGATTTCACGGACATTAATCTCGGTCCGGGTCTCAACCGCGGAAACGGCGAAACTGGCGGCAACAAGGCAAAGGCCGACCGCCAGAAGCAGTGCGGCCATTGAGATAAAAAGTGAGGACAGGCGCATGGTTGAGTTAGACCACTATCTCGTGAGTGTTCGGCTTGGTTACAACAGGATCGGGTAGCGATCCAGTGCTCTATATGGCCGGTATCAATTAAACCAGCAAGGCGGCACTAAAGAAAATCAGCGGGATCAGGCCGGTATCGCGGTTGGTGTGAAACAATTGTAACATCTTGGCGCTGTCATTT
The DNA here is from genome assembly GCA_021648025.1 of Paracoccaceae bacterium. Classification (GTDB taxonomy): domain Bacteria; phylum Pseudomonadota; class Alphaproteobacteria; order Rhodobacterales; family Rhodobacteraceae; genus NVQY01. The sequence continues at coordinate 20,886 of JAKITO010000015.1, forward strand.
TGATCAAATCCCCGCAGTTGCCATGCCATATGCCAGCCCATGGCCCAAGGCCCGGTCAGCGCCAGAACCATCGCCAGCACCGAGGCATTTGGCATCAGGGCCTGGATCACCGCCAGCCCCATCAGGCCAATGGTTGCGATCAGAAAATATTTGAGCCACCGAACCGAATCGCGGCCAAACAGCAGCGCCGTTGATTTGATCCCGATCAGCGCGTCATCTTCGGTGTCCTGATGCGCATAGATGGTATCGTAAAACAACGTCCAGGCGATGCCCGCAAAGTAAAGAACAACAGCAGGCCAGTGCAACGCGCCCGTATGCGCCGTCCAGACCAGCAACGCACCCCAGTTGAACGCCAGCCCAAGAAATACCTGAGGCCACCAGGTGAACCGTTTGGCAAAAGGATAGATCGCCAGTGGCAACAGCGACAACACACCCAAGGCAATCGCTGCCTGGTTGAAAGTCAGCAGGATCGCCAGTGCCAGCAACGCCTGCACCACCATCCAGATCACCGCCCGTATCACGCTCACCTGTCCCGAAGGGATTGGCCGCGAGCGGGTGCGTGCGACCTGCGCGTCAAACTTGCGGTCGGAAATGTCGTTCCAGGTGCAACCCGCACCGCGCATCAAAAAGGCCCCCATGGCGCAGGCGACTGCCAGCCAGGCATCCTCCCAGCGCGGGCTTTGATCCCACAACATTGCCAGAACAAGTCCCCACCAGCAGGGAATCAACAGCAACCAGGTGCCAATTGGCCGGTCGGCGCGCGACAGGCGCAGATAGGGGCGGCTGAAGGCGGGGGCGTATCTATCGACCCAATTGCCGGAAACTGCATCGGCAACTTGTCCGTCGGGCCGGTCTGATCTGTCAGGAACATCTGGCATCTCATCGTCGCCTTGCATATGTAAAACCCCATGAGAGCAAAGATCAGGCTGTATGTAGAGCACCCTTTGGGGGCAGGGCAATCACTTCCCTTGAACCGGGATCAGGCGCATTACCTGTTTGGGGTGATGCGGCTTGGCATCGGCGGGCAAGTGGCGCTGTTTAACGGGCGCGACGGCGAATGGTTGGCTGAGGTGGTCGAGACCGGCAAACGTGGTGGGGTTTTGAAATTACTGGAGCAATCCGCACCGCTGCAAATGCCCCCTGACCTGTGGCTGTTGTTTGCACCAATCAAAAAGGCCCGCACTGATTTCATCGTCGAAAAGGCCACCGAAATGGGTGCTGCGCGAATTGTGCCAGTCCAGACCGAATTCACCAACGCCGAACGTATCCGCCAGGATCGCTTGCAGGCCCATGCGGTTGAAGCGGCAGAGCAATGCGGTGGTACGTTTGTGCCCGAGGTGTCGGCGTTGAAAAAGCTCGACAAGGTGCTGGCGGACTGGCCGGAAGAGCGTCAATTGATGTTCTGCAACGAAACCCTCGCCGGCCGCTCATCCACCCAAATGGGTGTCTTCGCAGCCCCCAAGACCAGTCCCTGGGCCATATTGATCGGCCCAGAAGGTGGGTTTTCCGACAAGGAATGCTCTCGTTTGAACGCGCTGCCCTTCACCCGCCCCGTCAGCCTTGGGCCCCGCATCTTGCGCGCCGATACGGCGGTGGTTGCGGCGCTGACCCTGTGGCAGTTGGCGCTGGGGGACTGGCGATGATCCGCAAAGCGGTTCCCCAAGACCTGCCCGCCCTGCTGGCTTTTCTGCAACCCCGCGTCGCAACCTCGCTGTTTTTGTCCGGCAACCTGCATGATCACGGTCTGAATGCCACAGGAAATCGTACTGCGACCCAGTTCTGGATTGCCGAATCCGATGGCAAAATCCAGGCTGTTTTCGGCAGCTCCGAAGCCGGTTACCTGATGTGCGAAGCGCCGGTTTTCGATCTCGGCTGGTCCGCCGATCTGCGCCGGGCGATGGCCGGGCGAAAGGTGATCGGTCTTAGCGGCGAAGTCGGGCAGGCCACGGTTTTTCGCGCCGCCCTTGGGCTGGCGGATCACCCGGCCTCGTTCGAGGATGTCGAGCCGCATTTTCTGCTCAAACTTGACGACCTGATTATCCCGGATGGCACAACACAATTGCGCGCGCCGGGCGACGCCGATTTACCGCAGCTTGTGGCATGGCGTCTGGCCTATGACCAAGAGGTTTTTGGCGAAGATGACACCGCAGAAAATCGGTGCAAATCGGAACAACGCGTCTCAGACCTTGTACAAAACGGTCGATTACGCTTGCTGACGCACCAGGACGCGCCGGTAGCGCCGGTAGCCATGACCGGCTTCAACGCCGCCCTGCCGGATATTGTCCAGATCGGCTCGGTCTATACGCCCCCCAAACATCGCGGTCAGGGCCACGCCCGCCGCGCCCTTGCCCTGCACCTGGCCCAAGCCCACGCCGCAGGTGTCAAATCTGCCGTTCTGTTCGCCTCTGGCCCCGCTGCCGTGCGGGCATACGCCAGCATCGGCTTTAAACAAATTGGCGAATACGCTCAGGTGGCTTTCGCCCACCGCTTCACTCTGGGAGACCCCACATGAGTTTCATCCGCCCAGAAATCCGCGCCGCAATCTGGCGCTGGCGCGAAGTTCTGACCGGTGTTGCGGTTGGGGCGCTGGGCGTCTGTTGGGTGCTTGGCCCCGGTGGTCTGCTTGGCTGGCTTGGCTGGGTGCTGGTTATTGCCGGGGTTTCATTGGTGGTGATCGGCGTGCAAAGGGCACGGTTTCGCGGCGCCGTCGGCGGGGTTGGGGTGGTGCAGGTGGACGAAGGGCAAGTGTCCTATTTTGGCCCGCTGACCGGCGGGTCGGCGGCGATGTCGGACCTGGCCAGACTCTCGCTGGACCCAAGGATGAAGCCGAAACACTGGGTTCTGGAACAACCGGGTCAGCCGCCTTTGTACATTCCCATCAACGCCGAGGGGGTCGATGCATTGTTTGATGTTTTTGCCGCCCTGCCGGGGTTGAAAACTGAACGGATGCTTTCCGGTCTGGGCGATGAGGGGACGCACCCGATCGTGATCTGGCAAAAGACATCGACGCAAGGTTCGGTTGTCCGACTGCATTGACACTCACCCGTTTTAACCCCACTTCTTGCCGACAAGCATATCAGGAGCGCGCCCATGTCCATCCCTCAATCCGGCGGCGGACCGATTGAACATCACTCTCAGTTGGCCGAATTCATGGAACAGGGCAGCAAGCCCAAAGATGACTGGCGCATCGGCACCGAGCACGAGAAATTCGGCTATTGCAAAGATACCCTGAAACCCCTGCCCTATGCGGGCGAGCGTTCGATCGAGGCGGTGCTTGAAGGGCTGAGAGACCGCCATGGCTGGTCGCCGGTCAGCGAGGGTGGCAAGTTGATCGGCCTGCAAAAGGACAAGGCCAATGTCTCGCTTGAGCCGGGCGGCGCGCTGGAATTGTCGGGTGCGCCGTTGGAGACCATCCACGAGACCTGCGACGAGGTGAATGTACACCTGCGCGAGGTCAAGGATGTGGCCGATGAAATAGGCGTCGGCTTTATCGGGCTGGGGGCGGCACCGATCTGGAAACACGAAGATATGCCGCTGATGCCCAAGGGGCGTTATGCGCTGATGGACGACTACATGGGCCGGGTCGGCACCATGGGGCGGGTGATGATGCGGCGCACCTGTACGGTTCAGGTGAACCTTGATTTCGGGTCCGAGGCGGACATGGTCAAGAAAATGCGCGTGGCATTGGCATTACAGCCGGTTGCCACTGCCCTGTTTGCCAATTCGCCGTTCTTTGAAGGCAAGGTCAACGGGCTGAAAAGTTGGCGGTCGCGGGTCTGGCGCGATCTTGATCCGGCCCGTACCGGCATGTTGCCGTTTGTGTTCGAAGACGGCTTTGGGTTTGAGGCCTGGGCCGATTACGCGCTGGATGTGCCGATGTATTTTGTCTATCGCGACGGCACTTACATCAATGCCCTGGGTCAGTCGTTCCGGGATTTTCTGAAAGGTGAACTGCCCGCCTTGCCGGGGGAAAAACCGACGCTTGGCGATTGGGCCGACCATCTGACCACGGTGTTCCCCGAAGCGCGGGTCAAGCAGTACATCGAAATGCGCGGTGCTGATGGCGGGCCGTGGCGGCGGCTTTGTGCGTTGCCTGCGTTCTGGACCGGGTTGATGTATGATCAGGGCGCGTTGGATGCGGCCTGGGATCTGGTCAAGAACTGGGACGCAGAAACCCGCGAGGCCTGGCGGGTCGAGGCATCAGTACATGGGCTTCAGGCCAAGGTTGCCGGGCGGCGGATGATTGATCTGGCATCCTGGGTGCTGGATATTTCACGTGCCGGGTTGAAGGCGCGCGCGCGCCCCGGTTTGGGCGGCATGGTGCAGGACGAGCGGCATTTCCTGCATGCGTTAGAGGACAGCGTCGAAACCGGGATGGCCCCGGCGGATGAGTTGTTGGAAAAGTACCACGGAGAGTGGCAGGGTGATCTTAGCCGGATATACGATGAGTTCAGCTACTGATCATGAGCCGCTCCTCAAGCCCTGAAGGGCTTTCTTTGCGGTTTTTGTGAGAGGCTTTCCATAAGTGCGACAACCGGCATCCGCGATTGAGCATACCCCGGTACCTTTGTGTCGAGACGTTCAGCCAGAACCGGCAGGCGGCTGACCGGAACGTTGGGAAACAGGTGGTGTTCGCGGTGGTAGAACATCAGATAGGCCAGCCGCGCCAGAACGCCGCGTTGTGACCGCCCGGCCAAGCCGCTGGTTTCGGTGCCCTGATGGGTGATCCAGACGGCAAACAGGGCGGTCAGGCATTGCGCCACGATCATGGCCCCCAGATGCAGCATCAGAAAATCAACGGATAGCCAGACAACCACCCCGGCAAAAGTGACAATCCCCAGCCAGTCCAACAGCATCAACCGCCGCCAGCGCCGCGACCCGCTGCGCCAAGTCACCAAGTTCAGATCAACCGGAAACCGGGGGCCATAGATCAGCACCTGCCAAAACGTCATATGCCCGCATTTGCCTTCGTGATCGCCCGGACCCATGGCAAACCGGTGATGTTGCAGATGATTATACGCCACTGCATGATTGGCCCCCAGCATCAGCGCGCTCAGGCCGTGCATGACAATCGAATCGCCGGGCCGACCCAGCCCCAGATTACCATGAATGGCCTCGTGGTTCAGCCGCAAGGCACAGAGGAAAAACACAAAGCTGGCCACCGGTCCCAGATACCAGAAATCCGAGCTATAAAGCCCCCAGGACAGACCCAGCCAAGGCAGCGGCAACAGAATTTCACCCAAGGTCTGACGGCGTGATACCGGAGTAAGATCGTGCCATTGAACATCTTTTGGTGGCTTTTCGAGTTGTTTCATTTCCAACCTCCTATGCCAGACCTATTCATCCGGCATTTTGCTTTTGGGCAGCAATCGCGCCACCCGACCGCCAAGTTTTACCACCGCCAATTGCACCGCACGGGGCAGACGCGAGACATCCAGATACCAGTCGTCAAACATCTGCATGGTTACCAGTGTCTCATTGATCCGCTTGCGAACATTGGTTGGTGTACCGTCCAACGCCGCCTCTTTTTCCACCTGGTTCAACGCCGCCAAAGTTGGTGCAAATTCGCGCGCACGCCGGCCTTCTATCACCACAGTGACCAGATCAAACATGTCGCGTACCGAGGTGAAATGATCACGCCGGTCGCCAAGCTGGCGCGAGGTTTTGACCAGTTTCCAGCCTTGCAGTTCTTTCAGCCCGGTCGACACGTTTGATCGGGCCAGATCAAGCGCCGCGCAGATATCCTCGGCCGTCATCGGTTCGGGCGCGATATGCAGCAGCGCGTGGATCTGCGCCACCGACCTGTTGACGCCCCATTTGGTGCCCATGTCACCCCAGTGGAGAATAAAGTCTTGCATGGATTTGGTCAGGTGCATAATGCTGTCTCATATTTCTGTAATAACAGAAATAGCAGAACTCACAGGAATATCAACTGTGTCAGTTTAGCGCGCCAGTACGGGTCGGGTATACAATGCAGCAACAAGATAAACACCGGCCACCAACGCCAGCGCCCCACCTGCAAACAACACCATCCCGGCCTGCATCGGCCCCATTCCGGCCAATTGCGGCACCTGTGCCAGCACCAATTCGGGCAGCGCCCCGGTTAGTGAAACCCATCCCAGCGTCGCCCCCATCCAGCCCAGCAACGCCGCCCCGGTGAAACCTGTCAACCAGCGCATACCGCCGTGCGAGCCGCGCAAGGCCCGGCGCAACGCCGTCAGGGGCCGCGAGAAATCGCGCTGGACGGCGATCAGGGCTGGCACCACCAACAACACCAGGAACAGACCGAACCCAAGGCCATAAACCAAAGTGATCACCGTCGGCTTGAGGAATTGCGCCTGTTGCGAGCGTTCGAACAACAGTGGCGTCAGCCCCAGAACCGTGGTCAATGTGGTCAAAACCACCGGGCGCAACCGGTCTGCGGCCCCGTCGATGATCGACGGAATAAGCCCGCGATCACGGGCGTATTCGTCGATTGTTGTCACCAATACGATCGAATCGTTGATGATGATCCCGGTCATGCCCAACAGGCCAACCACCGTAAACATGCTTAGCGGTACATCCCAGTAATTATGGCCCCATATCGTCCCCACCAGACCGAAAGGGATGATCGCCATCACCACCAAAGGCCGGGTCCAACTGGCGAATACCCAGGCCAGCACCAGATAAATCCCGGTCAGACACAGGATCAGCCCGGTCCGCGCATCACTCAGAAACTTGTTCTCTTGCTCAGACAGGCCCGCAACCCGCCATTCCACCTGCCGCTCACTGGCGATCTTGGGCAGAATATCCTCTTCCAAAGCCCGCGCCACCTCCTCCGCCCGTGCCGGGTCGTCCTCGGACACATCGCCTGTAACACTGATCACCCGGATACCGTTCTCGCGCCGCACAGTTGAAAACCCGGTCCTCTGCTGAACACTGACAATATCCGCCAGCGGCACATAAGCACCTTTTGGTGACCGCATATAAGTCCGCTCCAGAAAGTCCGCCGTCAGTTCATCCCGCGGCAATTCAACCCTGATCTCTGCCGACCTTGGCCCCTCGGGGTATGTCGCCGCCTCAAGCCCGTTCAACCGCGCCCGCAAAGCTGATCCCAGAACATCAATGGTAAAGCCCAACGCCTGCCCCTGTGGCGTCAGATCCAAAATCAGCTCTTCCTTGTCATAGGCCAGATTGTCCTGCACTGCCGACACCTCAGGATAGCGCAACAAAGCATTCTGCAAATCCTCTGACGCCGCCTTTAGCGTCGCCACCTCGGCCCCAAAGAACTCAACATCCAACGAGTCCCCCCCCGGGCCAGACCGCCAGCCCCGGAACGATACGACCTCGGCCTGGGGATGCCGGTTCACCTTGTCCTTCAGGGCGGCCACAAAAGCAAAGCTGGAATAGGGGCGCAAATCCGCCTCCACCAGTTCGATTGAAATCCCGCCCAGCAGGTCCTTGTCCTTGGTATCGGCACCCGCCAACCCATAACCGGCATTACCGCCAATCTCAGCCATCACATAAACCAACGGGTTCAACCCGTGTTCCGCTTCGTATTGTGCGCCCAATTCTTCTGTCGCGCGCTGCATCTCTCGCATCATTTCCAGGGTTTCGGCGCGGGTCGCACCTTCGGCCATGGAAAAGTTGCCGGTCACTGACCCACGTTCAGGCGCATTGAAAAACCGCCATTTCACATCGCCCTGAATAAACAGCGCCACTTGCGAGGCCAATATTACCGTCACCCCGGCCAGCACCACGTACCGGCCCTTGACCACCAGCACCATCAGCCTGCGGAACACGGTATCGCGAAACCAGCGAAAGCCGATATTCACTTTCCGGTTGGGCCAGTCATACCAATGTTCTTTCGCCGTATGGGCAACTGCGGTTGACATGTGGTGCGGCAGGATCAGGAAGCATTCGACCAGGGACGCCAGCAGGACGACAATTACCGTAAACGGAATATCCTTGATCAGGTCGCCAAACCGCCCGCCAATGGCAATCAGCCCAAAGAATGCAATCACCGTGGTCAGGGTTGCAGCAAACACCGGCATCGCCATGCGCCTTGCGGCATTTTCGGCCGCCTGAACCGGATGTTCCCCCAACCGGCGCACCCGGAAATCGGCGTGTTCACCGACCACGATGGCATCGTCGACGACGATGCCAAGGGTGATGATCAGGCCAAACAGGCTGATCATGTTGATGGTAAGGCCGGCCACATACATCAGTGCAATCGCCGCAAACATCGCCGCCGGAATGCCCGCCGCCACCCAGAACGCAATCCGCGCATTCAGAAACAGGAACAACAGCATCACCACCAGGCCCAGGCCCATCAACCCGTTATCCACCAGTAAATCCAACCGGCTGGAAATCGCCTCGGCCCGGGTGCGTATCAGTTCAATCGCAACACCTTTGGGCAGGGAAAGCTGCATCGCCTCGGCCATGTCTTCGACTTTATGCTGAATACGGATCGCATCGCCGCCATTGGCCCGGTCTATCCGAATGGAAATCGCCGGGTTGTCACCAACAAAATAGCTTCGGTTGCGGTCCACCCCTTCAACGCTGATCGTCGCGACATCGCCAATGCTCAAGGTCGACCCATCGGCGTTCGAGCGCAATACAATCCCGGCAATATCCTGTGGTTTGCGCTTTTGCGTGCCCGTGCGCACCCTTGCGTTGGCCCCGCCTACATCGCCCGCCGGGTCGGCGTTCACCTCGGCGGCAATTGCCCGGGCTATCTCGGCCATCGAGATGTCATAGGCCACCAGACTGGCCGAGGGCACCTCGACCACAGTCTGAGGTGCCGCCACCCCGCGAATGGTGGTCCTTGTCACCCCGACACTGAACAATCGGGTGACAAATTCATCAGCGAACAGGCCCAACTGTTCCGGCCCAACCGGACCGGTAATCACCACATCGGTTACCCGGTCGCGCCACTTGCCGCGCCTGACAACCACGTCATCGGCTTCGGCAGGCAAGGTGGTGATCGCATCCACCGCCACCTGAACGTCATCTGCGGCCCGCGCCATATCCCAACCCGGCTCAAACTCCAGCCTGATACTTGCGCGCCCTTCGCGTGATGTGGAAGACGAGGCTTCGACCCCATCCACCCCCAACAACGCCGGTTCCAGAATCTGAACGATTGCCCCGTCCACATCTTCCGGCCCGGCCCCTTCCCAGTTGACCGAGACCCGGACATTATCGACGATCACATCAGGAAAAAACTGGGCCCGCATATTCGGCATTGCCGCCGCACCCAGCACCAGCAACACCACCAGCAACAAGTTCGCCGCCGTCCGGTGCCGGGTGAAATACGACAGTAGCCCACCGGCAGCTTTGGGAATATCACGCACCATCCTTGTGCCCTAGCCCCCTATCCGCGCCTCAATCCGCTGGACCAGCTGCGCCGGGACCATCGCCTCGGTCAATTGCTCCAACATATCGGCCTTGACCTCTTCCGGCATCCGTTTCGAGCTTTGGACAAACGCCACCAGCCTGGCCCGCCGCGCATCCGTCAATTCCAGCAACTCGGACGCTTCGTCAACTTCGCCCAAGGGCCGCACCCGAATGCCCACCCCCAGCAAAGGCGTGCGCCCCCCAACCACCCGGCGCCCTTCAAGCCCAGCACCGCGCACCAGCACGTCATCGCCCTGACGCCGCACCAGTTCAACCTTCAATGCCTCCAGTCGGTTTTCGTCGTCCAATACCAAAACAGTCGAGGCCGCATCCAACGCAGACGCAGGCAGTCGTGCCACCCCGGTCACTTCTGGTTCTTCAACCGTAACCGTCACAAAATCCCCCGGTTTAAATCCGCGCACGCCCTCCAGTCGGGCAAATATCACCCGCCCCGACTGGCCTGCTCCGGTTGCGGCCGAATCACGGCTGATCGACCCCGAAGCGGTCAAATCCGCTCCGGTTACACTCAGAATTGCCGTAATAGGTGCCTGTACCAATGATCCGGACTCTCCCAGCAACCGCGCGTATTGCGCCGTAGACACCCGAAACGAGACCTCCAAAGCCGTGGGATCAATCAGGTTCGCCAGCTTCTCATTGGGCGACACCAATCGTCCCTCAACCAACGAGACCTCACTCAGCACCCCGCCAAACCCGGCCCTCACCGTCAATTCATCCAGATCCCGTCGTGCGGCTTCTAATGCAATTTCGGCCCGCGCCAACCGCGTCGCCGCAAGGTCCACCCGGCCCTCGGCACTCGCCATCGCCTGTCGCCGCGCCAACACCGCAGCCCGTGCGCCTGCCGCCGCCAGTTCCGCCGTCTCAACCGTTGCCGCCGTGCCGACGCCCCGCTCTCGCAAATCCAACTGCCGCTGATGCGCGCGCCCTCTCAAATCCGCCTGATCCCGCGCAGCTTCCAGCTCGTCTCCGGCCAAAACCAGCCCCCGCGCGCCATCGCGTGCCTCGGCGCGTGCGTCCAGTACATCGCTCTCGGCGCGCGCCAACGCCGCCTTGGCATCCGCCGGATCAATCTGCACCAGAACCTCGCCCGCGCGAACCACCCCGCCTTCTTCAAAACTGCGCGCAAGGGTAACAATCCGCCCGCCCGCAGGCGCGCGTATCTCCAAAGTCCGCCGACTTTGGATTTGCCCAAAAGCTTGCAACACCGGGGTAGTCGTCTGCATCTTTGCGGTAATCGCATTGACCGCAAACACCCGTTCGCGCGCCACCGGGGCCGGGCGCTCATTGTTCATTCGCACCTGAACGGCACCACGAATGATCTGCCCGGCATAGACCAACAGCGCCAGCGTCAAAGACGCCAGCAACAGACCTATCAGACTATGGCGTAAAAACCGCATGCCTTGAGTCGCCCTATAGGCCCGCAGGCCATTCCATCATCAGTAGCAGAACCCATTATGCGCCAAAAACGCACAAAACGCCAAGCCACAAGGATGTAAACCCGCGATAATGTTATTTCCGCCGCAAATGTTCGTCCAATCGCGGCATTATCTCAACAAAGTTGCAGGGCTGATGACGATAATCCAGTTGCGCGCGCAAAATCCCATCCCACGCGTCCTTGCACGCACCCGGACTCCCGGGCAGCGCAAACAGATACGTCCCCCCCGCCACACCGCCCGTTGCCCGGCTTTGAACTGCACTGGTGCCGATCTTTTCCATTGAGATCATGGTGAACACTGTCGCAAACGCCTCGATCTCTTTCTCATAGACATCCCGGTGCGCCTCGACCGTGACATCGCGGCCGGTCAGGCCTGTGCCGCCGGTTGAAATCACCACATCGACAGTCTTATCGGCGATCCATTGGCGCAGTCTCTGGGCAATCTGATCCCGTTCATCGCGCACAATCTCACGACCGGCCAGAACATGCCCGTCGCCCAACAACCGATCCACCAGGGTTTGTCCTGATTTGTCATCCTCAGACTGGCGCGTGTCAGATACGGTCAGAACCGCAATCCGAACCGGGACAAATTTCTGGGTTTCATCAACTCGTCTCATGTCAAACCTCAAACCAGTTGGCAAACGGCCCCAGATTTACCACTTTTGTCCGCCTGATCATGCCACTTTCCCCCCATGAATCATGAATATGCCCGCAGAATGCCAGCTTAGGCTGCACCCGCTCAATCGCCTCATAAATTGCCACCGACCCGACCGACAGTCCCGTTGATGTCTGATCCGCCACCCCCTTTGGGGGCGAATGCAGCACCATTATATCGGCGGCTTCGCATCCGCTCAGCATTTCGGCGGCCTTCGCTTCGCTCAGGTCACAAGACCACGCGCCAAACGGCGTTTCCGGCACGCCGTAGCCCAAGCCAAACAGGCAAACCCCATTAATTTCGATGCCGCGCCCATGCAGAACATGGCACCCTGCGGGTGCGGCCCCGGTCAACTCTGCCTCGCTTTCGGCATTGCCCGGAACCACTACCAAAGGCGCTTTGATCCCGCCAAGCAGCCCCATTGCCTCCGGCAACCCCTCACGCATGTTACAGAAATCACCTGCGCCGATCACCAGATCAGCCACCTTGGCCGCTTCGACAATTGCCTCAGCCCGCACCATCGAGTGATGCAAATCCGAAAACGCCAATATCTTCATTTCAACCTCGCCTTCAGACTTAGCAAATCCGCCCAGGTCTCTCGCTTGGCCCCCGGGTGCCGCAATAAATACGCCGGATGAAACATCGGCAGTACAGGCAACCCCAACGCCTCGACCCATGTCCCGCGAATCCGGGTAATCCCCCGCCGTCCCAACACCGCATCACATGCAATATTGCCCATCAACACAATAAAATCCGGGGCCGCCAACGCCACATGCCGCTCAAGAAACGGCATCATCATCGCCACATCTTCCTTACTCGGATCGCGATTCTGCGGCGGTCTCCAAGGCATCACATTGGTGATATAAACGGATCTCTCCCGACTAAGATCAATCGCCTCCAGCATCCGGTCCAGCAACTGCCCGGCGCGACCCACAAACGGCCGCCCCTCCCGGTCTTCATCGCGCCCCGGCGCCTCGCCGATGATCATCACGCGCGCACCCGCAACCCCATCACAAAACACCAACTGCCGCGCGCCCTTCTTCAACTCGCACAGATCAAACGCCTCCAGCGCCTGCCTCAAAGCCGTCAAAGACCCGGCCCCCCTGGCCGCCGCCCCGGCAACGACAACAGGATCATCCTCATCCTCAGCCACAGGTTTCACAGCAACCGCCTTCAAGGACGCAACCCGGTCCGGCAGCTCATAGCGATCTACCGGCGCATCGCCAATCGCCTCTGTCGCCCCCAATTCCACCTGCCACTCAAGCAAAGCCTGCGCAGTTTGGTATTGCGTATGATAGTCCTCAACCGATTCCATGCCCAACCCTACCTGCCTCCAAATCAAACCAAAACACCCATTGTTCATCCCGGCCCTCAAATGCCCCCGCCAGAGCCCCAAAATCTCTTCTGGCGCAACTTGCCCAAACCAAACCAAACCCATATAACCCTCCTAACCACACCGGAGCCTCGCCGATGTCCTTCCCCCACCGCCACCTTCTTGGCATCGAGCACCTAAGCCCGGATGACATCACCACCATTCTTGACCTCGCCGAAACCTATGTTGACCTGAACCGTCAGTCGGCCAAACACGCCGACGTCCTGTCCGGCCTTACCCAGATCAACATGTTCTTCGAAAATTCCACCCGCACCCAGGCCAGCTTTGAGATTGCCGGCAAACGCCTAGGTGCGGACGTCATGAACATGGCGATGCAGGCATCTTCCGTCAAAAAGGGTGAAACCCTGATCGACACGGCCCTGACCCTCAACGCCATGCACCCCGATCTGCTGGTGGTCCGTCACCCTCATTCGGGCGCGGTCGACCTGCTGGCGCAAAAGGTCAACTGCGCGGTGCTGAACGCCGGTGACGGCCAGCATGAACACCCGACCCAGGCCTTGCTCGATGCCCTTACCATCCGTCGTGCAAAAGGCCGCCTGCATCGGTTGAATGTCGCCATCTGCGGCGACATCGCCCATTCACGCGTTGCCCGTTCAAACATATTCCTGCTTGGCAAAATGGAAAACCGCATCCGCCTGATTGGCCCACCCACCCTGATGCCCTCAGAAATCGACCAGTTTGGCGTCGAAGTGTTCGAAGACATGGGTGAAGGCCTGAAAGACGTCGATGTTGTGATGATGCTGCGCCTGCAAAAAGAACGCATGGACGGTGGCTTTATCCCCTCGGAACGCGAATATTTCCACCGTTACGGCCTTGACGCCCGAAAACTCAAGCTGGCCAAACCCGACGCCATCGTCATGCACCCCGGCCCCATGAACCGGGGCGTGGAAATTGACGGCACATTGGCCGACGACATCCACCGCAGCGTCATTCAGGAACAGGTGGAAATGGGCGTCGCCGTGCGCATGGCGGTGATGCAGTTGCTGGCGGCCAACCTCGCAACCCTGCGCGAGACCGCATGACCAACATTCCCGCCACCCGCCCCCGCGTCCCGGATGAATGGCGTGACATTCTGGCCCACGGCGAACGCATCCTGTGGCAGGGCGCATCCGATAACGACATTCCGTTCAAGAAAGCGACCGGACCAGAAATTGTGGCTGGCATTGTCATGATGCTGGGTATTGCCGTCGTCATCCTGCTTGCCCTGCCCGAAGCCAACTCGATATTCGCCAATGCGTTCCTGTTGCTATTTGGCTTGGTAATGACGGGCGTTACCGCCTATGTGTCTTATGGCCATAGGATACTGGCCTCATACAGGCTGCGCCATTCCTTCTACACCTTGACCAACCAACGCGCCTATTCCGGCTGGCTGGCGTTAGGTCGCAGGCAGCTGAAATTCTGGGACATCTGTTCGCATACCATAGTCGAACTTGACCAAGGCAATCCCGGCTCGGTCCGTTTCTCCCAAATGCCTTATGACCTCAGATACATCAGAAACAGAAGCCGGACCAAAAAATTCGAATTTCTGAATATCCGCGACGCCAGGGCGGTGTATGAACTGGCGTTGCAAGTGCGGCAGGACAAGGCATGAGCGCCTTCCTCAGTGTTTCGGCCAATGAGCGCGGCGTGCTGCGCCTGTTCGCGCTTGACGACCAACTTTGTATGGAAATTGCCGACGCGGGCGCATTGGACCACCTGTACCTGGCGCTGGGCACAGAGCGCCTGCACGACCCCGACGTGCAGATCGTCCAACTGTGCACAATTGCTGACATGGGATTGCCTGCCTTCCTGCAAGACGCTTACGACATCGACCCCGCTGAACTTACCCCTCTTACCAACACTCTGAAGGCCTTAAGCGGCACCATTGCCCTGCTCCGTTCAGGCGCATTCAATTCACACGCCCTGCACCTTAGCCCAAGTGATCATGCCACCTTGATTGCCACATTCACCGAACCCCAAACCGTTTGGAGTGCCAAACCCATGACCCCCACCCCCCTTGCCCGGCCTTCGCCCCGGGCGGCGCGCACCCGGGCGCGCCACATCGGTTTATCTTTATTTTCGGGGATGATGGCGCTGATCCTGCTGCTTGTTCTCTGGCTGGCAACATGACGCAATTCACCGCAGATCGCACCGCATATCTTCGCCACCACGCCTGGTTGGCGGTGGCGGGCATGGGTTGTGCCACGGCGCTGCTCTGGCTGATGGGCAACCCCGATTTCTGGACCGGCGCACCGGCCGGCCTGGTGGCAATTGTCCTGCGTGGCTGGTATCTCGCCTCGGAAGAACTTGGCGTAACATGGGAGGTAGGCGACACCACTCTTGTTGGCCCCGCCGAACGCAATATCCGCTTGACTGAAATTCAAACCCTGCGATCCATGGGTAGTTTTGTTCAGGTCATCACCCGTACGGGCGATAAACATCTGATCAAATATCAGGCCGATCCGGACGACACCATCGCCCGGATCAAGGCGGCACAACACACGAGAGCATCATGAGCATACCACAAGGCTGGGAAAGCATCCTCGATGCGAACGAGAAAATCCTCTGGCAAGGCCGCCCAGACGGTGCCGTCACCCTGCGCCCACGCAACATCCTGATGCTGATCTTCGGGTTGTTCTTTGCCGGATTTGCCCTGTTCTGGATGGTCATGGCGTTTTCAGCAGGCGGCGGATTCTGGATGTTCGGCCTGATCCATTTCTCAGTCGGCGTTGGCATCGTCTTTTCCGCCGTGTTCTGGGGCGCTTTCAAACGGCAGCGCAGCTGGTACACATTGACTGACCATCGCGCTATCATCGCCTCCGACCTGCCGCTCATCGGCAAACGGCTGAAATCCTGGCCGATCACGGCAGAATCGGTTCTGGAACTGGAACAAGGCCCCCCCGACACCGTCAACTTCGCGGAAAAGATCAAGCGTGGCAAAAACGGTTCTTACACGGTGTCGATTGGCTTTGAACGAATTGAAAGTGGCCAGGACGTCTATCGCCTGTTGCGCGATGTTCAGGCAAATGCAGGTGCTCGTTCACTGTTGGATGTCTGAAAGGAAGAAGAATGATGACCAATCTCGGGCGCCTCGAAAAGATCGATCTTCGCAAGGAATGGCCCTCCGAGGCGCAGGACTTCACACCCTGGCTTGCACAAGAGGAAAATCTGGCACTTCTCAGCGAAACGCTAAGCCTTGATCTGGAACTGGAGGCCGTGGAGCAGAATGTTGGACCGTTTCGCGCCGATATCCTGTGCAAGGATACGCTATCCGACCGCTGGGTATTGGTGGAAAACCAGCTTGAGCGAACCGACCACACTCACCTTGGCCAGCTCATCACTTACGCTGCCGGGCTAAACGCCGTGACCATCGTCTGGATTTCTGCCCGCATCATGGACGAACACCGTGCCGCGATGGACTGGCTGAACGAAATAACCGACACTGAAGTGCGCTTTTTCGGCCTCGAAGTGGAACTCTGGCGCATCGGCCAAAGCCTTTCTGCGCCGAAATTCAACGTGATTAGCAAGCCCAATGACTGGTCGCGAAACACCGCGCGGGCAAAAAAGGCCATCACCGAAGGCAACCTGACCCCCACCCGCCTGAAACAGCGGGCTTATTGGACCGTGGTACAGTCGCTTGTGGCTGAGCACGACGGCCCGCTCAACCCGGTAAGCCCGGCACCGCAGTCATGGCTGGCGCATGGTATTGGTAAGACCGGCGTCGGGCTTGGCATGGTGATTAACACACAGGCCAAATGGGCGCGGGTGGAAATTTATCTCGGCGGCAAATGGGCCAAAAGTGACTTTGTCGAGCTTTGGACTAATAAAGCAAAACTCGAAACGGCGTTCGGAGAGGATCTGGATTGGCAGAAGCTTCCCGAGAAAACGGACAGTCGTATCTGCCTCACCCTGCACAACGTGGACCCTCTTGACGAATCCGACTGGCCCCGCCAACACAAATGGCTCGTGGATCGCGCCACGCAATTGCACAAAGTGTTCAGGCCATATGTCACCCGGCTGCAAAGACAGGGAGCAGAGGTGGCGTAATGACCGACCTTCTTTTCACCAACGCCCGCCTGATCGACCCGGCGGCTGGCACCGAACACCTCGGCTGGCTGCGTGTCTCGAACGGGCGCATCACCGCCACCGGAACCCGCGAAGACGGCCCCCCTTCGGGGCCGGATGAGCACCCCATAGATTGCCATCAAAAGTGCCTTGCCCCCGGCATCATCGACATCGGCGTAAAAGTCTGCGAACCGGGCGAACGGCACAAGGAAAGTTATCGCTCTGCCGGGCTTGCGGCGGCTGCGGGCGGTGTTACCACCATAGTCACCCGCCCGGACACAACCCCGGCCATCGACAGCCCCGAAGCGCTCGAATTTGTCCGCCGTCGTGCCAACCAGGCAGCACCGGTGAATGTCCTGCCCATGGCCGCCCTGACCAAAGGTCGCGAAGGGCGGGTAATGACCGAAATCGGCTTCCTCATGGACGCCGGTGCCGTTGCCTTCACCGATTGCGACCATGTGGTGCGCGACAACAAGGTGTTTGCCCGTGCCCTGACCTATGCCCGCTCCTGCGGCGCTCTGGTGATCGCCCACCCTCAGGACCCCGGCCTGTCCAGGGGGGCCGCCGTCACCTCTGGTAAATTCGCCACCCTGCGGGGGCTGCCGGGCGTGTCGCCGATGGCCGAACGGATGGGGCTGGACCGCGACATCGCCCTGATTGAAATGACCGGCGCGCGCTATCACGCCGACCAGATTACCACCCGTCGGGCGCTGCCGGCGCTTGAGCGCGCCAAGAATAACGGGCTGGATATCACCGCCGGGATATCAATCCATCATCTGACTCTGAACGAATTGGACGTGGCCGATTACCGGACCTTCTTCAAGGTCAAACCGCCGCTGCGCTCGGAACAGGACCGCCAGGCAATGATCGGCGCTGTGCGCGACGGGTTGATCGACATCATCAGTTCCATGCACACGCCCCAGGACGAAGAAAGCAAACGCCTGCCGTATGAAGAAGCCGCCAGCGGTGCCGTGGCGCTGGAAACCTTGCTGCCTGCGGCCCTAAGGCTGGTCCATTCAGATCAGCTTGATCTGGCACAATTGTTCCGTGCCTTGTCGCTGAACCCGGCCAGGCGGCTGGGGTTGGAAGCGGGGCGGATCAGCGCCGGTGCCCCGGCTGATCTGGTGTTGTTTGACCCGGACATGCCGTTTGTATTGGACCGTACCACGCTGAAATCCAAATCGCTGAACACGCCCTTTGACGGGGCGCGGATGCAGGGTAGGGTGCTGGCAACTTACGTGGCCGGAAACCAGGTATATCGGAGGGAAGATGCCACCAATTGACAGCACAACCGCCCAACTGCTGATCTGGGCACTGGTCGGTTATGGGTTTGGGTCGGTCCCGTTTGGCATGGTGTTGGCGCGGGTCATGGGGCTGGGCAATCTGCGCGACATCGGCTCTGGCAATATCGGGGCCACCAATGTCCTGCGCACCGGCAACAAAAAGGCCGCGGCTTTGACGCTGCTGCTGGACGGTGGCAAAGGCGCTGTTGCGGTGCTGCTGGCGCGCGCGACCGGTGTCGGCGAAGACGCCGTGCAACTGGCCGCCCTTGCGGCGTTTCTGGGCCATTGCTACCCTGTGTGGCTTGGCTTTCGCGGTGGCAAAGGTGTGGCGACCTTTCTTGGGCTGTGGCTGGCATTGGCCTGGCCGGTTGGGCTGGCCTGTTGCGCCACCTGGGCGGCGGCGGCGGCGCTGGGGCGGATTTCGTCACTGGCGGCTTTGGTATCGGCGGCATTTTCGACCATATGGCTGATGGTGTTCGGGGCCGGGCCTGCCCTGTTGCTGGGAATGATCCTGACCGTTCTGGTGTTCTGGCGTCATCGCGCCAATATTGCCCGGATCAAAGATGGCAGCGAGCCGAGGATCGGTGCCAAAGGGTAGTCGGCTCAGAGATTTGACAGGGCTTTGGCAAGGTTTCAGCGCGGCCGACCTGCGGACTTTGGCGCGCAAATCACGTGGTTCGCCGATCTGGTGGCGCCTACCAAGGCGCGCTTCGGGGTGCAATATCACGAGAGCCTGGTTGCTAAGATTCTGAGCCACAACAGATTTTCCCATGCCAGCGCCCGGCCCCGGCACCCCAAACAGGACTCCGGGTTGATCGGAGCTTTTATAGACCTTCGCATAAACTCTTGAGGAAAGTCCGAAAGACATCTCCCCGGGCAAGCCTGTTGAGCTGAGGTTCCATGAGTGAGGGCGAAAAGAAAGTGATTCGAAGAACCATTTCCCGCCCGAACGCACGGGTCGGCCAGAAGCACGGGTCGGCCAGATCAAAGGCCCCGGTGACCACCCCGCCAAAGCTGTCGATCTCAAGAAAGAATCCGCGCAAGCCGAATCAGCAGCCACCGCGGCAACCTGTGCCACGATCCTTTCATGGAAAGTCAGCCCCGAGGCTTGCCCGATCCATGGGCTGCGGCGCTCCAGGGGCGGCGATTTTGATCAGGGCAATGGCGTCGGCCAAGCAGATATTCCCGGGTGCCCAACGAATCGAGGTTTCGTTCAGCATTCGATTCCGTGACGACACTATGATTTTCACGGTCCCGATCATCCAGGTCAGTGAAGGCCTGATGGGCAAGGTGGTTTGCCTTGAGAACCAGCCAGACGCGTTCAATTTCGTTGAGTTCGGGCGCATATTCCGGCAGCCATTCGACTTTCAGCCAGTGGGTCCGCTCAGCCAATGCAGCACGCGACGCCTTGCTGGGTTCGAATTTCTTGTTCATCCCCACTCCTTGAAGATTGCGATGAACCAGAAACCCTCCGTTAGCCAAACCTTAATTCTGCCCCACCAGTGCTGATGCCAAACAGTCTGGCACATCAGTTGAGCGATCTTTCTGGTCACCCCTTGAAATTTGCACTGATACCTCGTAGATGGCCCCTGCTACGTTTTTCTATTTCGACCACTGTCTCCTATCATACGGCGCTCAGTCCTTCGATCCAGACCGACCAAGCCGCGCTGTCGCATAATGCGGACAGAGTAAATGATGGAGACTACGGATATGGCCACTGGCACCGTAAAATGGTTTAATTCAACTAAAGGCTTCGGCTTTATCGCACCCGATGGCGGCAGCAAAGACGTGTTTGTACACATCTCGGCTGTTGAGCGTTCGGGCCTGACAGGTCTGGCAGACGATCAAAAAGTCACGTTCGACATCGAACCTGGCCGTGACGGTCGCGAGTCGGCGGTAAACCTGGCCCTGGCATAAGCCAGCGGACGGACGAATTAATGAAACGCGGCCCTTTTCGAAGGGCCGCGTTTTGCATGTCTGGCGTCAGGACATGCGGGCACAATGACGGCGACAGTTAAGATCAAGCGCGCATTTCCTAGCAGATAGCGTCCTGAACCTTGTAGGCGGACAGGTTTTTATCTTTTTCGTCTTCAAAGGTATCTTCGCAAAGTTCTATCGTCTGGATGCGGTCGAGACGAAAATTGCGAAAGTCCTTTCGTTTTTCACACCACGCTGCCAACAGCCATACCGGGCTGCAAAATATCAAGGCCAGTGGGCGCAAGGTGCGCAAACTATCCCGTTGCGATTCGTCGATGTAGGCGATGCGAATTTTTCGGCGAATGCGAATGCAGTCGCGCAAATCTGAAAAGCTGACGCTCCAGGGCAATGCAGATTGGTTCGAGATGGAATAGGTGGTGATCCGTTCCAATTCGCCTTGAAGGCTTGCGGGCAATACGGCCTGAATTTTATCGAAGGCACTATCGGCTTTTTCGGCAAAGCGCTTATCGGTCCATTGACGCACCATGCTGATACCAAGGCCAATCAATCCGTGGCCATGGTCGCTGAAACTCGGCTACAATCAGGCCGAAATCCTTGAGGACACCACCCGGCATCTGATCTGTTCGGGCCAGACGGCCGTCGATGCCGAGGGCAAAGAGCGCATCATGAGGCCGGGTGGACTTCATCTTTGCGCAAACCGGAACAACAACTGATCTGAAACCAACGAAAGGAAAATCACATGCCACAGTATCTATTCGCCTATCACGGCGGGGACACACCGGAATCGGAAGAAGAAGGCAAAAAGACCATGGCGCAATGGATGGCCTGGTTTGGCGGCATGGGCGATGCCGTGGTGCAACCCGGCGCGCAATTGGGCATGTCCAAGACGGTGAGCGGATCGGGCGTTGCCGATGGCGGCGGGGCCAATCCGACCTCTGGTTATACGGTTATCGCTGCGAAAAATATCGAAGCTGCCTGCGAAATGGCCAAAGGATGCCCAATGGTTGTGGCCGGCAACGGCTCGGTCGAAGTGGCGGAACTGGTCGAGATGTAATAGATCCCATCCCCCCGGCCTTTTGCGCCGGGGGGATGTTACCCCACAGCCATCAATTCAGGCGAGGGTCTGATTGTCCCGGTTTCTGTCCCACGGCAATTGCGGACCGGGGCATTCACATAGGCTTTGGCTGCGGGATGGGCCGCATCCAGCACGCCCAACCCCACCAAAATCGCCGTAATCGCACATTGGCTGGCACGGGTTGCCCCGTCGGTGATCTTGAGCGCGACACCCAGGCGTTTTTCCGGAATGATCGCCACAAAAACCGCTTCGGCCCCGGTTTTCATCGCCACACGGCCGCCCATTGCCCGCATCAGCGCGGTGCAGGCCCGGCCCTCGCCTGCCACCAGGTCAGGATGCAGCATCATTGCCTCGCGCAGCCGTACGGCTGCATTGCTTTGACGGTCGTTGCGGTCATGGGCCGAGGCGAACCAAGCCATGGCCCGCGCCAGCCCCTGCACCGTTGTGGCCGGATTGGGCGCAGAACACCCGTCGATGCCATAGGTCGGACTGGTCAGGTCCGTGACTTCGTCAAATGCACTTAGAGCAGCCTGCTGTACCGGGTGGTCAATGTCGATATACTCTGGCCCGGCACCCATGTGCTGGGCCACCGTCAGAAAGCCGGAATGTTTGCCGGAGCAATTGTTGTGATACTGGCAGGGGGTATCATGCGCCCGGATCATTGCCTCAAGGGCAGGCCGGTCTTTTGGATCATGCGGTCCACAGCGCAGGGCATCGTCAGTCAGTCCCAATCTTTCAAGCCACGCCTGCACCCGGTCCGTATGGATCGCCGCACTGTTATGCGATGCACAGGCCAGCGCCAGATGCTCACTGGTGAGGCCAAATTTGTCTGCCGCCCCGGACGAAACCAAAGGCAGGGCCTGTATCATCTTGGATGAACTGCGCGGATATATCAGCGCCTCTGGATCACCCCAGCTTTGCACGATCTGCCCGGTGTCATCACAGATCACCGCATGGCCCAGATGCAGGCTTTCCAACAGCGATCCACGCCAGATTTCGCACATTGCAACGGCTTTGGTCATTTTCTCACCTCACAACTTGGCGATTTCCCGCCAATAACTCTTTCGCCCATGGCACAAGTTACGCTAGTGTGTATGTGTCGGCAAGCGATAGGGTGCTCGGAAACAAGGTCAATATCAATGACCGAAGGGCCCTTGATATTGAGGTTAAGGACAGTCTGGAGGCTGGACAAATGGGATTACTACGCGCGCAAGGCATCGCGGGCCGGTTCATCGGCGGCATATGTTTGGCCGTTTTGGCCAGCACTGCAAACGCTCAACAAGCAACAAGCACCAACCGGGTGGCCGCCAAGACGGACTGGAGTGTGTTTGTCGAAGGCGACCCCAAGGAATGCTGGAGCGTGTCAGCGCCCAAGGACACCGTCAACACCCGCGATGGGCGCGTGGTGGCGGTGCGGCGCAGCGACATCCTGTTGTTCGTGTTCTACCGCCCCGGGGCGGAGGTTGCCGGACAGGTGACGTTCACCGGCGGGTATCCGTTTGCCAAGGGGTCAACCGTAAACCTGGATATTTCCGGAACCGAGTTTGAACTGTTCACAGAGGGCGAATGGGCCTGGCCCGCCACCGAAGCGGATGACGCCAAGATTATCACGGCGATGAAACGCGGCGCGCAGGCGGTGTTGACGGCGCGGTCCGGGCGCGGCACCCAGACCAAGGACAACTTTTCGTTGCTCGGGTTTACTGCGGCGATTGAAGATGCCGAGAAGCGTTGTTCCGGCTAGAGCGTGTCATGTTGCATTGGCATTTTGCATTCATATGGCAGACCGAGCCAGAGCTTGAACTCCAAACACGCGCGATACCCAATGTGAACTCGATTTATCGCAACACGCTCTAAGTGCCTTATAGCGAGTTGATGATTGTCACGTTGGCGCTGCCGCCGCCCTTGCACATGGTTTGCAGCCCCAAACGTAACCCGAGCAACTTCAATGCATGCACAGGCCGGTAAAGCCGCCGGTCGCCAACAGGCTTAGGCCAAAGGATTTCACCTTGTTCGATGTCCAGGGTGATATCTTTGAGTGCCTCGAACCCGTCGGCGTAAGGCTTGTGAAGGTCACGGATGGAAACGATGGCGTTCAATGGTTCAACCGCGCCCGGTAATTTTCTTGAGCCAGCCCTTTTGGGCTGGGGCCTCTTCCGACCCTGAAGGGCCGTCCTCGGCGGTTACATCCGCCGGGTCTTCGATAGCCTGTTGCAGGTTGGTAAAGAACTGATCGGCCATCTTTTTGGCAAACCCGTCGATCAAACGACTGCCAAGCTGGGCGATCTTGCCACCGACCTTTGCCTCGACCTCGTAGGCAAGCAGGGTGCCGGAAGCCGTTGGTGTCAGCGTCACCACGGCCCCGCCTTTGGCAAACCCGGCAGCCCCCCCTTTGCCTGCCCCTGAAATGGTCAGGGATTGGTTTTCAACCATGTCCGACATGGTGACCTGGCCTTTGAACGTGGCCTTTACCGGTCCGACCCTTTGCGTCACCGATGCGGTATAGCCGTCCGACGGATTGCCAATCACTTCGGTGGCACCTGGAACGCAGGCTTTTAGTACCGCAGGATCAAGCAGAGCCGCATAAACGGTGGCCGGGTCGGCGGCAATCTCGCGCTGGTCGCTCATTTTCATCGGGGGCCTCGGGAATAATGATGTGTTCATGGCCGAGTATAGTGGCCTGACGCCCAAGGCAAATCACAAAAACCACCGTGAAGTATTGTGAAGCACTGTGAGGCATTGCGAGGCATTGCGAAATCGCAGCATTGTCAAACCGGCATTATGTGATAACGCTGAGGTCTGTGCGGCGGGCTTTATCCCACCCCACGAATGGAGACCCTCATGACCGGCGCAACATCGCACAGGTCCACTTTCGGGCCCACTGCCGGGATTGGCTTTATTCTGTTTGGCATGCTGGCCATTTCCGTCAACGATGTTTTGGTCAAGCAATTGTCGGGCGACTATCCACTGCATCAGATCATCTTTGCCCGCTCGGCCATTGGCATCGTGTTCACCCTGATACTGGTGCAGGCCGAAGGCGGCTGGCGCATCCTGAAAACCGACCAACCCGGCCTGCATGCTTTACGCGGGTTGCTGGTGGTGATCGCCAACATGTCCTTTTTCGCGGCTTTTGCGGTGTTGCCATTGGCCGATGCCACGGCGCTGTTTTTTGTGGCGCCTTTGTTCATCACCCTGCTGTCGATCCCGGTCCTGGGCGAAAAGGTCGGGCCGCTGCGGATGGGCGCGGTTTTGTTCGGCTTTGTCGGCGTGGTCATCATGCAGCGGCCATGGGTCGACAGCGAGACCCTGGAGGTACACCGGTTCGTGTTGCTGTTGCCGGTGCTGTCGGCGCTGACCTATGCCGGGATGCAGCTTTTGACCCGCAAACTGGGCGCCGTCAGCAAAGCCTCGGCCATGGCGATTTATATTCAGCTGGCATTTGTTGTTGTCTCGGCATTGTTCTGGCTGGTGGCCGGGGATGGGCGGTACGGCGGCCACGACAATGCCAGTGTCGAGTTCCTGTTGCGCGCCTGGGTGAGGCCGACAGAAGGTGAGTGGGTGCTGCTGTTCGGGCTGGGATTCAATTCGGCGATCATCGGCTATTGTCTGTCTCAGGCCTATCGGCTGTCATCGGCAGCCACCATCGCGCCATTTGAGTATGTTGGCCTGCCGCTGGCGGTGTTCTGGGGCTGGTTGATCTGGTCAGAGCTGCCCGATTGGGAGGTCTGGACCGGCATGGCGATGATTGTCGGGGCGGGGTTGTTTGTGTTCCTGCGCGAAAAACAAAAGGCAATGGAACTGGCGCGGGGCGCAGCCCGGGGGGCTGAAGGTTAGCTGAGGGTTCCGTCGGCTGACCACTGATGTATCCAGATTGCATGGCCGATAAGTCCAGTCTAAACTGACCCTATGTCTATTCCTGTCGAAACCTTTTTTCTGAATACCGATGCCCAGGGCACGTTGCAGGCGCGGATACAGCAGATGATCGCCGAGGGCATTTTGTCGGGGCGGCTTCACATTGGTGAAAAGCTGCCGTCGTCACGCGGGATGGCGGCGCATCTGGAGGTGGCAAGGATCACGGTCACGCTGGCCTATACTGAACTGGTGGCCAATGACTATCTGGATGCACGCGGGCGGTCGGGCTATTTCGTATCCGAAAACGCGCCGGTGCCGCCGGTTTATTCGCCCCCCCCGCGGGGCGAGGACAAGGTTGATTGGGGCCGGGCAATCAGCCACGATTTTACCGGTGGGGATACGCCGCGCAAGCCTGCGGATTGGCGCGAAATGCGCTATCCGTTTGTATTTGGTCAGGCCGACCCGGGCCTGTTTGATCACGCCAATTGGCGGTTATGCGCCTTGCGCGCGCTGGGGCAAAAGGACTTTGCGGCCCTGACCGGGGATTACTTTGATCAGGATGATCCTTTGCTGATCGAATATATCGCCCGCCATACATTGCCCCGAAGGGGGATCACCGCACGGCCCGAAGAAATCCTGATCACCATGGGGGCGCAGAATGCCATGTGGCTAAGCACCCAGATATTGCTGGGGGCTGGGCAGAATGTGGTGATGGAAGACCCTGGTTATTACGCGCAACGGGATTTGTTGCTGAATATGCAAGGCAATCTGGATCTGGTGAAGGTGGATGATGACGGGCTGCCACCCGAGGATATCCCCGACCGGGCCGATGTGATCTTTACCACGCCAAGCCATCAAAGCCCGACCACCGCGACAATGCCGTTGCAACGCCGCCAGGCTTTGTTGGAACGGGCCCGCGATTTGGATGCGCTGATCATCGAAGATGACTACGAGTTTGAGATGTCGTTTCTGGCCGCCCCGTCCCCGGCATTGAAGTCGCTGGACCTCGATGGGCGGGTGATTTACGTCGGCAGTTTTTCCAAATCGTTGTTTCCAGGTCTAAGGCTGGGATATCTGGTCGGCTCAGAGCCGTTTATCCGTCAGGCACGCGCACTGAGGGCCGTGGTTCTGCGCCATCCGCCCGGGCATATTCAAAGGACGGCGGCCTATTTCCTGAGCCTTGGGCACTATGATGCACAGATCAAACGCATGGGGCGGGCTTTGCATGACCGAAGGGTGGCGATGGAAAGTGCGGTGGCCGAGCACGGGCTGACCATCGCCGGACGCGGGGTTTATGGCGGGTCGTCTTTGTGGATGCGGGGGCCTGAGGGGGCGGACATTGCCGGATTGACCGGGGCATTTCGCGATAAAAGCGTTGTGGTTGAACCGGGGGGGCCGTTTTTTGCCGGGCAAAACAGGCCGCTGAATTTTTACCGGCTGGGGTATTCGTCGATTCCGGTTGAGAGGATAGCCACCGGAATCAAACGGATTGCCGAGGTTTTAGGCACCTGTTGAGGGGCAGCTCATCAAGCCGACTGGCTTTCTTCGCAGCGGCTGTGAAACCGTCTGGATCCATCCAGTACTGCGATCTGGCCCTATTGGCGGTTTGTTTGCCTGCCTAAACCGAATTAGAGCGAATCCAATCCAATTGAATTCACTCTAGTCGGCGATCCGCCGGAAACATCATACGCCCAGGAGCTGACCCAAGATGAAAATGACCACCGAAGAAGCCTTTGTCAAAACCATGCAGATGCACGGGATCAGTGAAGTGTTTGGTATCATCGGGTCAGCGTTCATGCCAATCTCGGACATCTTCCCCAAGGCGGGCATCAATTTCTGGGATTGCGCCCACGAAGGGTCTGGCGGGATGATGGCAGACGGATACACCCGCGCCACCGGCAAGATGAGCATGATGATTGCCCAGAACGGTCCGGGAATTGCCAACTTTGTGACGGCGGTCAAGACCGCCTATTGGAACCACACGCCTTTGTTGCTGGTGACACCACAGGCGGCCAACAAGACCATTGGTCAGGGCGGGTTTCAGGAAGTCGAACAGATGAAGATGTTCGAGGACATGGTGTGTTATCAGGAAGAGGTGCGCGACCCGACCCGTGTCGCCGAGGTTCTGAACCGGGTAATCATGCAGGCGCGCCGTGCGTCTGCTCCGGCACAGATCAACGTGCCACGCGATATGTTCACGCAAGTTGTGGATATCGAGTTGCCCGCCATCGTCCGGTTTGAACGCCCCGGTGGCGGTGGGGCTGCGTTGCAAGAGGCGGCTGATTTGCTGTCCAGCGCCAAATTCCCGGTGATCCTGAACGGTGCCGGGGTGATCCTGTCTGGCGCAATTGGCGACACGGTTGCGTTGGCTGAACGTCTGTCGGCACCGGTATGTGTGGGCTATCAGCACAATGATGCCTTTCCCGGCGCGCACCCTCTGTTTGCCGGGCCATTGGGGTATAACGGCAACAAAGCGGGGATGGAACTGATCTCAAAAGCTGATGTGGTTTTGG
Organism: Paracoccaceae bacterium; assembly: GCA_021648025.1. Lineage (GTDB taxonomy): Bacteria > Pseudomonadota > Alphaproteobacteria > Rhodobacterales > Rhodobacteraceae > NVQY01. The sequence goes on from JAKITO010000015.1 coordinate 48,464, forward strand.
CAATGGGGTCGCGTTTAAACCCGTTTTCGACCTTGCCGGGGTATGGCATTGATTACTGGCCGACGGGTGCAAAGATCATTCAGGTTGATCTGAACCCGGACCGGATTGGCCTGACCAAGCCGGTAAGCGTCGGCATCGTTGGTGACGCGGGCAAGGTGGCAAGGTCGCTTCTGGAACGGCTGGGCGATAGTGCCGGAGACGCCGGGCGGTCCGACCGCGAAGGGCTGATTGCGCAGACCAAATCAGCCTGGGCCCAGGAACTGTCCAGCATGGACCACGAAGAGGATGACCCCGGCACCACCTGGAACCAGCGCGCCCGCGCGGACAAGCCGGATTGGATGAGCCCGAGGAAAGCCTGGAGGGCAATCATGGCGGCCTTGCCGAAAGAGGCAATCATTTCATCGGACATTGGCAACAATTGTGCGATCGGCAACGCCTATTCATCGTTTGACGAGGGGCGTAAGTACTTGGCCCCGGGTCTGTTTGGCCCATGCGGCTATGGCCTGCCATCGGTGGTCGGGGCCAAGATCGGCTGCCCGAATGTGCCGGTTGTCGGGTTTTCCGGCGACGGGGCGTTTGGCATTGCCGTGACCGAATTGACGGCGATTGGACGGGACGAATGGCCTGCGGTGACACAAGTGGTGTTTCGCAACTATCAGTGGGGTGCGGAAAAGCGCAATTCGACGCTTTGGTACAATGACAACTTTGTTGGCACTGAATTGGGAACTGGGGTGTCTTATGCCGGGATCGCCAACGCCTGCGGATTGAAAGGCGTTGTAGTGCATTCGATGGAAGAATTGACCACGGCGCTTGACCAGGCAATCAAAGACCAGATGGACAATGGCATCACCACCCTGATTGAGGCGATGATCAACCAGGAATTGGGCGAGCCGTTCCGCCGGGATGCGATGAAAACCCCGGTTGAAGTGGCTGGCATTGACGCAGGCGACATGCAAACCCAATAAGGTGTTGCAGGGTGCGTGATTTCACGCACCGTTCCGGTGACGCAAAGGGATGGTGCGTGCAAGCACACACCCTACGCCCCCATTGCGATGCTCAAAACGGTGGCGTTGACGATATCGTCAACGCTGGCCCCCCGGCTAAGGTCGCAGACCGGGCGGGCAAACCCTTGCAGGAATGGGCCAAGCGCCTGCGCAGCCCCCAGTTCCTGACACAGCTTATAGGCAATGTTGCCGGCATCCAGCGAAGGAAAGATCAGCACATTGGCATTCATCGGCTCGATCCCTTTGATCCCGGCGATTTTTGCGTTCAGCGCAGCGTCCGCCTGCACCGGGCCGGGGAACCCACAAAGCAAAGCGGCCTCCCGGACTACCTCTACACTGCGGCCGCCGCCCGACGACCCGGTTGAAAACGACAAAAGCGCAACCCTGGAAGTCCCGAAGAGAGCCTCACCAGAGGCCGATGAGGCCCGCGCGATGTCGGCCAGGGCGGACGCGTCAGGTGCCACATTCACCGCGCAATCGGCAAACACCAATTCGCGCCCGTCCGGGAACAGCATCAGGAAAAACGACGACGGCGTGGTAACGCCCGCGGCCAGCCCGATGGCCATGCCCGCCGCCTTGATCACCTCGCGCGTCGGGGCGTCAGCCCCGGCCACCAACACGTCCGCCTCGCCCGCCGCCACCATGGCGGCGGCGCGGTATAGCGGCTTTTGCACCAACTTGCGGGCAAACGCCGGTTTGCAACCTCGGTTTCGCATGATCGCCGCCACCTGGGCCTCGGAAGGATCCGCCAACCCTAAAGGCTGGCACAATCCGCGGGTCGCCAAAATATCCACCGCCTCAGCCACGCGCGGATGCGACATTTCAGGGAACACTACGCGGGACGCGCGTGCCCTTGCAGTCATAAATGCGGCATCCAAAACAGACATGACCCGATAGGAGCCAGCAATGAACGATAAGGTCAAGATCAACAGAGGCCCGAACGGCATCTATCTTGAACACCCTGCCAATAGCGACATATTCACACATTCAAAATAGTATTCGCATTTCAGTATGTGTTGCACTAACGTGCCGACGAAATTCCCAAGGGAGAGCAAATGGGTTACCAGCAGCCAAGCGTCGATACTTCGCCAAAGGTTTCGGACGAAATCCGCCAGACAACCTGTTATATGTGTGCCTGCCGCTGCGGCATCAATGTGCATATGAAAGACGGCAAAGTTGCCTATATCGAAGGCAATCGGGACCATCCGGTCAACAAGGGCGTGCTTTGCGCCAAAGGCTCAGCCGGGATCATGCAGGTTAACGCACCGTCGCGACTGAAGGCTCCGCTCAAGCGGGTTGGCCCGCGCGGATCGGGCGAGTTCGAAGAAATCAGCTGGGACGAAGCGCTGGACATTGCCACCGAATGGCTTGCACCGATTCGGGAAAAGAACCCGGAAAAGCTGGCGTTTTTCACCGGGCGCGATCAGTCGCAGTCTTTTACCAGCTTTTGGGCCCAGCATTTTGGCACGCCAAACTATGCCGCACATGGTGGATTCTGCTCAGTCAACATGGCGGCGGCCGGCATCTATACCATGGGCGGTGCATTCTGGGAGTTCGGCCAGCCGGATTGGGACCATACCAAACTGTTCCTGCTGTTTGGCGTCGCCGAGGATCATGACAGCAACCCGATCAAGATGGGGCTGGGCAAGATCAAGGCGCGCGGGGCCAAGGTGATTGGCGTCAATCCGATCCGCACAGGCTATAACGCCATTGCTGACGAATGGGTTGGCATTACGCCGGGGACCGATGGTCTTTTCGTCCTGTCGCTGATCCATTTGCTGATGAAGGCGGGCAAGATCGATCTCGATTACCTGGCGCGTTATACAAATGCGCCGGTTCTGATCAATGGTGACAAAAATTCGCCCGAGCATGGCCTGTTTTTGCGCGACGGTGATGGCAAACCATTGGTGGTGGACCGTGAAACCGGCAAATTGACGGCGTTTGACAAACCCGGGGTCAAGCCGGACCTGTCGGCGACGCACCGCGCGGCGGGTGTCACCCATAAACCAGTATTTCACATGATGGCCGAGCGGTATCTGGACGATCAATATGCGCCCGAGGCCGTGGCCGAGCGGTGCGGTATTCCCGCCAAACAAATCCGCGCCATTGCCGGAGAGATCGCCCGCGTCGCCTTTGACGAGGCGATTGAGCTGGATCATGAATGGACTGATTTCCGGGGTGAAAAGCACAAGACCATGACCGGTCGCCCGGTCAGCTTTCACGCGATGCGGGGCGTGTCGGCCCATGCCAACGGATTTCAGACCGCCCGCGCGCTGCATGTGTTGCAAATTATTCTGGGTACGGTCGAGGTTCCGGGTGGGTTCCGGTTCAAACCCCCCTACCCCAAACCTGCCGAAGCACACCCCAAGCCACATTGCGGCGTCACCCCCGGCGCCCCTCTGGATGGCCCGCATCTGGGGTTTGTGCAGGGGCCGGACGACCTGATGCTGAAAGAGGATGGCAGCCCGGCGCGGATCGACAAGGCGTTTACCTGGGATAATCCGATGTCGAGCCATGGCTTGATGCACATGGTGATTTCCAATGCCCATGCGGGTGATCCGTATAAGATCGACACGTTGTTCATGTATATGGCCAACATGTCGTGGAATTCGTCCATGAACACCAAAGGTGTGATGGAGATGCTGACCGACAAGGGTGAAGACGGCGAATATGTGATCCCAAGGATCATCTATTCCGATGCCTATTCGTCAGAAATGGTCGCCTATGCCGACCTGATCTTGCCGGATACGACGTATCTTGAACGGCACGATTGTATTTCGCTGTTGGACCGCCCGATCTGCGAGGCCGACGCGGCGGCGGATGCCATTCGCTGGCCGGTGATTGAACCGGACCGCGATGTGCGCGGGTTCCAGTCGGTTCTGTGCGAACTGGGCGCACGGTTGAACCTGCCGGGGTTTGTCAACGAGGACGGCAGCCAGAAATTCGCCGATTACGCCGACTATATCGTCAATCACGAACGACGTCCGGGGGTTGGCCCCTTGGCAGGCTTTCGGGGTGACGGGACTGAATTTGGGCGTGGCGAGGTAAACCCGGAACAACTGGACCGTTATATCGAGAATGGCGGCTTTGCGGTCAGCCACATCCCGGAAGGCGCGAATTATTATAAACCCTGGAACAATGCCTATCAGGATTGGGCGGTGAAAACCGGGTTGTTCGACAAACCGCACCCCTATCTGTTCCAGCTTTATGTCGAACCGATGCGTAAATTCCAGCTGGCCGCCGAAGGACATGGCGACCGGCAACCGCCGGATCATCTGCGCGAACAAATCAAATCAAAAATGGACCCTTTGCCGATCTGGTATGAAACGGACCAGCATGGCAATGACGGGTTTACGGTTAACGCACTTACCCAGCGGCCGATGGCGATGTACCATTCGTGGGGCACGCAAAACGCCTGGCTGCGCCAGTTGCACGGGCGTAACCCGCTGTATCTTCCGACGAAAATCATGCGTGAGCATGGGTTTGAGGAGGGCGATTGGGCACGGGTGAGTTCGCCACATGGCGAGATCACCGTGCCGGTGATGGAAATGGCCGCATTGAATGACAATACGGTCTGGACCTGGAATGCGATTGGTAAGCGCAAAGGTGCCTGGGCGCTGAAAGAGGATGCCTCAGAAGCAAATGAGGGGTTCTTGCTGAACCATCTGATCCACGAATTGCTGCCCGCCAAGGGCGACGGGATGCGCTGGGCCAATTCCGATCCGGTGACCGGACAGGCCGCATGGTTTGACCTGAAGGTGAAAATTGAAAAGGTCGCGGCGCCAAGTGAAAGCCAGCCGGAATTCGCACCGATCAAGTCGCCGGTTGGCGTTGGGCCCAAGGAACTGAAGTGGAAGGTTGGCAAATGACCATTGAAACCTACATTGTCTATCTTGGCACGGTGCTGATATTTTTTGCCCATCCCCCCGGCCCCAGCCAGCTTTTGTTTATCGGCGGCTCTGTGCAGCACGGGCTGAAGCGTGCCCTGCCGATCATGGCCGGGGACCTTAGTGCCAATGCAATCCAGATTGTCATTGCCGGGTTTGGCCTTGCCAGTCTGATTGCCCTTTCGGCCAGTGCTTTCACAATGCTCAAATATCTTGGTGTGGCTTATCTGATCTGGATCGGTGTCCGAATGATCCGCGACGCATCGCGCGCCCGTGCGATCAGGCCCGCGCCGTCTCGGGGCGCGCTTTTTCGTCGGGGGTTCATGACCTCTGCCGCCAATCCTTATGCGGTGGTATTTTTTGCAGCCTTGTTTCCGCAGTTCATTCAGTCTGACGCCAGCGTCGCGCCGCAAGTGGCGATTCTTGGGATCACCTATCTGGTGATTGACGGCTCTATTCTTGTCCTGATGGGCGCGTTTGCCACCCGGCTTATGTCAGCCCTTGGGTCGCGGTTTGAACGCTGGCTTAGCATAACATCGGGCGTTGGCCTGATCCTGGCCGCCATCGCGATTGCGTTGCGCGGCAATATGGAGGAAACAAATTGACCAATCTACCCGAAGCCACGCAAAAGAAACTTGGGCTGGTGATTGATCTGGATACCTGCGTTGGCTGTCATGCCTGCGTGATTTCCTGCAAAGGCTGGAACACCGAAAACTATGGCGCGCCGCTGTCGGATCAGGACCCTTACGGTGGGGCCGGGTCGGGGACGTTTTTGAACCGGGTGCATTCGTATGAAGCCAAACCCAAAGACGGCCCGGCGCAGTTGGTGCATTTTCCCAAGTCCTGCCTGCATTGCGAGGATGCGCCCTGTGTGACGGTGTGCCCGACGGGTGCCAGTTACAAGCGGGTCGAGGACGGGATTGTTCTGGTCAATGAAGACGCCTGCATTGGCTGCGGATTATGCGCCTGGGCCTGTCCGTATGGCGCGCGCGAGATGGACGCCGCCGAGGGGGTGATGAAGAAATGCACCCTTTGCGTCGACCGGATTTACAACGAGAACCTGCCAGAGGTGGACCGCGAACCAACCTGTGTGCGCACCTGCCCCGCAGGCGCGCGGCATTTTGGTGATTTGGGCGATCCTGACAGTGACGTCAGCAAGTTGGTGGCCGCGCGTGGTGGTTTTGATCTGATGCCGGAAATGGGCACCAAACCGGTCAACAAATATCTGCCACCACGGCCCAAGGACCAGATGGTCGGTGAAATTGATCTGTTGGCCCCGTTGTTGAAACCTGTGGCCGAAGAAACAAGTGGTTTTATGGCCTGGCTTGATAAAACTCTGGAGAAGATCTGATGCATCCGGCACCCTCTGTTATTTTGTTTTCAACCCTGTCCGGGTTGGGGTTTGGCTTGTTGTTCTGGCTGGGCCTGGGCCTTCCCAAGGCCTCTGGCTGGGTGGCGTTTGTGTTCTTTGTCATTGCCTATCTGCTGGCGGTGGGCGGGCTTTTGGCGTCGACCTTTCATCTGGGACATCCCGAGCGCGCCCTGAAGGCGTTCAGCCAATGGCGCAGTTCGTGGCTGAGCCGCGAAGGGCTGGCGGCGGTTGCAGCATTGCTGGTGATGGCCGGATTTGGCGCAGGATTGGTGTTTTTGGACGAAAACTGGCGTATTCTGGGGCTGCTGGGTGCAGTTCTGAGCATTGCTACAGTGTTCACAACCTCAATGATTTATGGCCAGCTTAAAACTGTGCCGCGCTGGAATATGCCGCTGACACCGGTGATGTTTGTCAGCTTTTCGCTGGCCGGTGGCGCGTTGTTGGCGGGCCAGGTTAACTGGGCGCTGGGCCTGTTGATCCTGTCCGGGATCGTTCAGGTGGCTTACTGGGTGCTAGGAGACAAGGCCCTGGCCGGGTCCGGGACGACGCTGGCGACGGCGACGGGCCTTGGGGACATGGGCAGCTTGCGGGCGTTTGAGCCGCCTCACACCGGGAGCAATTATTTATTGCGGGAATTTGCTTATGTGGTGGCAAGAAAGCACGCAATGAAACTTCGGTTGATATCACTGGTTCTGATGGCGGGTGTGCCGGTGGCTCTGTTGACGTTGCCGTTTCATCATTGGACGGCGGTGGTTGCGGTTTTGAGCCATTTTACCGGAGTGGTTGTGTCACGCTGGTTGTTCTTTGCTGAAGCCGAGCATGTTGTCGGACTGTATTACGGCAAACGATAGGTGGGGTGGGGGGCAGCCCCCTACAGCCCGCCTTATGGACCACAGATAAGTAAGGTTTCGTTACAGCGTTTCGCGTTCAACTTGGATCAAGGTATCACTTTGACCGGCGAGGCGGGGTTTGTTTTAACAAACGCGTTCGCCGGGCAAAGTGATGTAATTCGAACGCGAAACGCTTTAGAGGAGACCTGCGTGGGCCATTGCGGCGTCGATGGCGGCTTTGGTGCTGTCTTCCAGGCTGGTTAGGGGCGAGCGGACTTCGGTTGAACAAAGACCCAGCCGATCAAGCGCATATTTAGAGCCGACAAGACCCGGCTCGATGAAGATGGCTTCGTGCAGGGGCATCAGGCGGTCCTGAAGGGCGAGCGCCTTGGTGTAGTCGCCAGCCAGCGTTGCCTTCTGAAATTCGGCACAAAGACCGGGCGCGACGTTGGCCGTGACCGAAATACAGCCGACCCCACCGTGCGCGTTGTACCCAAGCGCCGAGGCGTCTTCGCCTGAAAGCTGGATGAAATCCGCGCCACAGCTAATCCGTTGCTGGCTGACGCGGCTCACATCGCCGGTGGCGTCCTTGACGCCGATGATGCGCGGCAAACGGGCCAGTTCGCCCATGGTGGCCGGTGTCATGTCGACAATCGAACGACCGGGAATGTTGTAGATGAAGATCGGGATGTCGGCGCAATCATGCGCCGCCGTAAAGTGGGCGATCAACCCGCGCTGGGTGGGTTTGTTGTAATAAGGTGTGACCACAAGGGCCGCATCAGCCCCCACAGAATGAGCGAATTGGGTGAAACGGATGGTTTCGGCAGTATTGTTGGACCCGGCCCCGGCGATCACCGGAACACGACCGGCCGCAACTTTGACAACGGTTTTGACCACGATTTCGTGTTCTTCGTGGCTGAGAGTCGGACTTTCACCGGTGGTTCCGACCGGAACAAGACCGGTGGTGCCTTGCTCAATCTGCCAGTTGACCAGTTTTTTCAAGGTATCCAGGTCCAGTTCACCGTGGCGGAAGGGGGTGACCAGGGCTGTCATTGAGCCTTTGAACATGGGGTAATTCCTTAGTTTTGACGTTTGATTGCGGCAGCGCACCGCTGACCCCCTGGGGCGCCCGCAAATTTTGGTTTCGATCCGGGCGAACACAGGGTATCATCTAAGGCTCTAGCCGTTGTTACCCGGGAATTGCAAGTTAATGACGCGTATTGTGGCGTTTGGTGTTTTGATTTTTTATTGTGTCTGGTTGCCGATGGCGGCAGGCGCATCTGAGGCTGACCGCCTAACCCAAGCGATGATTGAAATGCGCAAGGGCGATTGGGCCGGGGCGGTCAAGGCCGCCGGGGCCGACGGATCGTTGGCCAGCGACGTGATCGAATGGCATCGCCTGCGGGCTGGGCGGGGCACAGCGGATCAGGTCATCGCATTTCTTGAGCGACGGTCCGATTGGCCCGGATTGGCCTGGTTGCGGCAAAAGAGCGAGGCCGCCTTTAACGACGCCGGGACAGCACAAATTCTGGCCTATTTCAAGGATCAGCCGCCGCAGGGCGCGGAAGGTGTGTTGATCCACGCCAAGGCGTTGATTGATGACGGCCATGAGGGCGAAGCCCTGGCCGGTGTGGTGGTGGCCTGGCGGACCTTGGCGATGGGCAAAGGGTTGCAGGCGGCGTACCTGAAATCTTACAATAAGCTGTTGCAGCCACATCACGTGGCCCGGCTTGACCGGATGCTGTGGGATGGGCATATGTCCAGTGCCGGGCGCATGCTGGGGCTGGTTGATGACGGGCATCGCCTGTTGGCCGAGGCGCGGATCACCTTGATCAACCGTGACGCTGGGGTCGATACCAGGATTGCGGCCGTGCCGGATGAATTGCAGGACGATCCGGGGCTGGCATTTGGCCGGTTTGTCTGGCGTCACCGCAAGGGCCGCGATGAGGATGCCATTTTACTGCTGCTGGAACGCAGCACCAGTGTTGCCGCCCTTGGTGAGCCAGGCAAGTGGACAAAGCGGCGGCGCGGTCTGGCAAGGCAGGAGATGCGCACCGGCAGTGCGGCGCGCGCCTATCGTATTGCCGCACGTCATTACGCCGAGCCGGATGCCGGTTATGGCTATTCCGACCTGGAGTGGTTGGCCGGGTTTATCGCGTTACGAAAGCTGAATGATCCGACCACGGCTTTACAGCATTTTCAGCGGTTTGATGCGTCGGTTGAATCGCCGATTTCCAAAGGCCGGGCCGGGTATTGGATTGGTCGGGCCTATGCGGCGATGGGCAATGCCAAGGAGGCGCACAAAGCCTATGCTTTGGGGGCACAGCATCAGACATCGTTTTACGGATTGCTGGCGGCAGAGCGGATCGGACACCCGTTTGATCCGGCTTTGGCCATGCCGGAAACGCCGCCACCGTGGCGGCAGAGCGAATTGATGCAATCCAGCGTATTGCAGGCCGGGTTGTTATTACTGGCCGCCAAAGAACCCGATATCGCCAAGCGATTCCTGACCCATCTGGTGGAATCGCTTGAGCCAGTTCCTGCCGCACAATTGGGTGAGATGGTGCTTGAGATGGACCGCCCACATCTGGCCGTGATGATCGGCAAACGCGCCGCGCGTCAGGCTTTGCTGATCCCGGCGGCGTATTATCCGGTGCATGCGGTCGGGCTTCAAAATCTGCCGATGGCACCTGAGATGACACTGGCAATTGCCAGGCGCGAGAGTGAGTTTAACCCGGTGGTGGTCAGCGGTGCCGGCGCGCGCGGGCTGATGCAGGTGATGCCGGCCACGGCCAAGTTGGTGGCCCGGAAATTGGGAATTTCGGCCAATCATTCGACTGACCGGCTGACCAGTGAATGGCGCTATAATGCCATACTTGGTGCCAATTACCTGGCCGGGCTGGCCGGCACCTTTGGTGGCAATGTGATCATGATGTCGGCCGGGTACAACGCCGGGCCGGGTCGCCCGTTGGGTTGGATGGAACGCTATGGCGACCCCAGGACCGACGCGGTGGATATAGTCGACTGGATCGAGCATATTCCGTTCAACGAGACACGGAATTATGTAATGCGCGTGGCCGAAAGCCTGCCAATTTATCGCGCCCGGTTGGGTGGTAAAGCCCTGCCTGTGTCGTTTACCGAAGAATTGACCGGCTCAACCCTTGCGTCGTTCGCGCCATAGGGTGAACAGGCCGGCGGCGATGATTATGGCCGCCCCCAGGGCCAGATTGGGGCGGATAAGTTCACCAAACAGGGTCAGGCCGATGATTGATGCCCAGATCAGGTGGAAATAGGCAAACGGCTGGACCGCACTGGCCTGAGCCATTTCATAACATTTGATCAACAACCAGTGGCCGAATACGCCGCTGACACACAACAATCCCATCCAGGCCCAATCCGGTGGCGACATTGCCTGCCAGTGCCAAAGGCCGATTGGGGTCATGAGTGCCGCGCCGGCAACACCGGTCCAGAAAAAGCTGGTGGCGGTCGTATCACGACGCGCAGCGTACCGCGTCAGCAGGGCATAAAGTGCGAACATCAGGGCCGAAATCAGCGGGATGATGGCGACCGGGTCAAACACCCCCCTGCCCGGTTGCAGGATGATCAACACACCGACAAAACCGACGGCAATTGCCGCCCAGCGCCGCCAGCCGACATCTTCGCCCAGCACCGGGCCGGACAGGGCCGCGACCAGCAAAGGATAGCAGATGAATACCGCCTGGCTTTCGATCAGCCCCAGCAGGGTAAAGCCATAGACGGCAATGCTGACCTCGCCCGCGAGCAGCAGGCCGCGCAGGATTTGCAAGCCGGGTTGCGGCGTGCGGGCGGTGGCGCGGATGCCTCCGGGGGTGCGGGCGGCGATGCTTAGAACAAAGGCGGCAAAGAACCAATAGCGGATCATCACCACCATCCAGGTGTTGTAATTTCCAGCCAGATGCCTTGAAACGCCGTCCTGAAGGGCGAACACCACGGTGGCGGCGATCATCAGGGAAACCCCGGCGCGGACGTTGTTGGTTTGGACCATGTCAGATGCCTGCATCAGCCAGGCTTCGAAGCTGGTGAATGTCAACGGGGTTGGTCTGGCCTGATCGCGCCCATGCGGCCCAGGTGGCGCGCAGGTTAAGGCCGGGGTCAAAGCGGGTCGAGACGGGAACCTGACCCGTGGTCCAGTCCGGATCGACAAGCTGGCGTGTCATGGTGATCTTCCGCTAAGAGTAACGCAGGGACACTGGAGAAAAATGAAAGGGTTGGCAATGGTGGATGTAACGGTTCGGGGTGCCGGGGTTTTTGGCCTGTCCATCGCGTTTGCCTGCGCAACGCGGGGGGCATCGGTCTGTGTGGTTGACCCGAACGGTGCCGGGTCCGGGTCCAGCGGCGGGTTGGTTGGCGCGTTGGCGCCGCATGTGCCGGAAAACTGGAACGCCAAAAAGGCGTTTCAGTTTGAGGCGCTGATGATGGCCGAAGGGTTCTGGCGCGACGTTTCCGAAAAAGGTGGAGTATCGCCCGGATATGCCCGCACCGGACGCTTGCAACCGATTGCTGATGCAACCGCCCTTGCCTTGGCACACAAGCGGTCTGAGACGGCCACGGACCTGTGGCAGGGTAAGGCAGAATGGCACGTCCGCCCGGCTAAAGCGTTCGGCGACTGGAGCCCTCCCAGTGCCACGGGGTATGTAATTCACGACACGCTAAGTGCACGAATGCACCCTCGGCAGGCCTGCGCCGCTTTGGTGGCCGCCTTGAAGTCCTTGAACGTCGATGTCGTCGCACAAGCCCCGGACCGGGGTGCTGTGATCCATGCCACGGGTGCCGCCGGGCTTGCGACGATCAGCCTTGAGTTGGGGAAGGCGTTCGGCGCCGGGATCAAAGGTCAATCGGCACTGATGCAGTATGATGCCCGTGACGCGCCGCAAGTGTTTGCCGAAACCCTGCATTTCGTCCCGCACGCCGATGGCACCCTTGGCATCGGTTCAACCACCGAACGCGCGTTTGATGACCCGCAGGCCACCGACCACCTGCTGGACGATGTGATTGAACGCGCCCGCATGGTGATGCCGGTTTTGCGCGACGCCAAGGTGATCGCCCGTTGGGCCGCGGTGCGCCCCCGGGCCAAAAGCCGGGCACCGGTTCTGGGGCCTTACCCTGGACGGCCCGGGCATTTCATTGCCAATGGCGGGTTCAAGATCGGCTTTGGCGTGGCGCCGAAAGTGGCGCAGGCAATGGCTGATCTGGTGTTGGCCGGTCAGGACACCATCCCAGATGCGTTTCGGGTTGAAACCTGCTTGTGATCAACCATTTCCGGCGCTGGAAACTGTCGCCGTCATAACCAGCCTTGCGTCGCCCGAGCGCACCCACATATCGGCACCCTTCCGGCACAGATACGCAGGCTCGGGTTGGATCAACGGCGACACGGCGCGAAATTCAAACGCCTTCAACCGGCCCGCCAGCTGCTCGGCCATCAACATCAGCAGTTGCGCCAGCAACGGACCATGCACCACCAGCCCGCCATAGCCTTCCATATCGCGGGCATAATCCTGATCATAGTGGATGCGATGGCCATTCATGGTCAGCGCCGAATAGCGAAACAGAAGCGTTGGATCAAAGCTGACCGCCTGCACATCGTTTTCGTCGGTTGGCGCAAGGGGCACGTCCCGGTCGGGGGCATTGGGGTTGGGATCTTCGCGGTAGACAATATTTTGCTGCTCGCTCAGGCACAGGTGGTCATTTTGGTAAAAATCATGGCGTAGGGTGACAAACGCCAATGCTCCGCTGCGCCCTTGTTTATGGTGCACTTTCTCGACGATACTTACGCGCCGGGCCTGCTGCCCGGCGATCAGAGGCCTGTGGAAGGTCAATCGCCCGCCACCCCACATGCGCCGGGGCAGACCGGTATCGGGGATCAATCCGGTTCCGACCTTTGGGTGCCCATCGCGGCCAAGGTTTTCAGGAGGTTCGGGCGACCAGAAATATAGCTGGTGAAAAAACGGCGGCAAGGGCGCGCCAAAAGTGACGTTGGGTTCAAGCCCCAGCGCCGTCTGCAAGGCGACAGCCCGGGCCGGATCAAGGATATCGTTTTGACTTGTACGGGCGGGCGCATTCATAGTCAGAGCGTAAGGCACAAAACGAAAGGGTGCAAATGTCCGATCAAGCGAAGATATTCGCCTTGGATCACCTGGTTTTGACGGTTGCAGACATTGCTGCAACCGTCAGGTTCTATTGCTCTGTTCTGGGCCTGTCTGAAGAGGTTTTTCACCCCTGCGACGGGTCCGGACGTCATGCGTTGAAGTTTGGCAGTCAAAAGATCAATCTGCATCCGGCGGCGGCCCCCTTTGCGCCGCATGCCAGCCATCCCGCCACCGGTTCAGCCGATTTGTGTTTCCTCAGCGATTGGTCGTTGGAGGCGTGGCAGGCGCACCTTGAAAACCACAATGTGGTGATTGAACAAGGACCGATAGAGCGAACCGGCGCGACCGGGCCGATCGTATCGCTTTATATTCGTGACCCCGACGGCAATCTGATCGAAATCGCCAACCGGGCCTGATGGGCGGAATTGCCTGGCCTTTTTAGCGAATGATCTCAACCTGCAACCGATCCATCAGCGCCTTCAGGGTTTTGATGTAAAGCGCCCCGGTCAGGTGGCCGTTGTCGTCAAACGCGTCCATGCTGGCGGCTAAATGCACCTCAGGACCGGTGATCAGGCGCGGCTGAAACGGCACAAGGTAGCCACGCAGAACAATCTGCGCCCGTTCACCCCCGGCACGCCCGGCGGCGGCGGACATGATCGCCACAGGTTTGTCCCGCCAGGGGTTGCCTTTGGTCCGGCTGATCCAGTCCAGTGCATTTTTCAAAGCACCGGACGGGCCTTTGTTGTATTCAGGCGTCGAGATAATCACCGCGTCGGCAGCGGCAATCTGGTCAGACAGCAATTGCGCCGCCTCGGGGATGCCGTTGGCGTCTTCGTAGTCGCCATCATAAAGCGGCAGGTTGATGTCGCCCGTTACAACATCCGACGCGCCAAAAAGGCGGGCCGCTTCGGCCAGCAACTTGCGATTGCTGGCCGCACGTCGCAGGGATCCGCTCAGGCCAAGAAGTGTATGTGTCATAGGTGCCCTATCAATGCGTTTCGCGTACAATTGAACGCGAAACGCTGTACTCAGGAGTTTTGGGGAATAACCACAATTTCGACCCGGCGGTTTTTGGCCTTGCCTTCTTCCGTCAGGTTCGACGCCAGCGGTTGTTCTTCACCGCGTCCCGAAATCTGCAACCGCTCAAGCGCCACGCCACCGCCGCTCAGGACTTGGGACACCGAACTGGCGCGTTGCTGCGAAAGTTTGGCGTTATAGGCCGCCTCGCCGTCGCTGTCGGTATGGCCGATGATCTGCACCGTTGAATTCGGGTAACGCTGTAGGTTCGAGGCCACTGTATTCAGATCAAACCGAAGTGCCGAGCGCACGGTCGAACTGTCGCTATCAAAGGTGATATCGTGCGGCAGGGACACAATCAGCCGGTCACCGGTGTTGACAATGGTGATTTCGTCGCTGGCCAGTTGTGCGCGCAACTCTTCCTCCTGGCGTTGCAATTGTTTGCCGACCACACCGCCGCCAAGCGCCCCCAACGCCCCACCGATCAACGCGCCTTTGGCCTTGTCATCCGAGACAAGCGCGCCAATCCCGGCACCCAGAATGCCGCCAAACAGGGCCCCCTGTTCGGTTTTGGCGGTATTATCCAGGCCAAGCTGCGAAGGATCGTTACACGCGGAAAGCCCGATCAGCGCGCAAAGTGCTGCACTTGCCGTGAATTTCAGGGTCATGATATGTCTGCCTCATTTTTCTCGAAGCCCCGTTTGCCGGGAACTATTGCGCCCACCATAGCACAGTTTTCAGCAAAAAGCCCAACGAGAATTTTTGGTGAATGGTAAAATTCGGCTTCAGAACGTAAGGCCCTAGACGAAAATAAAATCATCCACATCAATTGCTGATCTATGCACCCCGTCCAGGATAATCTCTGTGCCGCCACTCAGGGGTATTTAGGTGTCGGCATCACCAACCGTATCGCGAATGGTCAAGTCGGCAAAACCCAGACCCCTGATGCGGATCATGTCTCCCGGCTTTGTTGCATGACGATCTGGCTGGAACTGCTGGATGTTACCGAGACATTAAAAACGAAAAGCTGGTGAAGTTGAAGAACGCAGAGCCAAAGAAATTGGTGCCCGGCCCGGTGAAAACGACGTTACACGTTTGGAAGTCCTGATAAAGTGACTAAAATCAAGTCCCTGCTTGCTATTTTGAGATTGCCGCGAATAGCGTTAAACGCCACTGGCCTTGGGAACCAACGGGGTTCAGGAATCAACGCGCGCTGATTCATAGGCCAATAGCGCCCGCTTTACCGGCAATCCCCAATGGTAGCCCCCCAAACCGCCAGATTTACGCAACGCCCGGTGGCAAGGGATCAGCCAACTGACCGGATTGCGCCCCACCGCCGTGCCAACGGCGCGCGCAGCGCGCGGGCTGCCGATGGCGCTGGCGATCTCGGAATAGGTGGTGACGTGGCCCGAGGGGATGGCCAGCAATGCCTCCCACACCTTGATCTGGAATGGTGCGCCGATCAGGTACAGCGGGGTTTGCGTCAGCGCGCCGTCAGAAGCGCCGTAAGCCGTCAGAACCCAGGGGCGCAGCATCATGGCATCTTCGACAAACCGCGCGCGTGGCCAGCGCGACATCAGATCGGTCATGGCCGGTTCTGCCCCGGTTTCGCTGGCAAAACCGATGCCGCAGATGCCTTTGTCGGTGCCCATCACCAGACTTGGGCCAAACGGGCTTTCGAACCAGCCCCAGTAGATCACCAAACCGTCGCCCGCACGGGCAAACTCGCCCGGACTCATGGATTCCCAGCGCAGGAACAGATCGTGCAACCGGCCAGTGCCCGACAGGCCCGCGGCCAAAGAGGCCTCAAGCGTGGTGAACCGTTCGCGCAGCAGCGTTTTGGCGTGACCAAGCGTCAGATACTGCTGATAGCGTTTGGGCGACACGCCAACCCATTGCGAGAACAGGCGCTGAAAATGCGCCGGACTCATGTCCATCTGTCTGGACAGTTCATCTAGGGTCAGCCCCTCTCTGCCCTGGTCAATCAGATCAATGGCGCGGCGCATGACGCCGTAGTGATAGCCGTGTTCGGGGGGCTGCATGTTCATCGATATTCTCCTGATCGCCCGGCAAACCTAACCGCTGACAGACCCCGGATCGACCCGTTTCTTGCGGGTTTCAGGGGCGAACGGGGCGAAGGCGCGCCAATGCACCCAAAGCGATCCCCGCCACCAGCCCCCAAAAGGCGGCACCGACACCAAAAGCACTGACCCCGGAGGCGGTGATCACAAAGGCCGCCGCCGCAGGCAATGGATCACGCCCCGAGAACGCCATTGCCGCCGAACCGACAAACGGGCCCAACAAAGCGACCCCGGCAACGATCGCCACCAACTCTGGCGGCACGGCGGCGATCAGGCCAACCATCCACGCGCCAAACAGCGCCAGAACCGCGTAACCCAGCGCATAGACCGGCCCGCTTTGCCAGCGTTTGCGCGGATCCGGATGGGTGTCCGGGCCGGTACAGATCGCGGCGGTAATGGCCGCGAGGCTGGTGGTATGGGCCGCAAACGGCGCGCTGAGCAGCGAGGCCAGCCCGGTCACCGCCATAATCGGACCACTGGGCGGGGCATAACCCGAGGCCCGCAGCACCGCCAAACCGGGCAGGCTCTGCGACGCCACCGTCACCAGGTAAAGCGGCAGCCCCAGGCCGACCAGCGCGCCGGTTTCGAACACGGGTTTGACCCAGACCACCCGGGAAAAGGTAAAATCGCCAACCGGCGTGGTCATGCCCAGCACATGGGTCAATCCCAGCCCCAGGCCCAGCACAGCCAGCACCGCCCAGGACGGTGAAAACAGCCGCAGCACCAGGAACACCGTGACCAATGGCAGGCCAAGCCACGGCGCAGCACCCACCCCGGCGACAACGCCAAGCACGAAGGGAAACAGCACCCCGGCCAGAATCGCGGCGGCGATGCCCGGGGGGATGCGCTGCACCAACGCGCCAAGCGGCCTGAATGCCGCCGTCGCCACCAGCAGGGCACCGCAGAACAGGAACGCGCCCACCGCCACGTTGATCGACAGGCCGGACGTGGTGGCAATCAGCGCCGCCCCCGGCGTAGACCAGGCGGTGATGATCGGCATCCGGTGGGTGATGCTGAGGGTCGCCGTGGTGATTGCCATCGACAGGCACAGAACCGCGATCCAGGACGAGGTTTGCGCCTGCGTCGCCCCAACCGCCTCGGCGGCGGCAATGACAATGGCGACCGACCCGCCAAATCCAACCAGCATGGCCGTCAGCCCCGAGACAATTACAGATAGGCGCATCGGCGGTAATCCATATAAATACAATATCAAGCATTGGATACAATTTACTTCTTTTGTCAATGTTTAGTGTGTGATATAATGTATTTATGATACTCAATACGCCTTCAAACCGCCGCAAGCGCGGGGCACAACCTGCTGATATTGCGGCGGGCCTGCAATCGGACATTGTGTCTGGAACCCTGACCGCAGGTCAGGTTTTGCAACAGGACCGGATTGCTGCGCAGTTTGGGGTGTCACGGATGCCGGTACGCGAGGCGCTGGCGCTGTTGGCGGCACGTGGTCTGGTCGATCTGACGGCCAACCGCAGCGCCCGGGTGGCTGCACTTACCCGCGAAGATCTGATTGATATCTTTGACCTGCGCGTCGCGGCGGAAACCCTGGCGATCCGCCTGGCCCTGCCACAGATCACCAATGCACAGATAGATCGCGCCGCGGCCCTTCAGGCGCAGATCAAGGCCAGCGATGTCGCCCGGTTCGCCACTCTGAACAGCCAGTTCCACCAGGTTCTGTACGCCCCCTGCGCCCGGCCCCGCCTGATCGCCCACATTGCCCAACTGGCGCTGGCCGCCGACCGGTATCTGCGCGCGATCCATGCGGTGTTCGATTATGGCGACAAATCCAACCTTGAACACCACGCATTGCTAAGCGCCTGTCACGCACGGGACGAGGCAGCGGCCGTGGCCTGCCTTGAGCGCCATATCACCGCCGCGCGGGATGTTTTGGCCGATCGGATGGCACAGCAAGATTGATCTCTGGCCACACGCGCCTTATGACACGGGGCAGTCCCCGAATGGCGGGACAAGATATCACCGCCGGGGCAACATGGCAAAGCAACTGGACTATCATAATATCCGCGCGATTTTCACCCGGTTTCAGGACAACGAACCCGAACCCAAGGGCGAGTTGGAACATGTAAACGTCTATACGTTGGTGGTGGCCGTGGCGCTAAGTGCGCAGGCCACCGATGTGGGCGTGAACAAGGCGACGCGCGCATTGTTCAAAATCGCCGATACGCCGCAAAAGATGCTTGATCTGGGCGAAGACGCTTTGATTGACCATATCAAGACCATTGGGCTTTATCGCAACAAAGCCAAGAATGTGATAAAGCTTAGCCGGATATTGGTGGATGATTTCAACGCGGAAGTGCCCAATTCCCGCGCCGCCCTGCAATCGCTGCCCGGTGTTGGGCGCAAAACCGCCAATGTTGTCCTGAACATGTGGTGGAACCAGCCCGCACAGGCGGTTGATACGCATATCTTTCGGGTTGGCAACCGGTCTGGCATAGCACCTGGCAAAGACGTGGATGCAGTGGAACGCGCGGTCGAGGATAATATCCCGGCCGATTTCCAGCAACACGCGCATCATTGGCTGATTTTACATGGCCGTTACACTTGCAAAGCACGCAAACCGCTGTGTGGCACCTGCCTGATCCGCGATTTATGGCAATATGAGGACAAGAATA
>JAKITO010000058.1 GCA_021648025.1 Paracoccaceae bacterium
CCCGCAACGTCGGCGCGATCCGTTCAATCGCCGCAATATGTGACGGTGACGCGCCGCGCCCGACTTCGTTCAGGACAGCAGCGGCCCAGGTCAGCAAGGTGAACACCGCCAACAATTCTTCTGGATTTCGGGTCGGCAGACCACCGGAATCGTTGATCTGCGTGTCACATTCATGGGCAATCGCCTTGATCGCCGGATCGGCAAGATATTCGCACCCTTCCAGCGACAGACCGGCATATACCAACCCGGTCAGTGCTTCGAATCTTGGCAACCCCGGGGCTGCTGCCTGCCAGCGCTTGCCCAGAAACCAGGCCTGCCGACTTAGTGCCCGAAAAAATACCCGGCTGGCCTCGCTATCCTGCCCGCGCAGCAGGAAAATCGCGTGATTGATCCAGCGGATCACCCGGCGTCCGGTCAGATCGGGGGTCCAGCCCGGCCCCTGCCCCGCGCCATACCGCGTGATCCAGCCGTTCAGCCAATCCTGCGCCCGGGCGCGCGCCGCGTGATCCCCAACCGCCGCCAGATCATCCAGCCAGCCAAACCCGTGCCGGTCGGCGTCAAACGCCGCATCCGGGCCATTGATTTCCCAAAGGTCCGCGCCCGGTTGATCCACCAGAAAACCGGCAAACAGCAGGTTGCCGGCGATCAGCTGACGACCCCGGGCAAAGCTGCCGATGGTGCGCGGTTCAGGCTGTGACACAAACCCCGTCGCCGGACGCTGCCGCCGACTAAGGCCAGCGTAAAGCCGGTTAAGAAACCGGGTTTTCCGGCTTGCGAAGGATTCAGATCTGGACATTTGCACTGCCTTTTGCACGCTCTGCCGGCGTTTGGCGCAATCATAGCCCGCGCGCGGCACGAAGTCACTTATGAAACTTGGGCCGGTTTAAATTCAGGCGGCTTTGCGCAGACAGGCGATATAGAACCCGTCCATCCCACCCTGATCAGCCCAGAAATCCGGGCGCAATCGCAAGCCGCCCTCTTGGGTGATCCAGCCCGGATCAACCCCCTTCAAAGCCAAGGCCGCGCGATCCACCGACATGTCACCAAAGGCCTTTAACGCTTCCTCAACCTGCACTTCGCCTTCGTCTGGCAACAACGAACAGGTGCAAAACACCAACCGCCCACCCGGTTTCAACAACCCCCAGGCATGCGCCAGCAACCGCGCCTGCAAGTCTATCAATCCGCCAAAGTCCGAGCCGTCCTTGGCATGCGGCAAATCCGGATGACGCCGAATGGTCCCCGTGGCGGAACAGGGCGCATCCAACAAGATCGCGTCATACGCGCCTTGATGCTCAAACCCATCAGCCACCACCATTTCAGCCGTCAATCCCGTGCGTTTCAGATTTTCTTCAACCCGCCGCATCCGCCCCTGTGAGATGTCCAGCGCCACAACCGAGGCTCCGGCCACGGCCAATTGCATCGTCTTGCCCCCCGGTGCGGCGCACATGTCCAACACCTTTTCTCCCGGCTTTGGTGCCAGAACAAGCGCAGGCAGCGCCGCTGCTGCATCCTGAACCCACCAGTCACCGCTGTCGTACCCTGGCAAACCCGAAACCTGCCCCGGCGTATCCAGCCTGATACTCCCGGTTGGCAGTTCCCTGCCATCCATTTCCGCGCCTGCCTTCAAGGTAATATCCAACGCCGCCCCGGCAAAATGCGCGACCTCCATTGCCCCGACAGCCTCGCCTCCCCAGGCCTGCACCAATGGCCCGCGCAACCACTTGGGCAGCCTTGGTGCCCGCAAAGCACCCCACGCCTGTGGCCCTTCCGCCGCCACCTTGCGCAACACCGCATTGACCAGCCCCTTCAGATTAGCGTGCCTTTTATGCGCGCCGACTATGCCCACCATGGCATTCACCACCCCGTGCGCGGCCTCGCCGCCACACAGTTCAACCGTTCCCAGTCTCAGCGCATTGTGCACCATCAAAGGCGGTGATTTGCGCAAGTGCTTGTGCAACAGACGGTCCGCCCGCTCCAATCCGCGCAAAGTCTCGGTCGCCAGCCTTTGCGCCCTTGCCCGGTCACCTGTTTCAAGATGGTCCAATAGCCCGGCACCCAGACATTCTGACATCAGACGGCCTTCCCCCAGAACCTGATCCAACAGGTGAATCGCCGCTCGTCTGGCCTGTGTTCCCTTGTCATCCATCGAAATTCCCATCGTTAATACGGCCGTGCCCATGTTTGATCTTGCCCAGATTTGATCTTGCCCAGACCCGGCCCGTGCCTATATCACAGGCCCAGCACAAAGGAACCCATCCGTGACCACGCCCACAAAACAGCCCGAACTTCTCCCCGCCGCCATTCGCGCCCTAGCCGAAGCCGATGCCCGCCGCGAAGCGGCCACCGAAACAACCCCAGCCAAAGAACTTGGCGGGCGTGACGGCCCGGACCCGATCCGCTTTGGTGATTGGGAAAAAAAGGGCATCGCCGTCGATTTCTGAAGTGACCCGCGAAGACGCCCGTCAGGGCGGATAAGCGCCTTGCCAAAGCCGTTAAACCGGCAGCGCCGTAGTCTTGAACACCGTCCGCAACGCAAACGAGCTTTGCATCTGCGACACCCCCGGCAACCTTGCCAGATGCTGGCGGTGAATGCGGGCAAAATCCTCGGTATTCTCGGCCACCACCTTCAACAGATAATCGGCGCTCCCGGCCATTAAATGGCATTCCAACACGTCCGGTATCCGCGCCACCGCCTTTTCAAACGCCTCCAGCACCTCATCCGCCTGCCCCTGCAAGGTGATCTCGACAAACACCGTGGTCGACACCATCATCTTGCGGGCATTCAACAGCGCGACATAACCGTTGATATACTTGTCCACCTCCAGCCGCTGCACCCGCCGATGACAGGCCGACGGCGACAGGTTGACCTTTTCCGACAGATCCGCATTCGACATCCGCCCAGCCACCTGAAGCGCCTTTAGAATCCGTCGATCTATTGCATCCAATGCCATTCGCGCAATACCTTTGCATCAATCGCCGTCATATTCGCAGAATATTCTACTTCACCCGACATTTCCCGGCAAACATACCACAGAAATTGCGCGGCAACACGCCTATATCTCAATCAGTTTCGCCCCTCATGTGAATAAAGGAACCCGCACATGAAAATCGGTTGCCCCAAAGAAATCAAACCCCAGGAATTCCGCGTCGGCATGACCCCCAATGCCGCGCAAGAGGCCGTGGCCCATGGCCATGACGTCATCATCGAAACCATGGCCGGCACCGGCTCGGGCTTTGACGATGCGGCCTATATCGCCGCCGGGGCCAGCATCCGGCAAACGGCCGAAGAAATCTTTGCCAGTGCCGACATGATCGTCAAGGTCAAGGAACCCCAGCCGGGTGAACGCAAGATGCTGCGGGAAAACCAGATCCTGTTCACCTACCTGCACCTTGCCCCGGACCCGGACCAGACCCATGACCTGATCAACTCGGGCTGTACTGCGATTGCCTATGAAACCGTCACCGACCGCAATGGTGGTTTGCCCCTGCTGGCCCCGATGTCCGAAGTGGCGGGCCGTCTGGCCCCCCAGGTCGGCTCGTGGACCCTGCAAAAGGCCAATGGCGGGCGTGGTGTTCTGATGGGCGGCGTGCCCGGTGTTGGCCCGGCCCGGGTGGTGGTGATCGGCGGCGGCGTGGTCGGCACCCACGCCGCGCGCATTGCCGCAGGCATGGGCGCAGATGTCACCGTACTCGACCGCTCGCTGGCGCGCATGCGGTACCTTGACGATGTGTTTGGCGGCACCTTCAAAACCTCTTACGCCAGTGCCGGCAATACCGCCGAACTGGTGATGCAGGCCGATATGGTGGTTGGTGCCGTCCTGATCCCCGGCGCGGCCGCCCCCAAGCTGATCAGCCGTGCCCAGCTTTCAGAAATGAAACCCGGTGCCGTTCTGGTCGATGTCGCCATTGATCAGGGCGGATGTTTTGAAACCTCTCATGCCACCACCCACGCCGATCCTATCTATGAGGTCGACGGCATCATGCATTATTGCGTCGCCAACATGCCCGGTGCTGTGGCCCGCACCTCGACCATCGCCCTGGGCAACGCCACCATGCCGTTCCTGCTGTCCCTGGCTGACAAGGGCTGGAAACAGGCCTGTATGGACGATGAACACCTGCTGAACGGTCTGAATGTCCATGCCGGCAAGCTGACCTATTATGCGGTCGGCAAGGCGCTTGGGATCGACGTTGTTTCGCCTCAGCTTGCGGTCAAAGGCTAATACCAAATACAGCCGGGCGGTCTGCCCGGCTGTATCCGGCCCGATCAGCCGTCTTTGTGGATTTCCACCGAATGCGGATAAGGGATCGAAATACCCTTGGCGTCAAACGCCTCTTTCACCGTCTTGGTCATGTCGAACTTGAGGTTCCAGTAATCGTCGGCCTTACACCAAAGCCGCACACCGATATCAACCGAACTGTCGCCCAGATTGGTCACCTTGGCCCAGGGTTCCGGATCGCCAAGCACCCGCTCGTCCGCCCTTGCTAGGTCAAGGATGATCTTCATCGCATCGTCCGCACTGTCGCCATAATCAATGCCAAACACAAAATCGACCCGGCGGGTGTCATGCGCAGAATAGTTGGTGATCACCGATCCCCATGCCTGGCCGTTGGGCATGATGATCTGAACATTGTCCGGCGTCACCAATTCGGTCACAAACAGGTTCAGATCCACCACCGTGCCCGATGTCCCGCCAATATCCACATACTGCCCCAGCTTGTAAGGGCGAAACAGGATCAACATGAACCCCGCGGCCAGATCGCTAAGTGTGCCTTGCAACGCCAACCCGATGGCCAGTGTCGCCGCCCCCATCATCGCCACAAGGCTGGTCGCCTCAATGCCAAAAACGCCCAACACCGCCACCAGAACCATCAACCGGATGGCCCAGCGCACGATACTGGCGGCAAAATTGCCAAGCGTCTGGTCCAATTCCGGGTGCTTGTTAACCTGATTGCGGACCAGGCGCGCCACAATCCCGGCCACGGTCCATCCTACCACCAGCACAGCAAGCGCTTTGATCACATTTACCAAAAGCGGGCCAAAGTCCCCGGCCATTTCCATTACATTTTCCACATATTACCTCATTGTCAGGATCGCCAGGCCCGCCTCCTGCGGGCCCGACCAGATTGGTTACAAGCCTATTTACTCTTCAAGGCGTCACGAATTTCGGTCAACAGATCAACCTCGCTCGGGCCTTTGGGGGCCTCTTCCACAGCCTCTTCCTCTTTGGCCGCTGCCTCCTTGGCCTTGTTCACCGTCTTGACCAGCATGAACACCACCCATGCAATGATCAGAAAGTTGATCACCGCCATGATGAACGCACCATAGGCAAACGCCCCGGCCCCGGCCTCGCGCGCGGCTTCAAGCGACGCATATGTCGTCCCGTCCCCACCCAGAATGATAAACTTGTTGGTGAAATCGACGCCCCCCATGAACAGCCCGATGATCGGGCTGATCAGATCAGCCACCAGCGATTTCACAATCGCCGTAAACGCCGCCCCGATGATAATGCCGACGGCCATGGCCATCACATTGCCCTTGGCGATAAAGTCCTTGAATTCTTTCAACATTGAATTGTCCTTCACTGTCCCATTAACTTTTTTACTTGTCGAAAGGCCAACTTACCCCCAAGTTCCTATTCTACCAAGCGCAACAACTTTAGCCTGAGTTCGCCAGGCACCAGGAGACCACATGATTGATCCCGTAATAGACCCTGCAAAATTCCCCATCGCCGCCAAATGGCCCGCCTCGGACCCCTCTGTTCTTCAGCTATATTCCTTTCCGACCCCAAATGGCGTCAAAGCCTCGATCATGCTGGAAGAGATCGGCCTGCCCTATGAGGCGCACCTGGTCACCCTGTCTGACGCCGATGTCAAAAGCCCGGAATTCCTGTCGCTGAACCCCAACAACAAAATCCCGGCGATCATTGATCCCAACGGGCCGGACGGGCAACCCATCGGCTTGTTCGAAAGCGGTGCAATCCTGATTTACCTCGCCGAAAAATCCGGCCAGCTTCTGGGGTCAAATGCCACGCAACGTGCGCATATCATCCAATGGCTGATGTTCCAGATGGGCGGGCTTGGACCAATGCTGGGCCAGCTTGGGTTTTTCTACAAATTCGCCGGCAAGGCCATCGAAGACCCCCGCCCGGTCGAACGCTACATCAACGAAGCCAAGCGCCTGCTGGCTGTCCTGGAAGGCCAGCTCGACGGGCAGGACTGGATCACCGGCAGCTATTCGATCGCCGATATCGCCATCGCACCGTGGTTGCGCGTGCTCGATTTTTACGAAGCGATGGAGGTGCTGGAATGGGACAACCACCCCAACCTGGACGCCTACCTCGACCGCTTTGTCGAACGGCCTGCGGTCAAAAAGGGCCTGATAACCCCGCCTCGCAACTGAAACGCAAAGAAAAACCCGGCCCATCACAGGGCCGGGTTCCTCTAATCATTCGAAAAGCCGCGAAGACGCCCTTTTCGGGCGGATGAGCGACCCCTTGAATTGAGATCAGTGCAGCTTCGCGTCCACCTCGCCAATCGCCGCCTCGATCATCTTGTTGCCCTTGGCCTCGGTCATCTGCTTGGCCAAAACCTGGCCCGCCGCCGCCATCGCAATGGAAATCGCCTGATCGCGCACCTCTTTTACAGCCGCGGCCTCTGCCGAGGCAATCTGGTCAACTGCCGCGGCCAATCGCCGTGCAATCGACTGTTTCAGATCGTCCTTGGCCTGCTCGGCCGCCAGTTGTGCCTCTTCCCGGGCCGAAGCAATGATCCGCTCGGCCTGCGCCTGCACTTCCTTCTGCTTGCGCTCATAAGACGCCAGAACCGTCTGCGCCTCTTCGCGCAGCGCCCGGGCTTCGTCCAACTCGGCCCGGATACCTTCCGCGCGCTTGTCCAGAAGGCCACCGAGCAGGCCGGGGACTTTCAGATAGACCAACACACCGATGAACAGCAAAAACGCCAGCAGCACAACAAAGTCGGTGTTGCGCAGCGAAAAGAACGGCCCGCTTGCGGCCAGGGCCGGGCCAGCACTCAGGCTCAGAACAAGAACACTCAGATTACGCATCATCATCATGTCCATCCTTTCATGCCCGACGTCACCGCCGTGCCAACAGCCTTGGCATCCGCCTTACCGCCAAGTGCGGTGACAATCTCGGCCGCCGTATCATTGGCAACAACCTTGACCGCTTCAAGTGCCGACGCCCGGATTTCGCCGATCGCCTTTTCACTCTCGGCCACCTTTGCTGAAATTTCCGCGTCCGCGTGGGCGATTGCATCGTTCAACTCACCCTGAATGCCCGCCCGCATCTCAGCCGCGATATTCAGCGCCTCGGCGCGGGCATCCGCCAGTGCCTTGTTATAGACTTCCTCGGCCTCTAACGCGCGGGCCTTCAGATCTTCGGCGGCAGAAATATCAGTGGTGATGGTGCCCTGCCGTTCGGCCAGAATGCCGCCAATGCGCGGCAAAGCCACTTTTGACAGCACCAGATAGATCACGACCAGCGTCACCAAAAGCCAGAAAACCTGGTTGGGCATCCATTCCGCGCACAACTGCGGCATGCCAATCGCATTTCCGAGTGAATCGATGCACGCACTGACAAAACCAGTGGTTTCAGTAGCCATATCGCCCTCCAAAGGAACCAGAGCTTACCGGGTGGCGAATGATTTCACGCGCCACCCGGGTACAAGGATGAAATACCTTGTCAGGCTTTATACAGCAAACATCAACAGAAGTGCCACGAGGAACGAGAAGATCCCCAGCGCTTCTGCAAATGCGATACCGATGAACATGGTCGCTGTCTGACCGGCAGCGGCCGACGGGTTGCGCAATGCGCCGGAAAGATAGCTCCCGACCACCTGGCCCACACCAAGTGCAGCACCACCCATACCAATACTAGCCAGACCAGCGCCAATATAGGCCCCCATTTGTACGACGTCACCTTCCATGATTTTTCTCCTTACGATGGAATTGGTTGTTGTTTCGTAGGGTGCGTGATTTCACGCACCGTTGTTTAATGATGCGGGTGCAATGCATCCTTGAGATACACGCAAGTCAGAATGGTAAACACATAGGCCTGAATGAACGACACCAGCACCTCAAGCGCATAGATCGCCGTGATCGCGGCAATTGATACCGGGGCAATCCATATCACTACCGCGAACCCGGCAAAAACCTTGATCACCGCATGCCCCGCCATCATGTTGCCGGCCAGACGAATGGAATGGCTGATGGGCCGTACAAAATAGGATATCACTTCGATCAGCGCCAGAATGGGCCGCAGTGGCAGCGGCGCCTGACCGATCCAGAAGATATTGAGAAACCCGAACCCGTGCTTCCAAAAGCCCAGAATGGTCACTGACAGGAACACCGCCATCGCCATTGTCGCCGTCACCGCGATGTGGCTGGTGGTGGCAAATGCGGTCGGGATCAAGCCAAGGAAGTTGGTCACCAGGATGAACATGAACAGCGTCATGATGTAAGGAAAGTACCTGACCCCGTCCTTGCCGGCCACATCTTCGACCATCTTGTAGATGAACCCATAAACCAGTTCGGCAATCGACTGCGCCCGCGACGGAATTATCGCCCGGCGAGAGGTGCTCAGCACCAGCAGGGCACCAATTGCCAGAATGGTCAGAACCATCCACAACGTCACGTTGGTCGGCGTGTACCAGGCAATCGGCCCGTCGCCAAACAGCGGACTCACGATGAACTGATCCATCGGGTAAAGCTCTAGCCCACCATCACCGGCGGCGTTTTCTGCACCAGATGCTTCACTTGCCACGTATCAGTTCCCTTCGTCCTTCTTGGCCATTTCGGCCACTTGATCTTTCTGGATCTCGCGTGCGCTTCTCAGCATCGTCTTGATGCCCGCCGCCATCCCCAGCAATGTAAACAGTATCAGGAATATGGGGAGCGTCCCCAACAGGCTGTCCAGCCCGAACCCGATACCAAAGCCGATCCCCAGACCGACCACCAATTCGATTACCATGCGCCAGGCCAGATGAACCTGCGAATAATACTCATCGTTGTGGTGCTTGCGCGTTTCAACCGGTTTGGCCGCCTTGATCCGCGCCTCAAGCTGCGTCATTTGCCGCTTTTGCTCGTCCTCGACCATCAGGAAACCCCCAACGTTTTGTTGTGATGGTGCTAGGACGCGAGAGGGGCAGAGTCAATCATTTGAATTGCGATGTTATCATTTAGCTAAGGTGTTGTTATTTAGATTTATTTTGCAAGATGAAGGCGCTGGGGCAGTGGGATTTCCTGATGCAAAGGTCGGATTGGGTCGGGTTTGGTTATTCAACCATATGGTTGACGATTATCGCGTCTGCGGCTAGGCGCTGGTCATGTCAAACCCGCTTGATACCGTCTTTGCAGCTCTGGGTGACCCGACTCGCCGGGCGATCCTGACCATGCTGCTTGAAGATGACATGGCTGTCACGGACGTGGCCGAACCGTTCGAGATGTCGCTGGCGGCGATTTCGAAACACCTGGGTATCCTGACCCGGGCCCGCCTGATCACCCAAGAGAAACGTGGCCGGGTGAAATGGTGCAAACTGGACCCGGACGCCATGCGGACGGCTTCGGTCTGGATGCAGGGGTTTGGTCAATTCGAACCGATCAACCTGGATGCCTTCGAGCGCTTTCTGGCGTTGGAACTGGAAATCCCGCCTGAACGGTAACCCGCGAAGAAAGCCAATCGGCTTGATGAGCGACCTCTCAACCATTCTCATCCCGCAACAACATCACCAGCGCCAGCACCGACATCACAATTCCCACCAGCACCAACCCGGTTGGAGCCCCGTGCCCCAATCCGATCTCCCACAGGATCACCCATGAAGGGGTCAGATAGGTATAGGCCATCACCTTGGCCGAGGGCAGGCGCAGGGTGGCAAACTGCAACAGAACAAACGTCGCCGCACTGGCGAACACCGCCAGATACAGCAGCGTCAGCCAGACAACCCCTGGCAGCGCGCCCCAATCGGTGGTGCGAATATCGCCCCAGCCATAGACCAGCAGGATCACAAACCCCGACACCAGCATGCCAAAGGTAAACACCACCGCCGGTTCCCCCCGGTTCAGCCGCCGCACCATCGGCGTGTAAACCGCATGCGCCACGCAGCCCCAGAAGTATATCACCTCTCCCCGGCCCACCTCAAACGCCTGAAATGCGTCCCAATCAGCGCGGAAAATCACCCAACACGCGCCGGTCGCGCCAATTGTCAGCGCCAATGCCATCCGCGCCGTGGTGATCTGGCGCAACAACAGCCAGCCAAACCCGGCCGCCAACACTGGTGTCAAGGTGAACACCGCCGC
This sequence comes from Paracoccaceae bacterium, assembly GCA_021648025.1. Classification (GTDB taxonomy): domain Bacteria; phylum Pseudomonadota; class Alphaproteobacteria; order Rhodobacterales; family Rhodobacteraceae; genus NVQY01. The sequence continues at coordinate 10,313 of JAKITO010000058.1, forward strand.
CGCCCTGACCGGTGGCGCGGTTTTCAGCCCTTCGAACATCAGCACAAAGTATCCGGCAAACAACCCGCCCAGCACCAGATAGCGCCAAGGCGCCTGCAACGCCTCGCGCCGTATCCCCCCCGTGACCAGAACCGCCACGCCAATCACCGCCGACGCAATTGCAAACCGCACCGCATTCAAAGCCGCAGGCGCAATCTCATTGGCCACCATTGATCCAAGCGAGAATGACCCCGCCACCAACGCCGAAAACAACAACATTGCCAGATGCCCGCGCAGGTCCGCTCTCACAACACCCAATCCTTTGATCGTTCCTTGAGGAATGTCAGAAAGCTCTGAACCTTGTTGGTCCGGTGCAAATCAACATGGGTCACCAGCCAGGTACTGGTCGACCATTCCTCCAACGGCTCCATCACCTGCACCAGATGCGCATTTTGCGTGGCCTTGCCTTCGGGAAGAAACCCGATACCGGCCCCGGCCAACACCGCCTGCTCCATCGCCCCCGGATCATTGGACCGAAACGTCATCGCCGCGCGGGGTGCTGCCTTGGCCAGCCATTTCAGAAACGGCGGGCGGGCGTTGGCATTGTCATGCCCGACAAAGCGGTGTTTGCCAAACTCGTGCACCCCCTTGGGCAACCCGTACTGCGCCACATACTCTTTCGTGGCATAAAGCCCGATCTGGTGTTTCACAAACGGCTGCACCACATTGTCCGGCTGATCCGGCACCGCACCCGCCCGAATGGCCACATGCGCCTCGCCGTATTCCAACCGAAACAGCCGGTCACCAGTCAGATAGCGCACAATCAACCCCGGATGTTTGCCCTGAAACTCATTCAGTAGCGGCGCCATCAACGGCGCCAATGTCGCCAGCGAAGTAATCACCAATTCACCTGTCACATCATCGCCGTGGCCTTTCAGACGCCCCACCAACTGATTGAACTGATCATCCGTCGCCTGCGCCACCATCAACAGATCCGCCCCCGCCTCGGTCGGCGTGTACCCCCGCGCGTGACGCTGAAACAGCTTCACCCCAAGGCGCGCCTCGATCGCATCAATATGACGGATCACCGTGGCATGATGTACGCCCAGAACCTCTGCCGCGCCACTTACTGTTCCCGCCCTTGCCACCTGATAGGCGGTGCGCACCTCGTCCCAGTTATCCATACCGGCCTCCATTGTGCATTTTTCAACGTTAGATGTTTGAATACTCCTGTTGTGTTCGAAAATACAACAACCCATCTTAGCTCCACATAACCAACAGGAGCTAACCCATGCCCTCAACCCTCCTCCACATCGACGCCTCTGCCCGTATCAGCGGTTCCACCACCCGTTCCCTTTCGGCCCAGATCATCGACCATCTTGCCCCGGACCAGACCATTCGTCGCGATCTGGCCGACCCGCTGGCGCAGATCACCGAAACCTGGGTCAACGCCAATTTCACCCCATCCGATCAACGCAGCCCCGCGCAGGTGCAAACCCTCAAACAATCTACCGCGCTGGTTGATGAAATCCAACGCGCCGACACCATCGTCATCGGCCTGCCAATCTACAATTTCGCCGCCCCCGCCAGCTTCAAACTCTGGATCGACCTGATCGCCCGCGCAGGCCTGACGTTCCACTATACCGATACCGGCCCCAAAGGCTTGCTGACTGGCAAACGCGCCATCATCGCCATCGCCTCAGGCGGCACAACCGTCGGTTCGGACGCCGATTTCGCCTCGGGTTATGTGCGCCATATCCTTGGCTTCATCGGCATCACCGACGTCACTTTTGTTGTCGCCGATGCGATGATGGTGGACGCAGACTCTGCCCTGACCAACGCCGCAAACACCATCAAAACCCTCGCCGCCTGACCCCTTTGACGCAGCCCCGGGCAGGGCCTATGGTCCTGCCCATGAAGATCACCCTGGACACCCCCGAACAGTTGATCATCGACATCATACCATGGCTGTCGGGCATCACAATTTCTGCCTTTATCCTGATCTTCGCCGGAATAGGCCTGTTCCTGACCTCTCATAGCATCTGGGCCGGGTTGATCTTGTTTCTGGTCGCCTGCTGTTTCGGCATCGCCCTGTTCGCAGTTTTTGTCCGCCGCACCCAACTGATCCTGAACCGCCCGTCCAATACCGTGACCTTGCGTACCCGAACCCTGTTCGGCCTGACCCAGATAGAAGACGACCTGACCAACCTTTCTTGTGCCTCGCTCGGCTCCATCATCACCGCCAAAGGCTCCACGCTCTATCGTCCCAGCCTGGTGCTGGAAGGAATGAATGCCGGGCCCCACCCGATTATGGCCTCCTACTCCCATACCAGCGTGCCGGGTAAAATGGTCAAAACCATCAATGCGTGGCTCGCCCCAATCCCACCTTGACTCACCCCCTCAAACCCCCTACCTGCCCCCATACCCCGGAAGCGTCAAACCTTCCGGTCCCGGCTTTGTTCGGGATCGCCCCCCACCAGCGTGTTACGCCCGTGGGGGCATTTGTGCATTCGCCGCCCCGTTTGGGGCACCCTGACCACCGGCATTGAAAGGCCGCGATATGTTTGAAAACCTGTCCGAACGCCTGTCCGGCGTCTTCGACCGTCTGACCAAACAAGGCGCGTTGTCTGATGACGATGTCAAAACCGCCCTACGCGAAGTCCGCGTCGCCCTGCTCGAGGCCGACGTCTCCCTCCCGGTCGCGCGCGATTTCGTCAAACGGGTGCAGGAACAGGCCACCGGCCAGGCCGTCACCAAATCCATCACCCCCGGCCAGCAAGTGGTCAAGATCGTCCACGACGCGCTGATTGATACGCTAACCGGCGACGAAGACCCCGGTGCCCTGAAAATCGACAACCCGCCTGCCCCGATCCTGATGGTCGGCCTGCAAGGCTCCGGTAAAACCACCACCACCGCCAAACTGGCAAAGCGCCTGACCGAAAAAGACGGCAAGCGCGTCCTGATGGCCTCGCTCGACACCAACCGACCGGCGGCGATGGAACAGCTCGCCATCCTGGGCACGCAAATCGGCGTCGACACCCTGCCAATCGTCAAAGGCGAAAACCCGGTCGCCATTGCGCGCCGTGCCAAAACCCAAGCCTCCCTCGGCGGCTACGACGTCTATATCCTGGACACCGCGGGTCGTTTGCACATCGACGCCGACCTGATCCAACAGGCGGCGGATGTGCGCGACATCGCCCAACCGCGCGAAACCCTGCTGGTGGTCGACGGTCTGACCGGCCAGGACGCGGTCAACGTCGCGGCCGAGTTTGACGCCAAGATCGGCGTCACCGGCGTGGTCCTGACCCGGATGGACGGCGACGGACGTGGTGGCGCAGCCCTGTCCATGCGTGCCGTCACCGGCAAACCCATCCGCTTTGTTGGCCTTGGCGAAAAGATGGACGCGCTGGAAACCTTTGAGCCAGAGCGCATTGCCGGGCGTATCCTCGGCATGGGCGACATCGTCGCATTGGTGGAAAAGGCCCAGGAAACCATCGAGGCCGAACAGGCCGAAAAGATGATGCGCCGCATGGCCAAGGGTCAGTTCAACATGAACGACTTGCGGATGCAGCTGGAACAGATGGAAAAGATGGGCGGTATGCAAAGCATGATGGGGATGATGCCGGGCATGGGCAAAATGGCCAAACAGGCCGAAGCGGCCGGCCTTGACGACAAGATCCTCAGCCGCCAGATCGCCCTGATCCAGTCGATGACCAAACGCGAACGCGCCAACCCCAAACTGCTGCAGGCCTCGCGCAAGAAACGCATCGCCAAAGGCTCCGGCATGGAGGTCTCCGACCTCAACAAGCTGCTGAAAATGCACCGCCAGATGGGCGACATGATGAAGAAAATGGGCAAGGGCGGCATGCTGAAACAGGCGCTCAAGGGCATGTTCGGCAAAGGTGGTGCGCCTGCTGACATGGACCCCAAAGCATTGGAAGCCGCAGCCAAGCAAATGGGCGGCAAACTCCCGGGTGGTCTCCCTGGCCTCGGCGGCGGCATGGCCCTCCCCCCCGGCCTCTCAGGCTTCGGCAAAAAGAAATGACCAGCACTTTGCCTCTGGCTCCAACTTCATCTTGCAAAATAAACTCAAATTCCGCACCCGCCCCCGGTGCCCCCTAACCATGACCCGTCACCTCTCCCCCATCATCATAAAAGCCGCGCGGCAGCGCGCCCGCTGGATAACAGCGACCAGATGAAAACCCCAACCCTCACCACCAAACGCCTGACATTGCGCGCACCCACGCAAGATGATCTCAGCACCTACACAGCGTTCAACGCCGTTTCCGACACCACTGTCGGTGCCTATCGTCGCGACAAATCACCAGACCAAGTGCAACAAGAACTGGACCGCGACATCCACCACTGGACCAAAGGCTTCGGCATGTTCCTGCTCGGCCTGCCAGACGGCGAAATCATCGGCGGTGCCGGTCTGATCATCCCCCGGGGCTGGGACACCCACGAACTGACATGGTGGCTGATGCCCGCCAGCCGCCGCTTTGGCTATGCCACCGAGGCCAGCCTTGCAGTTATCACATTCGCCTATGACACGCTCAACTGGCGCCACGTCGAAACCATGATGCGCGACGAAAACTTGCCAGCCCGCCAGTTGGCAATCCGGCTCGGCGGCCAGATCATCCGCCGTCAAACCTTCCCCGACGGCATCGCCCGCGACGTCTTTGCCTTACCCCGGGTCACCGCAAAGGCAACGGTATGACGCAAATCCCAACCCTCACCACCAACCGCCTGACGCTCCGTGCGCCCTGCAAAGCCGACTTCGACGTGTTCGCCGAATTCTTCACCTCAAAACGCGCCCAATATGTCGGCGGCCCAGCCACGCAGGAACAATCCTGGCGCATGCTGGCCACCGAACTCGGCCACTGGCCCCTGCGCGGCTTTGGCCGCTGGGCGGTCGAGGAAACCGCCACCGGCAAGTTCGCCGGCATCATCGGGCCTTGGTATCCCCTCGGCTGGCCCGAACCGGAAATCGGCTGGGACCTGATGAACGGCTTTGAGGGCTATGGCTACGCCACCGAAGCCGCCCTCGCCTCGCTCAACTATGCCTATCAAACCCTCGGCTGGAAAACCGCCATCAGCCTGGTCTCCCCGCCCAACGCAGGCTCTCGCCGCGTCGCGCAACGCATGGGTGCCACCA
>JAKITO010000016.1 GCA_021648025.1 Paracoccaceae bacterium
GTGAGAAAGTGAAAGGTGGCGGCGCGGGTGGCACCGATACGGTTCAGCAGGGTGAACCAGATCAGAGTAGCGGCAAGGCCGGGGATCAGGGTGGTATAGGCAAACGCGGCGGCCAGTGGCCAGGTCGGGGTGATGTGGATGGTTTCAAAGGCGGCGGTGGCGGCGAACAGGATGGCTGAGCCGACCAGCATTTGCAGCCCGACGATCATCATGAAATTGCCGCCGGACGTGGCCCCGCGAACGGCCATTGTCGCAAACGTCAGCGCCAGAACCCCAAGCCCAAGCAGGGCCAGACCATAAAGGTCAAGCCCGGCACCGATACGTGGCCCCATGATGATGGCAACGCCGGTGAACCCGGCAAGCAGACCCAATATTCCAAGCGGCTTGAGCCGCTCGCCCATCAATACCCAGCTGACCAGAGCCACCAGCAAAGGCAGCGACGAGGCGATGATGGCGGCCACGGATGCTTGGATTGTCTGCATGGCAACAAAATTCAGGCCGAGGTACAGGGCGTTCTGGCACAGACCGAAAACGATGGTGGCATACCATTGCTGACGGGTCAGGTTCCATGTCTGACCCATGAAGCGGGCAATCAGCACACCAAGCAGCCCCGAGATCAGAAACCGGCAGGACAGTGAGAACAACGGCGAGGCATCGGCGACGATGATCCGCGCCGAGGTAAAGGCAGAAGACCACATCAGGGCAAAGATCAGGCCCATGAGGATTGCGCGTTTGTCCATGTTATTGCCTTAAGGTATTTTGCATTCAAAGTGATGCTCTGATCCAAATTGAACGCGAAACGCTGAAACGAGAAAGGGCCGCCAATTTGGCGACCCTTTCGGAATTTCAAGCCTTTTACAAGGTCAACTGTTAACGCTGTCCTTCAGCGCCTTGGCGATGGTCATTTTCACCACCTTGTCGGCGTCTTTCTTGAACTGCTCGCCGGTGGCGGGGTTGCGCACCATACGCTCGGGGCGTTCGCGGCAATAGATTTTGCCAACGCCGGGCAGGGTCACGGCGCCGCCAGCCGATACTTCGCGGGTGATCAGGCCGGTGATCGCCTCAAGAGCTGCTGCGGCTGATTTCTTGTCGGTGCCCATATCTTCCGCCAAAGCGGCGACAAGCTGGGTTTTGGTCATTGGTTTTGCCATTTTCTGGTCTCCTTGTTCCGCCCGATGCTGGGCCTCGGTTTCGGCCCTTATCTGGGTCCGATTGCGCAATTGTAACGGTATCTTGTGTAAGAACACAACGCATGGTGGACTAAAACCAGTGGAAATAGGCGATTTTCGCCGATTTTTTGCCTTAGAGGAAGGCCGTTTCGTCGAAAGAGCGTAGTTTCCGGCTATGAAGGCGTTCCAGGGGCATGCCGCGCAGGCCTTCCATCGCCCGGATTCCGATCTTCAGATGGCGGCTGACTTGGGTGTTATAGAACTCTGACGCCATGCCGGGCAGTTTCAATTCACCATGCAGAGGCTTGTCCGAGACACATAAAAGCGTGCCGTAAGGTACGCGGAAACGATAGCCGTTGGCGGCGATTGTCGCGCTTTCCATGTCCAGGGCGATGGCCCGAGATTGCGAAAGCCGCTGCACCGGGCCGGAATGCTCGCGCAATTCCCAGTTGCGGTTGTCGATGGTGGCGACGGTGCCGGTGCGCATTATGCGTTTCAGCTCAAAACCTTCGAGTTCGGTTACTTCGGCCACCGCTTCTTCCAGCGCGATCTGGATTTCGGCCAGTGCGGGGATCGGGGTCCAGACCGGCAGGTCGTCGTCCAGAACGTGGTCTTCGCGCAGATAGGCATGGGCAAGGACAAAATCACCCAGGGCCTGCGTGTTGCGCAAGCCAGCACAATGGCCAACCATCAGCCAGGCGTGCGGGCGCAGTACGGCGATATGGTCGGTGGCGGTTTTGGCGTTGCTTGGCCCGACACCGATATTGACCAGGGTGATGCCCGAGCCATCGGCGCGGGTCAGGTGATAGGTCGGCATTTGCGGCAGTTTCGCGACCGGGGCGATGGGGGTTTCGGCATCGGTGATCACCACATTTCCGGTGCTGACAAAGCTGGTATAGCCGCTGTCGGGGTTGGCCAGTTGTTCGCGGGCATAAGCCTCGAACTCGGCCACATAGATCTGATAGTTGGTGAACAGGATATGGTTCTGGAAATGTTCGGGGTCGGTGGCGGTATAATGTGACAGCCGCGCCAGCGAATAATCAATGCGCTGGGCGGTGAACAGGGCCAAGGGACCGGTGCCATCTTTGGGCATGTCGGTGTTGTTGACGATGTCGTCATTGGTGGTCGCCAGGTCCGGCACGTCGAAATAGTCACGCAGAGTGAACGCGGCGGCCCCGTCCTGTGGTACGGTGACACCTGCGCGGCCGCCGACGGCAAAATGCACCGGGATCGGCGTGTCCGAGGTGGTGATGGTCACGGGTTCGCCGTGGTTGCGGATCAATAGGTCGATCTGTTGGGTCAGGTAATTGCGAAACAGGTCGGGCCGGGTGATTGTGGTGGTATAGGTGCCGGGCGACGAGACATGGCCATAGGCCAGCCGGCTGTCGACCCTTGCATAGGTATCGGTGGTCAGGCGTATCTCGGGATAAAAGGCACGGGAGCGAACCTTTGGCGCGCCGTTTTTCATTGCCTTCGAGAATTGTTCCAGCAAAAAGTGGGTGGCCTCGCTGTAAAGCTGTTCCAGATGCGCGACGGCAGCGCTGGCATCGGTAAAGGATTGCTCCGGGATGGGTGCAGGGGTGTTTACGGTTGTCATATTTGTGGTTCCAACAGGTCAATTTTTTCGAATTTGCGCACATCAATCAGGCCCAGATCGGATATTCTGAGTTCCGGAATCACCACCAGTGCCAACAGAGAATGCTGCATATAGGCGTTGTTCAGATCGCAACCGCAGGTGCGCATGGCCTGCATCATTTCTTCGGCCTTGGCGGCGACCTCTGTGGCCGGACTGTCGGACATCAGCCCGGCAATGGGCAGTTTCACCAATGCCAGTTCCCGCCCGTCCTTGAACACCGTGACACCGCCGCCCACCTCGGCCAGCCGGTTGGCCGCCAGCGCCATTTGCGCACGATCCGTGCCGACGACGATCATATGGTGGCTGTCGTGTGCCACGCTTGAGGCCATGGCCATGGCGCCATCGTAGCCAAAGCCGGAAACAAAGCCGTTGGTCACATCGCCGGTGGCGCGGTGGCGTTCGACCAAAGCGATCTGGCAAACACCGTCCGCACCTTCGACCAACCCGTCCAACACCGGCAAATCCGCCTGAAGCGCCTTGGTCGGGGCCTGGTTTTCCACCACGCCAATAACATTGGCGCGTGCGGTGTTGGCCCCTTCCGGGGCTTTGATTTCAAAGTCGGTGGTGGTCAGGGTGTGACCCAGGTGCACCGTGTTGCGGGCACTGTCAGGCCAGTCGTAATGCGGGCAGTCGACCAGACATTTGCCATCTTTGGCGACGATTTGTCCCCGGGCAATGACCAGTTCAATCGGTAGGGTTCTAAGGTCGGAACTAAGGATGATGTCAGCCCGTCGCCCGGGGGTAATCGACCCGATGTCCCGTTCCAGGCCAAAATGTGTGGCGGTATTGAGCGTGGCCATTTGCAAGGCCACCAGCGGATCACAGCCGCAGTCAATCGCATGGCGCACCACGCGGTTCATATGGCCATCGTTGACCAATGTGCCGGAATGGCAGTCATCAGTGCAAAGGATGAAATTGCGCGGGTCCAGACCCTTTTGCGTCACCGCCGTGATCTGACTTTCAATATCAAACCACGCACTGCCCAGCCGCATCATCGAGCGCATGCCCTGACGCACCCGGGCGATGGCATCGGCCTCGCAGGTGCCTTCGTGGTCATCCGCCGGGCCGCCTGCGACGTATCCGGCAAAGGCGGGGCCTAAGTCCGGCGAAGCATAATGCCCGCCGACGGTTTTGCCGGCCCGTTGGGTGGCGGCGATTTCGGCCAGCATCTTGGGGTCGGCGCCCGACACGCCGGGAAAGTTCATCATTTCGCCAAGGCCGATGATGCCGGGCCATGACATCGCCTCGGCCACGTCTTCGGGGGAAATTTCCATGCCGGTGGTTTCCAGCCCCGGAGCGGACGGCGCACAGGATGGCATTTGGGTGAAGATATTGACCGGTTGCATTAGCGCTTCGTCGTGCATCATCCGCACGCCTTCCAGCCCCAGCACATTGGCAATCTCATGCGGGTCGGTGAACATCGAGGTGGTGCCATGGGGGATAACGGCACGGGCAAATTCTGCCGGGGTCAGCATGCCGCTTTCAATATGCATATGCGCGTCACACAGACCCGGCAGGATATAGCGGCCATCGGCCTCAATCACCGCCGTGTCCGGTCCGGTGCAATAGGTGGCATCCGGCCCGACAAAGGCAATACGCCCGGCGACGATGGCCACATCGTGGTCCGGCAGGGCCTCGCGGGTGTGGACATTGACCCATATGCCGCCACGAATGACCATATCGGCAGGGGCGCGCCCGGTGGCGACGGCGATCAGTTGCGGGGCGATATCGGGCCAACTTGGGAAGGGGGGATTTATCATGGATCAATTGTCATGATTGGTGCGGGATGTGCAACCCTTTCATTCGAGCACCATCTGGTTTGCCTTCCATGGCTTCCGACTTAGACCGAGGGCGATATTGATCGTCGAACACAATACTGTATCTGTTCCTATGGGAAGTTTCAGGCGTAAGTCTCCTAGACATTGCAGAACGCGACGGTACGATTGTTGGAACAGGGCCCATTTTGGCCCTGTATTCTATGCAAGTTATTTATCAGGAGATTGTCATGTCAGACGTGATGCTTAAGCAAATGAGAAACGAAGAAACGCTGGTATCCAAGGAAATTTCCAAGGCGATCACGACGGCGTTGAACTCAAAAGATACGATAAAGAAGGCCGATGAGATTAACAGCACAAGTGGCGGATGGCCGTATAAACCGTCCAAGGAAATGTTGAAACTCTACGGCAAGTCTACGGTGGCTGCCTGGAAAAAGCTGAAACCAAAATACAAGAATTTTGCAGTTTCGATGTCTGTCAACTCACCTTCGAACAGTCCGCCCACTGTAACCGCCGAAGCGGTGTTTGATGGCGAATGGCGCGGAGGGAAAAGTGTGATGATTTCCACTGGGGACACCATCCTTAGCCTGGCCAAAAAGATATATGGCTATGAAGGCTATGCCAACCAGGTGTTCGAGGCCAACGCCAAGGTGCTGGGCAAGTCCTGTAGGGTGCTGCCGGCGGGATTCGGGTTGGAATTTCCGAGCATCTGGGTGCCCAACTGGAGGAATGAGCCCAAAGTCTGTGCGGTTCCCTATGTTTCAAAGAAGGCGGTGAAAGTCAAATTGCCCGCCATGCAGACCACCGTGGATATATCGAATAAGGCGGCAGCGACACTTTTTTTCGGCAATGCAATTGTAATGGTCGAACTGGAAGGCAAGGCTGAAACTGTTGCGCAAAAAAAGGGCGATATCGACGCTTCCTTTAACCTCAAAGCTTATGAGGCGGAGCTGAAGAAAGGGTTTGGGCCTCTCGAAGGAGGCTTTAAGGTTGGCGTAAAGGGCGGGTCTTCCGGATCCTTGGTCTTGAAGGTTTTCAGTACCAAAATCGGCGGGCTCAAATTTTCGGGGAATGTCAAACTTCTTGAAGGCGCGTTTGAGATTGCTTTAGGTAGCCAGCCGTTTACCACGGTCTCAAAGGGTATCACCCTTACAGGAACCATTATCTTGACGGCAAAGATCCGCATTCTGCCGAACCCGAAACATCGAAAAAAGAGTCCAGCAAAAGAGAGTTTCAAGTTTGAAGTCAGTGCCAAGGAGGTGGCTGTTGTTGTTGTCTGCGTCGTTGTTCTTGCAGCCGGTGGCTGGGCAATTGTGGCGGGCGCGGGCGCTGCCAAAGTAGTGTTCATAGGCGGGAGCGCTCTCTTTTTGGCGGCGAGTTAGTCTGACACGCCCGCACGCGGCGTTCACACCCAGCCGTAATTGAAACTGACGCTGATCCGGTCCTCGTCGGCCATATTCATCGGTACTTCGTGACGCAGCCAGCTTTCCCACAGCAAAACCTCGCCCACCTTGGGTTCGATATAGGTGAAACTGCGCAGCTCCTGCGGCGCATCTGGTTTGCGTAAAGGGGCGGCCATCATCATCGCCAGGCGCGGGTCTTCGAATTTGATCGCGCTGGCGCCTTTGGGCATGGTCACATAGGTGGTGCCGCTGATCACACTGTGGGGATGGATGTGAGAGGTGTGGATGCCGCCCTGGGGCAGGATGTTGATCCAGAGGGCATTCAGTTCCATGCGGCGCCCGTCAAGGTCAAAGGCAAGGTCATCGACAAACCCGGCGACGTGTTTATCCAGCAGTTTGACCAGATCGGCAAAGATCGGAAAGCGCCAGGGCAGGTCGTCAAGCGAGGCATAAGAGGTATAACCGGCATAGTCGTTCTGGTCGCACCATGCCTGTCCGGCCTCATCATCCTGGGCGACGGACCAGCAAGAGGCAGTCAGTTCGGCGCTGTCCGGGGCTGCGCCCTTTTCGGACAGGGTGGCGCGGTAGAGGCGGGTGACAAAGAGGGATTCTATATTTGGCATGAGATCATCTTATCCCACGACAATCAGGAGGGACAGGGCAGACAGCAAAGTCAGGATTGCAGGATGACAGTATCGTCCAGGGTGATTTCCTGATTGCCGGTAAACCGGATGGTCGCCGTTGCCACATGACGATACCCAACCCGCCAACGTTAAGGTCAAACTTTCCTACCTTGGTGGTCACATCTATGATGTCGTCACCTTAGCCGCCGGACACAAGCGAAGATTGCTCGTTTACCTAAGGTCAACGCGGAGTTGTTCGCGGCCTTGAAGCATGGTCTGCGGTAAAGACGGGTGACTTATTTGAATTGATCCTGGATAACTGGGCTTGCTATATGATCCGGCAAGGTCTAAAGCAGCCCTTCATCATGACCTCCACTGGAATCAGGGTGACCAGGCGTATCGAACCAAGTGATGTACGTCGGGCCTGCCAGTGATGTTGAAAGGAATAGGCGCATGAACGCCAAGGAACTGCACGACAAGACCCCGGATCAGCTCCGGGAAGAACTGGAAAACCTGAAGAAAGAGAGCTTTAATCTGCGCTTTCAGCAGGCGACCGGTCAGATGGAAAACACTTCCGGGATCAAGGCAGCGCGGCGCAATGCAGCGCGGGTCAAGACCATATTGAACCAGAAAGCCGCCGCCGCGGCCTCTGAAGCCAGCGCAGACTAGGAGCCAGTAGTATGCCCAAACGTATTCTTACCGGCACTGTGACCAGCAATGCCAATGAACAGACCGTAACCGTATCGGTAGAGCGTCGCTTTACCCATCCGGTTCTGAAAAAGACCATTCGTAAGTCCAAAAAGTACCGGGCACACGATGAGAAGAACGCCTATAACGTAGGTGACCAGGTGCGCATCGTTGAATGCGCGCCACGATCAAAAACCAAGCGCTGGGAGGTTCTGGAGGCGTAAAGACGCTCATCAAGCCTTGCGGCTTTCTTCGCGTCTCGCGAGGAAGTCTCTGAAAGAGGCTGAGGAGCGGTTGGACGACAAAAGACCTGCCAGTTTAATCGAAACCCTGAGGCAAAAAGTCCTCAAAGGTCGGGAGATATCTAATGATCCAGATGCAGACCAATCTCGATGTTGCTGACAACAGCGGCGCACGCCGTGTTCAGTGCATCAAGGTTCTGGGTGGTTCCAAGCGTAGATACGCATCCGTCGGCGACGTCATTGTCGTGTCGGTCAAGGAAGCCATCCCACGCGGTCGCGTAAAAAAGGGCGACGTCCGCAAGGCCGTTGTTGTACGCACCAAACAGGCCGTTCGTCGCGCCGATGGCACTGCCATCCGCTTTGACAGCAACGCTGCCGTGATCCTTAACACCGCGAACGAGCCACTTGGCACCCGTATCTTTGGGCCAGTTGTACGCGAGTTGCGCGCCAAGAACTTCATGAAGATCATCTCGCTCGCGCCGGAGGTGCTGTAATGGCTGCCAAATTGCGCAAAGGCGACAAGGTCGTCGTTTTGGCCGGCAAGGACAAGGGCAAGGAAGGCACAATTGCTTCCATCAACCCGTCCGCTGGCAAGGCCGTGGTTGACGGTGTGAATATCGCCATCCGCCACACCCGCCAATCCCAGTCTGATCAGGGCGGTCGCATCCCCAAGGCGATGCCGATTGACCTTAGCAATCTGTCACTGCTTGATGCCAACGGCAAAGCCACCCGCGTCGGTTTCCGCATGGAAGACGACAAGAAGGTGCGTTTTGCCAAGACCACGGGGGATGTGATTGATGCTTGATACTGCAACGTACACACCACGCCTCAAGGCCGAATATCAGGACCGTATCCGCGCCGCTTTGAAAGAGCAGTTCGGCTATAAGAACGAAATGATGATCCCGCGTCTGGACAAGATCGTGCTGAATATCGGCTGTGGCGCTGCCACGGTCCGCGACGGTAAAAAGATCAAGTCGGCGGTTTCCGAGCTTAGCACAATTGCCGGTCAGATGGCCGTTGTGAACATCGCCAAGAAATCCATCGCTGGTTTTCGGGTACGTGAAGAAATGCCTCTGGGCACCAAGGTCACGCTGCGCGGTGCGCGGATGTATGAATTCCTGGATCGTCTGATCACAATTGCGATGCCGCGTATTCGCGACTTTCGCGGTATTTCGGCGAAATCATTTGATGGTCGGGGCAACTATGCCATGGGCCTTAAGGAACTGCTTGTGTTCCCCGAGATTGATTTCGACAAGATCGACGAAAACTGGGGCATGGACATCGTCATTGCCACCACTGCGAAAACTGATGCTGAAGGTGAGGCACTGTTGAAAGAATTCAACATGCCCTTCACTTCATAAAGCGCGGGAAGGAATAGATATGGCTAAAAAATCAATGATCGCACGCGAAGTTAAGCGCCAAAAGCTGGTGGCGAAATATGCCGCCAAGCGGGCCGAGCTTAAAGCAATCGTCAGCGACCAGGAAAAGCCGATGGAAGAGCGTTTTCGCGCCTCCCTGAAGCTGGCAAAGCTGCCGCGCAACAGCTCGGCTGTGCGTTTGCACAACCGTTGCCAACTCACCGGGCGTCCACACGCCTATTATCGCAAACTGAAAATTTCGCGGATCGCGCTGCGGGACCTTGGCTCAGCTGGCCAAATCCCCGGCATGGTCAAGTCGAGCTGGTAAGGGAGAGAATGATATGACCGATCCTATCGCAGATATGCTCACCCGGATCCGCAACTCGTCCCTGCGCGGCAAGTCCACTGTCATGACCCCCGGCTCCAAGCTGCGGGCATGGGTTCTGGATGTGCTGGCAGACGAAGGTTACATTCGTGGCTATGAGAAAATGACTGGTGAAGATGGCCATCCGGCAATCGAAATCAGCCTGAAGTATTACGAAGGCGAACCTGTTATTCGCGAGTTGAAGCGGGTTTCCAAGCCCGGTCGGCGCGTTTACATGGGCGTCAAGGACATCCCAAGCATCCGTCAGGGTCTGGGTGTGTCGATTGTCTCTACCCCGCAAGGGGTGATGTCGGATGCAAGCGCACGGGCGGCCAATGTTGGCGGCGAAGTGCTCTGCTCCGTATTCTAGGGGGATTGATATGTCTCGTATTGGTAAAAAAGCGGTCGATCTGCCCAGTGGTGTAAGTGCCTCTGTGTCCGGTCAGACCATCGAAGTGAAGGGGCCGAAAGGCACCCGGAATTTTAGCGCCACGGATGATGTGACAATGACGGTGGAAGATAATTCCGTCAAAATCACGCCCCGCGGTTCTTCTAAACGTGCCCGTCAACAATGGGGCATGAGCCGGACAATGGTTGCCAATCTGGTGACTGGTGTTACGGCTGGTTTCAAGAAAGAGCTTGAGATCACTGGTGTTGGTTATCGTGCAGCGATGAACGGCAACGTTCTCAAGCTGAACCTTGGACTGTCGCATGACGTGGAATACATCGCCCCCGACGGGGTGACTGTTACCGCGCCCAAACCCACAATCATCGAGGTTGAAGGCATCGACGAACAGGCCGTTGGCCAGGTCGCTGCCGACATCCGCGCGTGGCGCAAGCCCGAGCCTTATAAGGGCAAGGGCATCCGCTATAAGGGTGAATTTATCTTCCGTAAGGAAGGCAAGAAGAAGTAAGGACCAGACAAATGGCAATTAGCAAAAGACAACTGTTCTTGAAGCGCCGCCTGCGCGTCCGGAACAAACTTCGCAAGGTCAACGCAGGGCGTCTTCGCCTTTCGGTGCACCGCTCGAACAAGAACATCAGCGTCCAGTTGATCGACGATGTTATGGGCGTGACTTTGGCGTCTGCCTCATCGCTTGAAAAAGATCTTGGGATGGTCGGCAAGAACAACATCGAGGCTGCCACCAAGATTGGTGCGGCCATCGCCGAGCGGGCCAAGAAGGCCGGCATAAGCGAGGCCTATTTTGACCGCGGCGGGCGTTTGTTCCACGGCAAGGTCAAAGCATTGGCCGAAGCAGCCCGCGAGGGCGGGTTGAAGATATAAGAATGCAGGCGGCCTTTTGCGGGCCGCCTCGATGATCCGGGGGTAAATGCTCACCGGGATTGACCAAATCAGGCGCATGTCGCCGGAATGAAAGGATTGCCAAATGGCAAGAGATACCAACCGTGGCCGTGGCCGTCGCGACGAGAACCCGGAATTTGCCGACCGTCTGGTGGCAATCAACCGCGTGTCCAAGACCGTAAAAGGTGGTAAGCGTTTCGGCTTTGCCGCTTTGGTCGTGGTCGGCGATCAAAAGGGCCGGGTCGGCTTTGGCAAAGGTAAAGCCAAGGAAGTGCCCGAGGCGATCCGCAAGGCAACCGAAGCTGCCAAGCGTAACATCGTGCGGGTGCAATTGCGCGAAGGCCGCACCTTGCACCACGACATCCAGGGACGTCATGGCGCTGGCAAAGTGATCATGCGTTCGGCCCCTGAAGGGACCGGGATCATCGCCGGTGGTCCGATGCGGGCAATATTCGAGATGCTGGGCGTCAAGGATGTTGTGTCCAAGTCGATCGGTTCGCAGAACCCTTACAACATGATCCGCGCCACCATGGACGGCCTGAAGAAAGAGCAATCGCCGCGTTCGGTTGCCCAGCGTCGTGGCAAAAAGGTGGCCGATATCCTGCCCAAGCGGGATGAACCCAAAGCCGAGGCACCTGCTGCCGAAGCAGACGCATAAAGGAGCGGATCAATGGCAAAAACAATCGTCGTCAAGCAGATCGGAAGCCCGATCCGCCGCCCCGCCAAACAGCGTGCCACGCTGATTGGTCTGGGTCTGAACAAGATGCACAAAACCCGCGAATTGGAGGACACGCCGTCAGTACGCGGCATGGTCAACAAGATTTCGCATATGGTTGAGATCATCGAAGAAAAAGGCTGAGGGGTGGTGGGGTGAAACCACACCCTACGGCATGAATTGCAGCGCCCTCGGGAAACCGGGGGCGTTTTGCCTTGACATCGAAAAGTACGTTGCTTACAGGGTGAGGTAGAAAATCTACATCAAGGAGTAAGTAAATGAAAGTTCTTGGATTCTGGAACAACAAAGGTGGCACTGGAAAGACCAGCCTAGCGTTCCAAGCAGTTTGCGCTTTTGCAGTGCAAAACCCAAACTCATCCATTCTTGTTGTTGATGTCTGCCCTCAGGCAAACCTGAGCGAATTGTTTTTGGGTGGGCAGGAAAAGGATGGCGGAAAGAATTTGCTGGCACTGCACGGGGATGCTTTCCGTCGCTCAATTGGGGGGTACTTTCAAGAAAGATTGCCAAAGCCATTTGACAAAAGTGGAATATCTCCGTCAAGTTTTGTGTCGCAACCACACAGTTTCAACGACAAAATTCCGAAAAACATTACGCTTTTAGCTGGTGACCCTTTACTGGAACTTCAGTCAAATGCGATATCGACGCTGGCAAACACACAAATTCCTGGAACAGATAGTTGGGCGGCGGTTGCCAGTTGGTTGCGTGATTTTCTCGAAGCGGCGGTTGATGACTACGATTATTGCTTCGTCGACATGAACCCAAGTTTTTCAATGTATACGCAAATTGCGTTAGCTGCATGTGAGCGGCTTATATTGCCTGTGACTGCAGATGACTCATCACGCCGAGGAATCCAAAATGCGCTCAGCTTGATTTTTGGTGTAAAACTCCCTTCAGACATTTACGCGGAACATAACTTCCATACTCGTATGGGCACGGGGCAGATTCCTTTACCGAAGGTTCATTTGGTGGCGAAGAACAGGCTTACGCAATATGTGCGCGTAGCAAAAGGATACGCCGCAGTGCTAAATGGGATATCTGAAGACCTTTTGGCTATTCACAAAGCAAATCCAGAGTTTTTCACCTTTAGTGATGTGAAAGACGGGTTGATCGACATTAAGGATTTTCAAACTGCAGGAGTTGTTGCGTTCGCGCGCGGCACGCCATTCGTATCTATGCATTCTGGGACTTTGAGTGTTGCGACGCAAAGAGTTCAAGTGAACCGAGGCCAGTTGATAGAAAACCGGGATATTATTGATCAGTTAGCACATCAACTCTGGTAGAAAATGGGCCCGCCCGGCTTCGCCAGTTCGCACCTGCCCGCTACTGGGCAGGTGCGATGCACCCAACCAGGCAGGCGTGGCCTTCAGGTGGAATTGAATTGACTGTCGATTTATGGGATGAGCCTTGGGCGAACTGCCCAAAATGTCGTATAGGCTACGCTCAATCCTCATCCACATCCGGAAACAACCGCGTCGCGATCTTCAGCGCGATGTTGCGATAGATTGCAGCATGCGGTCCTTCGGCCTGACTGACCATGACCGGTGTGCCGGAATCCGAGTGCTTGCGGATGTCCATGTGCAACGGGATCGCTGCCAGAAACGGCACACCAAGACGTTTGGCGTCTTCTTCTGCGCCGCCATGGCCAAAGATATCCGAGGATTCACCACAATGCGGACAGACAAAGGTCGACATGTTTTCAATGATGCCAAAGATTGGCACATTGACATTCTTGAACATTTTCAACCCCTTGCGCGCGTCAATCAGGGCCAGATCCTGCGGCGTTGACACAATGATCGCGCCATTCAGGGGCACCTGCTGGGCCATGGTCAACTGGGCGTCGCCGGTGCCGGGCGGCATATCAAGAACCAGAACGTCCAATTCGCCCCAATCGACCTCTCGGGTCATCTGCATCAGCGCCGTCACCACCATCGGGCCGCGCCAGATTACCGGGTTGTCCTCTTGCATCAGGAACCCCATTGACATCACCTTGATGCCGTAACGTTCCAGCGGGATCACCCGGTCATCCTTGATCTCGGGCCGGTCATGAATGTCCATCAGCCGGGGCAGGGACGGCCCGTAAATATCCGCATCCAGCAATCCGATTTTCAGGCCAAGCGACCGCAGACCCAATGCAATGTTCACCGCAGTGGTGGATTTGCCAACCCCACCTTTACCCGAAGCAACGGCGATGATTGTCTTGATGCCGGGAATGGCCGCACTTTCAGGGCGGGCGTCCTCGCCGGGGGCATCGGTGGGACGTTTCTTTAATTTGGGTGGCTGGGCGATGGCCGGGGCCGGACGTTCGGAGGTCAGGACCACCAGCAGGGTCGCAATTTCCTCCAGGCCTTTCAGCTTATCCTCGATCAGGGTCTTGATCTCGGCCAGGTCGCCGGGGAAATCCATCGGCACGTTGACGGAAACAATCACCTTGGTGCCGTCAATTGAAATCTCGCGTTCGGTGATAAGCCCAAGATTGACCAGATCGGACCGCAGGCCCGGAACCTTGATGGTTGAAATGCGCGCCAGAATGACTTTTTTCATGTCCGCTCCTTAGAGGATGGGTTTACCATCCGTCCTTTTAGCCGGGATGCCTGGATTATCCAATAGCGTTTTTGGAATGTGTTTTGAAGCGGCCCGGATATCACGAGCTTCTTGACCAGAGCTGCAATACTATTAGCATACGAATGACATCTGTTTGACCTCGAAAGGAAATTCCCAATGGCCGAGAAACTTGTAATCAAAAACATAGGGTTACTTCTGTCAGGCAAGATGGAAACACCGATTCTGGATGGTGATTGCATGATCGCGATTGACGGCAGGATTTCCGAATGGGGGTATGGCGCAGATATGGACACCGAGGGCGCCACCACAGAGGTTGACGCCCACGATGTCACCCTTGCCCCCGGTTTGATCGACAGTCACGTCCATCCGGTGATCGGCGACTACACCCCACGTCAGCAACAATTGCACTGGATTGATTCGACCTTGCATGGCGGGGTAACCACGATGATTTCTGCGGGCGAAGTGCATATGCCGGGGCGGCCCAAGGATGTGGTCGGCCTTAAGGCCATGGCGATTGCATCGCAGCGTTGGTACGAAAATTTCCGCCCCTCGGGGATGAAGGTCCATGCCGGGGCGCCGGTGATCGAACATGGCATGGTCGAAGAAGATTTCAAAGAGATGGCCGACGCGGGCGTCAAACTATTGGGAGAGGTCGGCCTGGGCACTGTCAAGGACGGCAAGACCGCAAAGCAAATGGTTGATTGGGCGCGTAAATACGGCATTCAAAGCACCATTCATACCGGCGGGCCTTCGATCCCCGGTTCGGGGTTGATTGACGCGGATATGGTGATTGAAACCGGAACGGACGTGATTGGCCATATCAATGGCGGGCATTCGGCGTTGCCGGATGATCAGATCATTTGTCTGTGCGAAAGCTGTTCAGCAGCGTTTGAGATTGTGCATAATGGCAACGAACGCGCCGCGTTGCTGGCGTTGAATACGGCGCGGGAATTGAACAAGCTGGACCAGATCATTCTGGGCACGGACGGCCCGGCCGGGTCGGGGGTGCAGCCGCTGGGAATTTTGCGGATGGTGGCGATGTTGTCCAGTTTGGGCGATGTGCCGGCCGAAGTGGCGTTTTGTTTTGCCAACGGTAACACGTCGCGGCAACGCGAATTGGACACCGGGTTGATTGAACGGGGATATGCGGCGGATTTTGTGCTGATGGATCAGGCCCAGCACGCACCAGGCGGCAATATCCTGGAATCGGTGCAATTGGGCAATCTGCCTGGGGTGGGCATGACCATCATCGACGGGGTTGTCACCAGTCAGAGAAGCCGGAATACACCGCCGGCCGGGCGTTTACCGGAAGTTCTGTAACCTGCCCGTGCCTGAATAAGGTCCCGGATCAAGTCAGGGACCGCGCAAACCTGTTAAGGTCAGGACAATTTGCGCAGCAATTTCATCAATTTACGCTGCTCGGCATCATTCAGAGGTTTCAGCGTTTCAGCCGTGATCGCGTGGCCAACAGCCTTCATTCGTGCGACCAGATCAGTGCCGGCGGATGACAGGGAAATCAACGTGCGGCGTTTGTCGTTAGGGTCCGATTCGGCCAGGATCAGCCCTTTTTGCCGCAACCGGTCGGCCACACCTTTGATGGTCGCCACATCCATTGCCGCCAGACGTCCCAGCCGGTTTTGCGAGCATTTTTCCTGTTCAGACAGGCGCATCAGTGTCGAGAATTGCGTGGGTGTCAGGCCTTCGATGGTCAGGGACTGAAAAATCGTCGCGTGCCGTTGGCTGGCCAACCGCAGAAGAAAGCCGACCTGATCATCAAGGATATAGGTGTCTGCCGCCGTGTCTGGCATGGGTTTTCTCTGTATTGGTTGCGGTTTGGGCTTTATAACCTGAAACGGTGTCGGGGAACAACGATGGTATTGATGCAAGTATTTCTGGATGATCCTCGAATTCTGGTTGATACTCTGGCTGACAGGCTCTCAATTTCAGGAAATAACCCAATGACTGATTCAAAACTGCCGCTGATTTTTGACGGCCACAACGACGTGCTGACCCGATTGTTCGAAGGTGCCGGGCGTAAGGGCGTTCAGGGGTTTGTCACCGGCAACGACGGGCACATTGATCTGCCCCGGGCGCAAAAGGGCGGGTTTGGTGGCGGGTTTTTTGCCATCTATGTGCCATCCCGCAGCGGTGTGGACAGTGCGATGCAAGAGATGTGCCAGCCAAGTTATGATCTGCCCCTGCCCGCCCTGATCAACGCGCCAGAGGCTTTGCCCGTCGCGCTTGAACAGGCCTCTTTGCTGATTGATCTTGAACGCAGCGGGGCGCTGCAAATCTGTGTCAGTACTGGTAATATTCGCGCCGCATTTGCTGCGGGGCGGATTGCGGCGATCATGCATATCGAAGGCGCCGAGGCGATTGACGGGGACTTTCATGCGCTGGATGTGTTGTATCGCGCCGGGTTGCGTTCGCTTGGGCCAGTGTGGAGTCGCCCGACCATTTTCGGCGAAGGCGTGCCGTTTCGGTTCCCGTCGACCGGCGACATTGGCGGTGGTTTGACCGACAAGGGCCGCGAGTTGATCCGGCGCTGCAACCAGATGCGGATCATGGTTG
Organism: Paracoccaceae bacterium; assembly: GCA_021648025.1. GTDB lineage: Bacteria > Pseudomonadota > Alphaproteobacteria > Rhodobacterales > Rhodobacteraceae > NVQY01. The sequence continues at coordinate 16,430 of JAKITO010000016.1, forward strand.
ATCTGTCGCATCTGAACGAGGCGGGGTTTTGGGATGTGGCCCGGATAAGTGACGCACCCCTGGTGGCGACCCATTCGAATTGCCACGCCTTAAGTGCGCAGTCGCGCAATCTGACTGACAAGCAATTGCACGCAATTGCCGAAAGTGACGGCATGGTGGGGTTGAACTTTGCCACCGCGTTCCTGCGCGAAGACGGCCAGATGGCGGGCGATGTGCCGTTGGATACCTTGCTGCGCCATCTGGATCATATGATTGGCATTCTGGGCGAAGACCGGGTTGGCTTTGGCTCGGATTTCGACGGGGCGCTGGTGCCGGACAAGATCAAGGATGTGACCGGGTTGGTGCCGCTAAGAGAGGCCATGCGCGCGCATGGTTACAGTGAGGCGCTGATGGCCAAGCTGGCGCATGAGAACTGGCTGCGGGTTCTGGCGAAAACCTGGGGTGAAGGCGATTAACATCCCCGGGGGGTGGTGCGTGAAATCACGCACCCTACGGCCCCCATCCGACCTTTTGCTTACAGGCAGGATTCCAGCAGCGCCCTGGTGTTTTCGGCGGTCATTTTCACCGGATTGCCGCCGGTGCTTGGGTCGTTCAACGCGTCCCGCACCAGCACGTCGATATCCGGGTCTTTGACGCCAAGTTCGGTCAATGTGCGGGGGATGTTCATCTCGGCGTTCAATTTGTCCACATAGGCACAGAACCCGTCGAACCCGCCTTGAATGCTCAGGTAATTCGCCGCTTGGGCCAGCGCTTTTTTGACCTTGGGCCGGTTGAACTGCAACACCGCCGGCATGACAACAGCATTGGTGGTGCCGTGGTGGGTATGGTGATGCGCGCCAATTGGATGGCTTAACGCATGGATCGCCCCCAGCCCCTTTTGGAACGCCGTGGCCCCCATTGCGGCGGCGGACATCATATGCGCGCGGGCCGCAATGTCGGTTCCGTCTTTATAGGCGCGCGGCAGGTATTGCTTGACCAGCCGCATGCCCTCAAGCGCCATACCTTGCGACATCGGGTGATAATGCGGCGAGCAGAACGCCTCGACGCAATGGGCAAACGCGTCCAATCCGGTGCCTGCGGTAAAGAACGGAGGCATGCCGACCGTCAGTTCGGGGTCACAGATCACCTGCAACGGCAGCATTTTCGGGTGAAAGATGATCTTTTTCTCATGGGTTTCGGAATTGGTGATAACGCCGGCGCGTCCCACTTCGGCCCCGGTTCCGGCGGTGGTTGGTACGGCAACAATCGGGTGGATCCCGGCCGGGTCGGCCCGGGTCCACCAATCGCCTACATCCTCAAAATCCCACATTGGTCGGGTCTGTCCGGCCATGAACGCCAGCACCTTGCCAAGGTCCAGACCTGAACCGCCACCAAAGGCGATCACCCCATCATAACCACCTTCGCGGTAGACCTTAAGCCCCGCCGCCACGTTGGTGTCGTTCGGGTTTGGGTCCACGTCGCTAAACATCGCCCGGCCCAGTCCGGCGGCCTCGATCAGGTCCAGGGTTGCCGTGGTGATCGGCAGGTCGGCCAGGCCTTTGTCGGTGACCAACAGGGGCTTGGTGATGCCGGCCGCAGCACATGCTTCGGCGATTTCGGAAATGCGACCTGCGCCAAAGCGGATCGAGGTGGGGTAGGACCAGTTGCCAACAAGTTTCATATCGTCAGACCTTTTTGAGATGGTAAGATTTGGGGCGGGTCAGGGCCTGAAAACCAAGCACCGAAAGCCCGGCACCACGCCCGGTATCCTTGCAACCGGTCCAGCACAAGGCCGGATCAAGATAGTCGCATCGGTTCATGAACACGGTGCCGGTTTGCAGGCGTTTGGCAATGGCTTCGGCGGCATCTGCATCCTGCGTATAGATTGCCGCCGTCAAGCCGAACATGCTGTCATTCATCAGCAGGGTGGCTTCCTCGTCGTCTTTGACCGACATGATCCCGACCACCGGACCAAAGCTTTCGTCGCGCATGACTCGCATTTCGTGGGTCACATTGGTCAGGATTTGCGGCGTGAGGTAAGCGGCCCCATCATCCGCTTTGAATTTGGCGATGTGTGCGGTTGCCCCGTCAGCCACCGCTTCGTCAATCTGGGCGCGGACCTCGGTGGCAAAGCGGACATTGGCCATGGGTCCGATGGTTGTTTTGGCCTCTAATGGGTTGCCCAAAACATAGGTGTTCACCAGCGCCACGGCCTTTTCGACGTAAGCGTCAAACAGGCTTTCGTGCACATAAATCCGTTCGATCCCGCAACAGCATTGGCCGGAATTGAACATCGCCCCATCCATCAGCCCATCAACAGCGGCGTCCAGATCGGCGTCGCTGCGCACGTAACCCGGGTCTTTGCCGCCCAATTCGGTACTGACCGGCGTGAAGGTGCCCGCAGCGGCGCGTTCCATCGCCTTGCCGCCCCCCACCGAGCCGGTGAAGTTGACAAAATCGAACGACCGCGCAGCAATCAGCGCACTTGTGGTGTCATGATCCAGAAACACGTTCTGAAATACGTCGCGGGGGATGCCGGCCGCATAAAACGCCTCGGCCAGCCGTTCGCCGACCTGCAAGGTCTGGGTGGCGTGTTTCAGGATCACCGTATTGCCGGCAATCAGCGCCGGGGCGACCGTATTGATCGCGGTCATATAAGGATAGTTCCAGGGGGCGACGACAAACACCACGCCGTGCGGTTCCCGTTCAATCTTGCGCAAAAACTGATCACTGTCTTCGATGATCAGCGGTGCCAGTGCGGCCTCGGCAATTCCGGCCATGTGCAACGCACGTTCTTCGAACCCGCCAAATTCACCGCCATAACGCACCGGGCGACCCATCTGATGCGCCAGTTCCAGCGCCATGCGGTCGGTTTTCTTGCCGACCTCAGCCACAGCCGCGCGCACCAAAGCGATGCGGTCTGCCATCGGGCGCGCGGCCCATTCGGGTTGCGCGACGCGGGCGGCGCTGACCACCGTGTCGGCATCGGTGCGCGACAGCACCGGACGTTCCAGATAGGTTGATCCGTCAATCGGAGATATACATTTTAGCGTTTTGGTCATTGTGCGCCTTTCAGCATTCAAGAGCCATGACATGGCCCTGTTTGGCATAATCCAGTATCTGACGGTCACGGGTAAGGATGGTCAACCCTTGGGCCCGCGCCGTGGCGATGATGATGCGGTCGGCGGGATCGCCGGGCGGTGTGGCAGGCAGAAAGGACGAATCGACCAGGGTGTCCTGCGTCAGTTCGGCCAATCCCAAACCGTCTTGATCCAAAAACCTGCGGAACCAATGTGCCGGGCTTTGCGTCAGGTGCAGCCGGTTGTGCGCCACCAACATGCCCAGTTCCCAGGCCGAATAGGGTGAACATTGCACTTTCCGCCCGGCCAGGCGGCTGACCTCAAGCGCTTCCATCGCGCCCGGGGTCAAGGGTTCGCTATGGCCTATCCATAGCATCGCGCAAGTATCCAACAGCAGATTACTCATTATAAAGTTTGGGGTTTTCGGTTGATTTAGCCCATTCCGGGTCTGCTGGATCTGTCAGGTCCACGCCCTCGATAAAAGTTATTGTACCTTTCATGCAGCCGAAAATAGACGGGTATGGCCGATCTTCCACATCTGGGTCGGTCATTGGCGACAAACCGGCATCAGGTTCATTCAGCTTACGAAACACCAGTGTTTCACCTTCCATGTTTACAGCACTGGTTTTGTAACCGGCCGCCAGCCACGCATAAGTTATAACACTGTTACTTGGATTGTTGCTCCACCACGCCCGATGTTTGCGGGCCGAAGCCGGAAGCGTGCCGCTAATAACCGATTCTATCTCTGAAAAGGTCATCTTGATGCTTTCAAACCCCCTATTAACAAGGTGGCTTTCAAGCTGAGCGTACTTCTTTTCCATAACCCGACCCTTCTGAGTCAACATACAGGGGCCCACAACATCAGCAACAGTACCTATTTGTCAATAGTTATAATTCTCAGCCTATGCCCTTTCAAACCCACGGGCGATTTCCCAATCGGTCACTACACGTTCAAATTCTTCCTGTTCCCATTCGCCGCAGCGCACATAGTGGTCAACCACCTTGTCGCCCATTGCCGCGCGCAGCATGTCCGATCCACGTAAGGTTTCCACTGCATCGCGCAGGTTTTGCGGGATTTCCCCACCCGAGGTTTCGGCGTAAACGTCGCCCGACGCCGGGGCGGCCAATTCCATCTTGTCCTCGATCCCCTTGATCCCGGCGGCCAGCAGGGCGGCCTGCGCCAGATACGGATTGATGTCAGACCCGCCGATGCGGCATTCCATCCGCACGCCCTTGCTGCCCGCGCCACACAGGCGGAAACCGGCGGTGCGATTGTCGACTGACCAGATCGCCCGGGTCGGCGCAAAGGTGCCTTTGGCAAAGCGTTTATAGCTGTTTACGTATGGCGCCAGAAAGAACATGTATTCCGGGGCATAGGCGATCATACCGGCACAGAAATGGCGCATGACTTCGGACATGGAATGTTCGCCGTCCTTGTCATAAAACACGGGCGTATCGCCTTGCCAAAGCGACATATGCACATGGCTGGAACTGCCGACTTTGTCCTTGTGCCATTTGGGCAGGAACGACGCGGCGTGGCCCTGTTGCCAGGCAATCTCTTTGACCGCGTGTTTGGCGATGGTGTGGTGATCGGCGCAAGACAGCGCCTCGGCGTAGCGAATGTTCAGTTCTTCCTGCCCGGTTTCGGCCTCGCCTTTGGTGTTTTCAACCGGAATGCCGGCTGCATAAAGATGGTTGCGGATCGGGCGCATCACATGTTCTTCGCGGGTGGTCTGAAGGATGTGATAATCCTCGTTATAGCCGCTGATCGGTTCAAGATCGCGAAACCCCGATTTGCGGATCTCGTCAAAACTCTTCTCAAACAGAAAGAACTCAAGTTCGGTTGCCATCTTGGCGCCGAAGCCCAATGCCTCAAGCCGGGCGATCTGTGTCTTCAGAATCTGGCGGGGCGAATGCGGCACCGGTTCGTGGGTGTGATGGTCAAGGATGTCGCACAGCACCATCGCCGTGCCCTCAAGCCACGGCATCAAACGCAACGTCTCCAGATCGGCCCGCATCACATAATCGCCATAGCCCGACTGCCACGAAGTAGATTCGTAACCCGTAGGCGTGGCCATTTCCAGATCGGTGGCCAGCAGATAGTTGCAGCAATGGGTCTCTTTCCAGGACGAATCCAGGAAGTTCTGAACATGAAACCGCTTGCCCATCAGGCGGCCCTGCATATCGACCAGACAGACCAGAACGGTGTCGATCTCGCCTGAATTGGCGCGGGTTTTCAGGTCATCAAAGGTCAGATTGGCAGGCATAAAGGTCATCCGTCTATTGCAGCGTTTCGCGGATACCTTAAGCACCAGAACCGGCACAGCAAGTGTAATCGGCAGAGGCGTCCGCCTAAAGTGTTACCAATATTTACAGGGTGCCATGGCTTTGTAACATTTTGCTTGCCACGAATCAATTTCTTGCATATCCCGACCACATGGTCGGCTATTGCCTGGCCGCCCAAGGCAAGGCACCCTAGTAAAGGCACCCGATATGGACGCATTCATCTGCGACGCTACCCGCACCCCGATTGGCCGCTATGGCGGGGCTTTGTCGACGGTGCGTACCGATGACCTGGCGGCACTGCCGATTGCGGCTTTGATGGCGCGCAACGGGTCGGTCGATTGGACCCTGGTTGATGATGTGATTATGGGTTCGGCCAATCAGGCCGGAGAAGATAACCGCAATGTGGCGCGGATGGCGGCATTGCTGGCGGGGCTGCCTGCGGAGGTGCCCGGCGCGACGATCAACCGGTTATGCGCCAGCGGAATGGACGCAGTCGGCATGGCGGCGCGGGGTATCAAGGCCGGGGATTATGACATGGTCATCGCGGGGGGCGTCGAAAGCATGTCGCGCGCACCGTTTGTGATGCCCAAGGCAGGGGCGGCATTCAGCCGTTCAAACGCGGTCTATGACACAACCATCGGTTGGCGCTTTGTGAACCCGAAGATGAAGGCGCTGCATGGTATTGATTCGATGCCCGAAACGGCCGACAACGTGGCGGCCGAATTCGAAGTATCGCGCGCTGATCAGGATGCTTTTGCCGCCCGCTCGCAGGCCCGCTGGGCCGCGGCCCACGCGGCCGGGCATTTCAACGATGAAATCACGCCCGTGTCGATCCCGCAGCGAAAGGGCGGCGTGGTCATCGTCGACACCGATGAACACCCCCGCCCCGACGCCAGTGATGCCAGCCTGGGCGCATTGCGCCCCATCAACGGTCCCGATTTGACCGTGACCGCAGGGAACGCTTCTGGTGTCAACGACGGTGCTGCCGCCTTGCTATTGGCCAGCGAAGCGGCGGCGCGCAGCAACGGGCTGACCCCCATGGTCCGCATAGCGGCCATGGCCGCCGCAGGTGTTGCGCCGCGCATCATGGGTATCGGCCCGGTTCCTGCCATGCGCAAAGTGCTGGCCCGAACGGGCCTGACCATCGACCAGATGGATGTGATCGAGATTAACGAAGCTTTCGCGGCCCAGGGGCTGGCAAGCTTGCGAGCCTTTGGCGTGGCAGATGATGCCGCCCGTGTGAATGCCCAGGGCGGGGCCATTGCGATGGGCCACCCGCTGGGAATGTCCGGCGCGCGTCTGGTGCTGACGGCGGCATATCAACTTAAGAGGACCGGCGGGCGTTATGCTATGTGTACCATGTGTGTCGGGGTTGGTCAGGGTGTGGCCCTGATCCTTGAACGAGTCTGATCGAACAGGAGAAAGATTAATGTATTCGCAAATGGAAAAGACCGAAGGCGGTGATCCGAAATTGCAGGCGGACATGACCGACAAGGAACGTGCGTTTCAGGACAAGATCGACCGCAATATCAAGATCGAGCCGCGCGACTGGATGCCCGACAATTACCGCGCGACGCTGATCCGTCAGATCGGCCAGCACGCCCATTCAGAAGTGGTCGGCCAGCTGCCCGAAGGCAATTGGATCACCCGGGCGCCGACGCTTGAACGCAAGGCGATCCTGTTGGCCAAGGTGCAGGACGAGGCGGGCCATGGGCTTTACCTGTACGCTGCTGCGGAAACGCTTGGGGTGACGCGGGATCAGCTGACCGAGGATTTGCTGGCTGGAAGGATGAAATATTCATCGATCTTCAATTATCCGACCCTGAACTGGGCCGATATGGGGGCGGTTGGCTGGCTGGTGGACGGGGCGGCGATCCTTAATCAGGTGCCATTGCAGCGGACATCTTACGGGCCTTATGCGCGCGCAATGGTGCGGATTTGCAAAGAAGAGAGTTTTCACGCGCGCCAGGGTTTTCACATCATGATGAAGATGGCCAAAGGGTCGGATGCGCAGCGCAAGATGGCACAGGACGCGGTGAACCGGCTTTGGTTTCCGGTGCTGATGATGTTCGGGCCGTCTGATAAGGATTCGGTTCACACCGCGCAATCTCTGGCCTGGCGGATCAAGATAGATACCAATGATCAGCTGCGTCAGAAATTTGTCGACCAAACGGTGCCGCAGATCGAATATCTTGGGCTGGACCTGCCGGACCCCGGTATAAAGTGGAACGACGAGACCGGGCAATATGATTTCTCCGACCCCGATTGGTCCGAGTTTTTCAATGTCATCAAAGGCAATGGTCCGGGCAATGTTGATCGGATGAAGGCGCGGCGCGCCGCGTGGGACGATGGCGCATGGGTGCGTGACGGGCTGCTGGCGCATGCCCGCAAAAAGGCCGCGGCCAAACAACTGGCCGCAGAATAATATTCACAAGCCTAACAAGGATGCTTAGAAATGAACAACGAATGGCCCCTTTGGGAAATCTTTATCCGTGGCCAGCATGGCCTTAGTCACCGTCACGTAGGCAGCCTGCATGCACCTGACGCCGAGATGGCGATCAAGAACGCCCGCGACGTTTATACCCGGCGCAACGAAGGCGTGTCGATCTGGGTGGTCGAGGCGGTGCATATTTCCGCCACTTCACCGGGTGACAAGGGGCCGTTTTATGAACCGTCGCAGTCCAAGGTTTACCGCCATCCGACGTTTTTCGACATTCCCGACGAAGTGGGGTCGATGTGATGCCCGAAAAAGCTGTAAATGAATCTGACCAACAGGCCTTGTTTCAGTTCCTTTTGCGGTTGGGTGACAACACGCTTGTGCTGGGCCACCGGGTCAGCGAATGGTGTGGCCACGCACCGGTTCTGGAAGAGGATATCGCACTTGCCAACACAGCACTTGACCTGATCGGTCAGACGCAACTCTGGCTGGGTCTGGCAGGCGAGGTTGAAGGGAAAGGGCGCGACGCCGATGCGTTGGCGTTTCTGCGCGACATCTGGGATTTCCGCAATATTTTGATGGTAGAGCTGCCCAACGGTGATTTTGGCCAGACCATCATGCGGCAGTTTCTTTATGACGCATGGTCGTCGGTGATGCTGGGCCGGTTGATCAAATCCGGCAATCCCGCGATCGCCGAGATTGCCGGCAAGGTCAGCAAAGAGGTCGCCTATCACATCGAACGTTCGGCGGATACGGTTGTGGGCCTGGGCGATGGCACCGAGGAAAGCCATAAGCGGATGCAGGCGGCACTGAATTATCTTTATCCATACGTGGGCGAGATGTTTCTGAGCGATGACACTGACGCGGCGATGGTTTCGGCGGGCTTTGCCCCCGATCCGGCGTCGCTTCGCGACGAGTATGACGTATTGGTCGCCAAAGTACTGGCCGACGCGACGCTGACGCTGCCTGACGGCAGCTATACCCACAAAGGCGGGCGGACCGGGGCGATGCATACAGAGCACCTGGGCCATGTTCTGACGTCGATGCAGTGGCTGCAACGCGCCTATCCGGGGTCGCAATGGTAATGAGTGACGTGGCGGCAGGCATGATGAACCGACCGGACATCAATCAGATTTGGGCATGGCTGGATACCGTGCCGGACCCGGAAATCCCGGTGATATCGCTGGTTGATCTGGGCATTATTCGCGGCGTTGAATGGCAAGGCGATACCCTGACCGTTGCCGTCACCCCCACCTATTCCGGCTGCCCCGCCACCGCGATCATCAACCTTGATATCGAAACTGCCCTGCGCGGCCATGGTATTGAAAAGTTGGTGCTGAAACGCCAGCTTGCCCCGGCCTGGACCACAGATTGGCTGTCCGACAAGGGCCGCGCGGCGTTGGAGGACTATGGTATCGCCCCCCCGCAACCGGCGGGTGGGCCAAAACGATGTCCGCAGTGTCAGGGCAATAACCTGGAACGCCTGAGCCAGTTCGGATCGACCCCCTGCAAGGCACAGTGGCGTTGTTGCGACTGTCTGGAGCCGTTCGACTATTTCAAATGCATCTAACCCGAAGGAGACGCAAAAATGTCGCGCTTTCATGATCTTACCGTCACCGACATCCACAAAACCATCCGTGATGCGGTGGTTGTCACGCTAAAGCCTGTCAATGGTTCTGCGGATGTCTTTGACTTTACCCAAGGCCAATACCTGACCTTTTGCCGGGATTTTGATGGCGAAGAACTGCGCCGCTCGTATTCGATCTGTTCGGGGTTGGATGAAGGCATTCTTCAGGTCGGCATAAAACGGGTCGAAGGGGGTGCGTTTTCCACCTTTGCCAATCAAGATCTGAAGGTCGGCGACATTTTGCAGGCAATGCCGCCCATGGGCCGGTTTTTCACCCCATTGGACGCAGCAAGCCCCAAGCAATACCTTGGCTTTGCCGGTGGCTCGGGCATCACCCCGGTCCTGTCGATCCTGAAAACCACATTGGCCCGCGAACCGGCGTCGACCTTTACCCTGGTTTACGCCAACAAAGGTGTGGCCACGATCATGTTCCGAGAGGAGCTGGAAGACCTTAAAAACACCTATATGGGCCGGTTCAACGTGATCCATGTGCTTGAAAGTGACGCGCAGGAAATTGACCTGTTCACCGGGTTGGTCAGTCAGGAAAAATGCGGCGAGCTGTTCAAGGGCTGGATTGACATTGCCCATGTGGACACGGCGTTTATCTGTGGCCCCGAACCGATGATGCTGGGTATCGCTGCCGCTTTGCGCACGCATGGGCTGGACGATTCGCAGATCAAGTTTGAATTATTCGCCAGTGGCCAGCCGGGGCGGGCCAGGCAAAAGGTCAAAACGGCAGAGCCGGGCACGGCTGCCAATCAGACAACCACGGTGATCAAACTGGACGGGGCCAGCCAGACGATTGCCATGTCCAAAGATGTCTCGGTTCTAGAAGCGGCCCTGGCCAACGCGATGGATGCGCCGTTTGCCTGCAAGGCCGGGGTCTGTTCAACCTGTCGTTGCCGGGTTGTCGAAGGCGAGGTTGAAATGGTCGCCAATCACGCGCTTGAGGATTACGAGGTTGAAATGGGCTATGTGCTGTCGTGCCAGTCTTATCCGCTGACGGATCGCGTTGTCATCGACTATGACCAGTAGCTAGGGGACGGAAATAACCGAAGGCATGAGCATCAAGGATTATCTGGCCGCTGGCGGTTTCCTTAGCAACCCCACCAACGTGCCACCGCGCTATCGCGCCGAGTTGATGAAGCTGACGGCCACTTTTGTTGACAGCGAACTGGCCGGGGCGGCCGGATTCGCCGACATCATCAATTTGGGGCCGGGCATCAAGGAACGCATTGCTGCGGCGCGCATCGCGCTGGAAAAGACCGATCATGCCGACAAGGTGTTGACGAAACCAGGCCTGGCTCCGGGCAAATAACGCCCCGGTAGCGCGCAGGATTGCGGCCCGATAATTTGAATTTATGGTACCCTGTGGTGACTGCAATTGTCAGCCGTCAGGTGTCTCTGAACAATTACGCGGTTGAAGGAATTGGCAAATGGACGCAGGTTTGCAACCGATTCGGGTCCGGTGCCCGGCGTTCATAAGGACATGACAATGACCAGCAAACCAAAACGGGTGGTGCAGGCCGCCGATGTAAAACAGATCAAGGACTGGCTGGACCGCAACGAGATTCTACTGGTGGATGTGCGCGAAACCACAGAATACGAAGCCGAGCATATTGCCGGTGCCCTGCTGCTGCCCTTGTCCAGCTTTGACGCCGAGTTTTTCCCAACCCTGCCGGGTAGGAATATCGTGTTGCATTGCGCGGTGGGCAAACGCTCGGAGGCTGCTGGCAAGATGCTGCTGAACGAAGGGCACAAACACGTTGTGCATATGACCGGCGGGATGGATGCGTGGAAGGCGGCGGGGTACGCCACCGAAATGCAGTTGTTGGCACCGGGTGAGGCAGAAAAGGCAGCCGAGCCGACGTTTCTGTGCCCCCGTCCGGGCGATGTGCTGCGGGATGAATTCATGACGCCGTTGGGGATTTCAGTGTCCGAACTGGCAACCAGTATTGGCGTGCTGGAAGGGCGGATGAATGACCTTTTAAAGGGTGAAACCAGCGTCGGGGTGGAGCTGTCGTTGCGATTGGCACGCTATTTCAGCACGGCGGCGGATTTCTGGGTAACCTTGCAGACCGAACATGACCTGGAACGCGCACGTCACAAGGTCGGGGAACAGATCCGGGCCGAGATTAAGCCGCGTATTGCGCATGCCCTTTAGGGGGGGCACACCTTAACAACAGGTTAAATTATTGTTGCCAATTTGAGTGAATGTTTCGCGCGCGAAACATTGTGGCAGCATTGGTGACGTAACTGAAGATCCGGTTGGCCGCAAAAGCCCCCTTTGGTTCAACTCTTGTTGTTTATGGCACAGCAGCACTTGCAAGTGCGGTGTAAGAAAGCCGGACGACAATGGGTTGGAACACTTGGGTTGCGCAGGGCAAGGCGGTTATTTGCTAAAGACCTTTCACGCCATGCAACGTCAAATGACAAACCATCTGTGCATAGTCGTCCCGCGCCTGCGACCCGGCCCCGGAATTCCACATGTAGTACCAGTTCAGCATGCCAAACACCGACATGGTTGTCGCGCGCAGTTTACCGGCATTCGCGTCAAAGACTTCGGGCGCGTTGGCGTGGATCGCATTTTCGACAAAGCGCACCAAGTCCCGTTGATAGCCGCGCAATTGTTCCTGTTGCGCATGGGGCAGCGCCGACATCGCACTGATTTGAACCTGATGTTCATGATCAGCACCTTGATAAGCCAGCAGGATTTCCGTGATGATGACCTGCAAGGTCTGCGCAGGGCTGTGGCAAGTAATCTCGACCGCCAGAACCCGGTTCCGCAATGCCTTGAGATAGCTGTCGAGGATGTCGAACAGGATCGCCATTTTACCATCGTAATAGTGATAGATATTGGCCTTGGATATCCCACATTCCCGCGCCAGCAGGTTCATTGATGCACGGTCGAATCCTTGGGTGGCGAACACCATTGCCGCCGCCCGCAATATATGCGCGCGTTTCTGGTCGTGGTCCTTGGCGATGGTGCGGGCCATGTGCGCCTAACCTCTGGCGCGGTTGTCGATTACCCTGACCGCTTTGCCCAGTGATCGCGCCACAGTGCCGGGGTCGCCGACAATAACCTCGGTGGAGACGCCGACCATATCCTTGATCCGTTTGCTCAGCATTCGTTCGGCTGCCGCTTTGCTGGCAGCGCCGGCCGCCTTCGGCGTGGCCTCGACCAGCACCCGCATGGCGTCCATTCGGCCGGATTTATACAACTCGATCTGGTAATAGGGTGCCAGGCCGCCGGTTGCCATCACCTGTTCTTCGATCTGGGTCGGGAACACGTTGACGCCGCGCAGGATGATCATGTCGTCCGAACGCCCGGTGATCTTTTCCATTCGCCGCATTGAACGCGCCGTGCCTGGCAAAAGCCGGGACAGATCGCGGGTGCGATAGCGGATCATCGGCAGGCCCTGTTTGGTCAGCGTGGTGAATACCAACTCGCCCGGCTGCCCGTCTTCGACCACTTCTCCGGTTTCCGGGTTGATAATTTCGGGGTAAAAATGGTCTTCCCAGATGTGCAGCCCGTCTTTGGTTTCGACACATTCATTGGCGACACCCGGTCCCATGATCTCGCTTAGCCCATAGATATCAACGGCGTGCATATCAAAAGCCGCTTCGACTTCTTCGCGCATGGCGTTGGTCCAGGGTTCGGCGCCAAAGATACCCACCGAGAGCGAGCTTTCGCGCGGGTCCAGACCGGCCTTGTGAAACGCTTCAAGAATATTCAGCATGTAAGACGGTGTGACCATGATGCCGTCGGGGCGAAAATCATTGATCAGTGTGACCTGTTTTTCGGTCTGCCCGCCGCCCATCGGCACCACCGTGGCACCCAGCCGTTCAATGGCGTAATGCGCACCAAGCCCGCCGGTGAACAGACCGTAACCATAGGCGTTATGCACCATGTCGCCTTTGCGCAGGCCCGAGGCGCGCAAAGATCGCGCACCAAGGTCGGCCCAATTGTCGATGTCGCCTTTGGTATAGCCCACCACGGTTGATTTGCCCGTGGTCCCGGAGGAGGCGTGGAAGCGGATGATTTCGCTCCGCGGTACGGCCAGCAGGCCAAACGGGTAATTATCGCGCAGATCGTCCTTGTAGGTGAACGGGAATTTGGCGATGTCAGCCAGGGAATTCAGGTCATCGGGATGCACCCCAGCGGCGTCAAAGCGGGTTTTATACATCGCCACGTTGTCATAGGCGTGCCGCAAAGACCATTTCATCCGCTTAAGTTGCAAGGCTTGGATTTCATCAAGAGAGGCGACCTCGATCGGTTCAAGGTCGGATGGTTTGGGGCTTAGATCTTTCATCAGCCGGTCCCTTCGTTTTCGTCAAAATGCTGGCCTTTGATTGCGCGGGAAATGCCGCGGAACTCGGCGATCACCTGATTGTTCTGATTGCTGACCTTTACGTCATAGATGCCGGTGCGCCCGGTCAGGCTCACTTCGTGTGCCACGGCTGTCAGACGGTCGCCCAACTGGCCGGGGGCCAGGTAACTGATGACATTGTGCTGTGCCACGGTCGATTGATTGCGGCTGTTGCAGGCGAATGCAAACGTGCTGTCGGCCAAAAGGAATGTCACCCCTCCGTGACAGATCCCATGGCCGTTGCAATGATGCGCCGCCACCGTCAGCGCCATGGTTGCCGTGCCTTCATCGATCGATACCAGTTCGATCCCGGCCCAGGGCGAGGCCGCGTCGCCGACCATCATTGCCGTGGCGCTTTGGCGCGCGCGTTCCTGAGGTGTCAAGGTTTGCGCCCGGTAAAGACGGGCGCGCGTTTGTTCAGAAAGGCGCTGACCCCTTCGGCATAGTCCGGGCTTTGCCCGCAGGTCTTTTGATATTGCGCTTCCAGTTCCAACTGTTGGTCCAGAGAATTTGTCGCCGCCGCCTGAATTGCCAGTTTGGTCAATCCCAGTCCAACGGTCGGCCCACCGGCCATTTCAGCGGCCATTTTGCGGGCCTCGTCCATCAGGTCGTCGTCTGGCACCGCCTTCCAGATCAGCCCCCATTCGGCGGCTTGTGTCGCGTTCAATGGCATGGCCGTCAGGGCCAGCCCTTTGGCACGGGCCTCGCCCAGCAGGCGGGTCAGGGCAAAACTGCCACCGGCGTCGGGCACCAGTCCCACGCGCGCAAAACTTTGAATGAACTTGGCGCTGGTCGACGCCAGCACCACGTCACAGGCCAAAGCAATATTCGCGCCAGCCCCCGCCGCCACGCCATTTACCGCGCAGATCACCGGGAATTCCAGCGAGCGGATCAGGCGAACAAGCGGTGCGTACCATTTCAGAATGGTCTCGCTCAGGTCCGGTGGCCCGTCCATTTTTGCAGGGTCACGGTCCCCAAGATCCTGTCCGGCGCAAAACCCGCGCCCGGCCCCGGTCAGCAGGATTGCCCGTGTCCCGCTATCACGCGCGTCTTCAATCGCCATGCGTAGCGCCACATGCATGGCGTCGTTGAAGCTGTTAAGCCGGTCGGGGCGGTTGAGTGTGATCTCATGCCAGCCGTCGTGATCCTGCACCAGAATACTGTCGCTCATATTGTCTGCCCTCAATTGGTGCCTCTCATCTTGCATAAACCGAACGGTTGGTCAATAATAATGGCAGCACATGAGGAGAGTGATATGAGCATTCAACAGGTCAACAGTTTTGCCGCCGGTCAATGGGTATCACCGGGGACGGGGGCGCGCGATATCGCCTGTGCCATCACCGGTGAGGTGATTGCCAGTGCCGGCAATGATGCGTTGGATGTGCAGATGATGCTGGATCACGCCCGCACGGTTGGCGGTCCTGCCTTGCGGGCCATGACATTTCACGACCGCGCCCGGATGCTTAAGGCGCTGGCTGGCCACTTGGGACAGCACAAACAGGCGCTGTATGATCTGTCGTTCAGTACCGGTGCGACGCAGGCCGATCATCTGGTCGACATTGATGGCGGCATCGGGACGTGTTTCGTGTTTGCCTCCAAGGGGCGGCGCGAAATGCCCGACGGGCATGTTTATGTTGACGGCGAGGTTGAGCAACTTAGCCGCACGGGCAGTTTTCTGGGGCAGCACATTTGCACCCCGATGTTGGGGGTTGCGGTGCATATCAACGCCTTCAACTTTCCGGTCTGGGGGATGCTGGAGAAATTGGCCCCGACTTTATTGGCTGGCGTCCCGGCAATAGTAAAACCGGCGACAACCACCTGTTATGTCACCGAATTGGCAGTGCGGCTGATGATCGGTTCAGGCGTGTTGCCAGCAGGAGCATTGCAACTGGTGACGGGGGGATTGGGCGATATGCTGGATCATCTGGGGGGGCAGGATGTGGTTAGCTTTACCGGGTCGGCCGATACAGCGCTGAAATTGCGCGCGAACCCTGTGTTGCTGCGAAACTCGACCCGGTTTGTTGCTGAACAAGACAGTTTGAATGCGTCGATCCTTGGGCCGGATGCAGCCCCCGGCACCCCGGAGTTTGACCTGTTTGTCAAAGAAGTCGTGCGCGAGATGACCACCAAAGCCGGTCAGAAATGCACCGCCATTCGCCGTATCATCGCACCGGTCGGGCAGGTGGACGCAGTGATTGCGGCGCTTTCAGAGCGTTTGGCCAAAACCACGATTGGTGATCCCCGGCTTGAGACCACCCGCATGGGTGCTTTGGTCAGTGCGGGACAAAAGCGCGACGTTCTGGCGCGTGCCGCGTTGATCGCCACCGAGGCCGAACGTGTGTTTGGTGACCCCGACAATTTCACAGTCGACGGCGTGGACCCGGGCAAAGGCGCCTTTGTGCCGCCAATGCTGTTTCACTGCGCCGACCCGGACAAAGCCAGGGCGGTGCATGAAACCGAGGCGTTTGGCCCGGTCAGCACCATCATGGGCTACCGTGATCTTGACCATGCCATTGCCTTGGCCAACCGGGGGCAGGGGTCTTTGGTAGCGTCGGTGATCACCCGTGACGCAGATGTGGCGCGCCGCGTGGTAATGGGTTCGGCCGCGATGCACGGGCGGCTGTATTTCAACAACCGGGATTCGATGAAGGAAAGCACCGGGCACGGGGCGCCGTTGCCGCATATGGTGCATGGCGGTCCGGGTCGGGCAGGCGGCGGCGAAGAACTGGGCGGGGTGCGCGGCGTGATGCACTATATGCAGAGGACCGCCATTCAAGGGTCGCCTGACATTCTGACGGCAATCACCCAGACATGGGTGCCGGGCGCGCAAGAGGTCAAGGGCCCCGGGCATCCGTTCACCCGCCGGTTTCATGATCTGACGATTGGCGAAACCCTGCATACTGAACCCCGCTCTGTCACGCTGGACGATATCGAACATTTTGCCAAATTCACCGGCGATAATTTTTACGCGCATATGGACGACGCTGCCGCGCGCCGGAACCCGTTTTTCCCGGGGCGGGTGGCGCATGGGTACCTGTTGCTCAGCTTTGCGGCAGGTTTGTTTGTAGAGCCTAACGAGGGGCCGGTGCTGGCCAATACCGGGCTGGATTCCTTACGCTTCATGAAGCCGGTTGTTGCGGGGGATGCCATTTCGGTCCGCCTTAGCGTGAAAAAGAAAACCCCGCGCAATGAGGATTATGGCGAAGTGCGCTGGCATGTGACCTTGACCAATCAGGATGGTGACAAGGTGGCGGAATATGAACTGCTGACCATGGTGGCCTACTAAAGCTGCGAAGAAAGCCCCGCTTCGGGGCTTGATGAGCGGCCCCGCCCACAAACGCGACCTGTTATTAAGCCGCAACCACGCCTCTTGCGCCACCCTGTCCCCTGCGCCAAAGCTGCGCACCAATGTACCCAGACAAGGAACACGCACATGCGCCTGGCAACGGTTTCATTCGAAGGTAGATCCCGCGTTGTGGCGGCACTGGACGACGAGGTGCTGCTTGATCTGGACCGGGCGGCTGAATTGGCGCGCTATGAGACCCGGACATTCACCAATATGTTGTCGGTGATCGAAGAGGGCGATTATGGTCTGGAACAGGCGGAACACCTGATCCGGCGATCCACCAAACGTGCGCTTATGAAAACTGCTGACGTGACGTTTCTGCCGCCATTGAAGCCGGTGCAATTTCGCGATTGCCTGGTGTTTGAGACGCACCTGAAGAACAGTTTTGCAGCGGCGGAAAAGATGACGGGACGGGCGTTTGCCATTCCGCAGGTCTGGTATGATCAGCCGATTTATTACAAAGGCAACCGGATGTCGTTCATTGGCCAGGGGGCGGATGTGATCTGGCCATCTTACGCTGAATTCCTGGATATCGAACTGGAGCTGGCGATTGTGGTGGGCAAGCAAGGCAAGGACATTTCTGCGGCTGACGCCCCGGACCACATATTCGGTTATACCATCCTGAACGACATTTCGGCGCGTGATGCGCAGATGGTGGAAATGGCCGGTCAATTGGGTCCGGCCAAGGGTAAGGATTTTGACACCGGTAACATCCTTGGGCCTTACATCCTGACGGCGGATGAAGTGCCGCATCCCGTGGCTCTGGACATGCAGGCGCGGGTTAACGGCGCTGTTTGGGGGGGTGGCAATTCGCGCGATATGCACCATGATTTTGCGGCCATTCTGGCGCATATCTCGGCCTCGGAAACGATTTATCCCGGCGAAGTCATCGGCTCGGGCACGGTTGGCACCGGCTGTGGGCTGGAGATTGGCAAACGTCTGGCCCCCGGCGATGAATTCGAGCTTGAGATCGAAAATATTGGCGTGTTGACGAACCGGATAATTCGCCCCGAGTAAGATTCAGAATAAAAGCGTAACACAGCCCCGGGGTCGACCCGGGACTGTGTTCCTTCAAGCCGCCAAACGGGCGCGGGTTCGGGTGATCTGCAAGGCCGCTTCGGCGGCTTCACAGCCTTTTTGTTCAAAATGCGCGGCGAAAATGGCATCGTGATGTGCGGTTTCCTGATACTGATGCGGGGTCAGTGAGACCGACAGAACCGGAATGCCACTATCAAGTCCGGCGCGCATCAGGCCATCAACCACAGCACTTGCCACAAAGTCATGGCGGTAGATGCCACCGTCCACGACAAAGGCAGCACAGACAACAGCGCCGTACTGCCTGCTTAGGGCAAGATCACGGGCCAGAAGTGGCATTTCGAATGCGCCGGGGACGTCGAAAATATCGACCTGCGCCGGAGGGATAAGCGTTAGAAAGCCGTCCAGTGCGCGGTTGACGATTGGGACATGCCAGTTGGCTTTGATAAATGCAAATCGGGTGAGTGTCATGAGTGATCTCCTTTTTTAGGTTTCGACACGTCCACCCAAGGCGATCACGGGCAGAGGTATCGCCGGGTTGGCGATACGATCTGCACGTCCTCTTTCATCCGGACTTTAACCGTCGGCTCTGGAGTCTCACCAGATCTGCTGACCAATGGGTTTCCAAAGGAAACCCATTGCGCTCGCGGGCTTGCAGATCAGGTCTGCATACCGCCGGTGGGGAATTTCACCCCGCCCTGAGAACAGGAAGAACTTGCCAAAACCTGCCCCAACCTGCAAGAGCGTTGTCAGCAAAAAGGTAGTTCCATGCATCCAAATCAGATGTTTCATGACGCAAGCGAGGCGGATAACCTTGCCTTTGCCCGAGAGCGCGGGTTTGGCGTATTGGCCGTAGGGGGCAAAGGCATGCCGATGCTGGCGCATGTGCCGTTTTTGGTGGCTGAGGATAGTAAGTCGGTGGAATTGCATCTGGTCCGTTCCAATCACATCGCAAGAATGCTCGCCACGGTAAATACTGGGCCGTTGCCTGCACTCCTCGCAATCTCTGGTCCGGATTCGTATATCTCGCCTGATTGGTACGGGGTTGAAGGGCAGGTGCCGACCTGGAATTATGTGGCGGTGCATTTAAGCGGCCTGTTAGAGCGGTTGCCGGATGAAGCGTTGCGAGGGGTTCTTGACCGTCTGTCAATGCAGTTTGAGGCAAAGCTTGAGCCTAAAGCCCCATGGACCGCGGACAAGATGGAGCCTGAGGCCCTGGGCAAGATGATGCGGATGATTGTGCCGTTCCGGATGGAGCTGACTGGCGTCGATGGCACCTGGAAGTTGGCGCAAAATAAGCCGGATGAAGTGCGGGAAAGGGCGGCAGGCTTTGTCGATGCCTATGGAATAGGGTCACAAGAGCGTACTCTTGCAGCTTTGATGCGGGGCGTTCTGGACGGCTGAGGTATATCGTCCTAGGGTCGTCAGCATATCCAATCCGGGAGTGCACTCATGAAGCTTTATCACAGTCCAACCTCGCCGTATGTCCGCAAGGTCCGGGTGTTGCTGCTTGAAACCGGGCAAAGCGATGATGTGGAATTGGTCAATGCCGGGGGCACGCCATTTGCCCCGTCTGACGCCTTGATGGCAAGGAACCCTTTGACCAAGGTACCTGCGCTGGAACTGGCCGATGGGTCGGTATTGTTTGATAGCCGGGTGATCTGCGCCTATTTCGATGATCGCGCAAAAGCCGGGCTTTATCAATCTGGTGCGGCGCACTGGCAGGCCCGCACGCTTGAAGCTTTGGCGGATGGGATGCTGGACGCCGCCCTGTTGATTGTCTTTGAAGGGCGGCTGCGGCCTGAGGAAAAGCAGATGGAAGAATGGTGCGATGCACAATGGGCCAAGATCGAACGCGCCTGCGCCGTGATGACGCACGATTGGATGGGCCACCTTGGTGGGCCATTGGATATGGGACAGATCGCCGCTGGTTGTGCGTTAAGCTATTTGGATTTTCGCCTGGACGCGCGCGGGTGGCGTAAAGACAATGATGCCCTTGCCGCATGGTTCAAAGCCTTCGAATCAAGGGCCAGCATGGTGGCAACCCGGCCGCCGACGGGTTGAATCCAGCAATAAAGGGTCAAAAGATGCACATCGTAGGCAAATTTGTTAACCAAATCCAAGTCATCCTGCCCACATGCGCGCCTTTAACCGCTGGACGAACCACAAAACCCGCGATAAATAGCCCGCCAAAGACACTGCTTTCCTAGCGGTGCGTTAATTGCGTTGCCCGTTCTGGGCGTAAGAATTGGAGTTAACCTCGTGTCCCACGCAGATGACCACGCAGATGACCACGATGGCACAAAGAGGGATTTCCTCTATTATGTGACAGCAGGAGCAGGTGCCATAACCGCAGGTGCAGCTGTCTGGCCGCTGGTCAATCAGATGAACCCGTCGGCGGATGTGCAGGCATTGTCGTCGATTCGCGTTGATATCGCGGATGTCGAGGTTGGCACGCAGATCAGTGTCAAATTCCTGGGCAAGCCGGTGTTCATTCGCCGCCGTGGCGCGGATGAGATTGCAGACGCAAGATCGGTTGATCTGGACCTTCTGATGGATAATGTGGCGCGTAATTCCAACAATCCGGGTCAGGACGGGTCGGATCAAAACCGCACGATGGACGAGGCTGGCGAATGGTTGGTGATGGTAGGGGTCTGCACCCATCTGGGCTGTGTGCCGCTGGGTGACGGAGCCGGGGATTTCGGCGGTTGGTTCTGCCCGTGTCACGGCTCGCATTACGACACATCCGGTCGTATCCGCAAAGGCCCCGCACCCGAGAACCTGCCGGTTCCGATGGCGGAATTCCTCGATGAAACAACGATAAAACTGGGATAAGGGAGCGCGAGATGTCCGGTATTCCGCACGATCACTACGAACCGAAAACGGGCTTTGAAAAGTGGCTTCATGCCCGCCTGCCGATTGTCGGGCTGGCTTATGACACGATCATGATCCCGACGCCGAAAAACCTGAACTGGATGTGGATCTGGGGCATTGTCCTGGCGTTCTGTCTGGTGATGCAGATCATCACGGGCGTTGTACTGGCGATGCATTACACCCCGCATGTGGATCTGGCGTTTGCCAGCGTCGAACACATCATGCGCAACGTGAATGGCGGCTATATGCTGCGGTATCTGCACATGAACGGCGCCTCCTTGTTTTTCCTCGCGGTTTATATGCACATCTTTCGCGGGCTTTATTACGGGTCGTACAAGGCCCCGCGCGAAGTGACGTGGATCATTGGCATGCTGATCTATCTGGCGATGATGGCGACCGGATTCATGGGGTATGTGCTGCCCTGGGGGCAGATGTCATTCTGGGGTGCCACGGTGATTACCGGTCTGTTTGGCGCGATCCCGTTTATCGGTGAGGCGCTGCAAACCTGGTTGCTGGGCGGGCCTGCGGTGGACAATGCCACGCTGAACCGGTTCTTCAGCCTGCACTATCTGCTGCCGTTTGTGATTGCCGCCCTTGTGGCGATCCACATCTGGGCGTTCCATACCACCGGCAATTCAAACCCTTCGGGGGTTGAGGTGCGGCGCGGATCCAAGGCTGAGGTCAAGAAAGATACGCTGCCGTTCTGGCCGTACTTTGTGATCAAGGACCTGTTTGCGCTGGTGGTGATCCTGGCGGTATTCTGGGCTGTGGTCGGGTTCATGCCCAACTACCTGGGCCACCCGGACAACTATATCGAGGCCAACCCACTGGTGACACCGACGCATATTGTGCCGGAATGGTATTTCCTGCCGTTCTACGCAATCCTGCGGGCGTTCACATCCGAGGTCTGGGTGGTGCAATTCGCGTCATTCGTGACGGCTGGCATCGTTGACGCCAAGTTCTTTGGCGTGCTGGCGATGTTCGGGGCGATTGCGGTGATGGCGCTGGTGCCGTGGCTGGACACTTCCAGCGCGCGGTCGGGGCGGTATCGTCCGATGTTCAAATGGTGGTTTGCCTTGTTGGTGATCGATTTTATCGTGTTGATGTGGCTTGGGGCCATGCCGGCGGAAGAACCTTATGCCACCTGGTCATTGATCGCGTCGGCCTATTGGTTCGGCTACTTCCTGGTGATCCTGCCGCTGCTTGGTGTGCTGGAGAAACCAACTGCACCGCCAGCGACGATCGAGGAAGACTTTGACGCGCATTATGGCAAAAACGGCGATGCAGATTCTTCTGCGTCCCCGGCAGAATAAGAAAGGATTGCAAGATATGTTCAAGACCCTAGCAATCAGTGCGGCCCTTGCCATTTCCCCTGTTGCCGTCATGGCGGCAGGTGGAGAGAGCCTTGTGGAGGACTTTGAATTTTCCTACGAAGGTCCGTTTGGCACCTTTGATCAGAACCAGTTGCAACGTGGGTTGCAGGTTTACACCGAGGTTTGCGCGGCCTGCCACGGTATGAAGCTGGTGCCGATCCGGTCGTTGTCGGACGAAGGCGGGCCAAATATGCCCAAGGATCAGGTCCGCGCCTTTGCCGCTGAGAATTTTGAAGTTTTCGACGCGGAACTGGATGATTTCCGCCCGGCAAAGCCGGTCGATACCTTTCCGGTCAGTAACGATGTCAATGCGCCGGACCTAAGCCTGATGGCCAAGGCCCGCGCCGGTTTCCACGGACCTTATGGTCTGGGCATCAACCAGATGTTCAAGGGTATGGGCGGGCCAGAGTATATTGCTTCGCTGCTCAATGGCTATCACGATGCGCCAGAGTGTGCACCAGAGGATTTCGATGGGTTTTACAACGTAGCGTTTGCCAATGGCGGATACCCGGATACCTGTCTGGACGAAGACGGTTACCGAACAGTGCCGGGCAGTTGGATTTCAATGTCACCGCCGTTGACTGACGAAGGGGTCGAATTTTCCGACGGCAACGCCAACGATGTGCGCCACATGTCTCAGGACGTCTCGGCGTTCCTGATGTGGGCGGCAGAGCCCAAGATGATGGCGCGCAAGCAGGCCGGGTTTGTCGGTGTGCTGATGCTGACCATTCTGTCGGTGCTGCTGTACCTGACCAACAAACGCATCTGGGCGCCGATCAAAGGTAAAGACAACGACTAAGCCCAAGATCATGACAATTCGGAAAACCTCCATCGGCGCTGCCGCTGGGGGTTTTCTTTTGCCTCACAGCACCAGCCCGAGGCAGCGGGCCGAAGGCCGGTAACGAGATATAACTGTGCGCCAGAGGGGCTCTTTTAACTTGCGGTTAGCTGACGGCTGGATGCGCCGGTGATGCGGGCTTCAACGATGGCGCCCACAGGTCGCGCGGTTGCAAACACCACTTCGCTAAATTGCTCAGTCCGCCCCATATTCGCGCTTTCCATCAGCACACGGTGGCTCTGCCCGATCTGGGATTGCAAATGCCGCTCAACCTGGGCCTGGCCGGCCTGACGCAACCGGGCCGCCCGCGTCTTGATGTCCTTGCCGTCGACCTGAGGCATCCGCGCAGCCGGGGTGCCGGGGCGGGGTGAGTAAGGGAAAACGTGCAGCCACGTCAGCCCGCAATCCTCGACCAACTGCATTGAGTTCTCGAACATCTGGGGCGTCTCGGTTGGAAACCCGGCGATGATATCGGCGCCAAATGTCATGTCGGGCCGCAAAGCCCGCGCCTCATGGGTAAAGCGGATCGCATCATCGCGCAGGTGGCGGCGTTTCATCCGTTTCAGGATCATGTCATCGCCATGTTGCAGGCTTAGATGCAGGTGCGGCATCAATCGGGGCTCGGTGGCAATGGCCTGCATCAGGCACGCGTCCACCTCAATCGAGTCGATCGAAGAAATCCGCAACCGTGCCAGATCCGGCACCAGCCGCAGAATACGCAGCACCAGATCGCCCAGCTTTGGCTCTGACGGCAGGTCAGCGCCCCAACTGGTCATATCCACCCCGGTCAGCACAACCTCGTTATAGCCACGATCCACCAGGCGTTTGATCTGGTCCACCACAACCCCCGCCCCGACCGAGCGGGAATTGCCACGGCCAAAGGGGATTATGCAAAACGTACAGCGGTGATCACAACCGTTCTGGATTTGCACATAGGCCCGCGCGCGGGTGCCAAAGCCGTCAATCAGATGGCCCGCCGTTTCACGCACCGACATGATGTCATCAACCTGAACCGGTTCGATGTCGCCAAGGAAATCAGGCGCCAGACCAGCCCAGGTTGCGGGCATCATCTTTTCCGTATTGCCAATCACCGCGTCCACTTCGGGCATGGCGGAAAAGCTTTGCGGGTCGATCTGTGCGGCACAGCCGGTGACGATCAGCCGGGCCTGCGGATGGTCCCGTCGCAGACGGCGTATTTCCTGACGGGCTTTGCGAACCGCCTCGCTGGTGACAGCGCAGGTGTTTACCACCACTGCATCGGTCAACCCGGCCTGGACCGACAGTTCTTTCATTGCTTCGGTTTCATAGGCATTCAACCGGCAGCCCAACGTGGTAAACAGCGGGGCGTTCATGTCAGCCCATCCAGAAACGACTGTGTCAGCGTACCGCTGAATACATGCTGGGTTGGCCCGGTCATCCAGACACCATCGGCGCGCCAGTCAATGCTCAGGGGGCCGCCCGCCAGTTCAATCAGTACTGAGTTGCCGGTCAGTCCACGTCGCGCAGCGGCAACCGCCACAGCGCAAGAGGACGAGCCGGACGCCAGCGTGACCCCAACGCCGCGTTCCCATACGCGCACGGCAATTTGATCCTGGCCAGTGATTTGGGCAATCTGCACGTTGGTGCGTTCCGGAAACAGCGGATGATGTTCAATTCTGGGGCCAAGGGTTTGCAGGTCAATTGCGTCAAGGTCATCAACAAAGAACGTGCAGTGCGGATTGCCCATGCCGGTGGCGACCGGATCGCCATCGACCGGTAGGTTCAGGGTATCAACCTCGCGCGCAAGCGGTACCTGGTCCCACCGCAGCAATGGGGCCCCCATGTTGACCGATACCAGCCCATCGCCTGCGTTATTTGCCGTCAGAACCCCGCGCGGGGTGGCAAGGCGCACCGTGCCCAGGCCGGTCTCCTGCATCAAAAGCCGTGCCACACAGCGGGTTGCATTGCCACAGGCCTGTGCGGCAGACCCATCGGCGTTCCAGAACGCCAGACGCGCATCACAGGTATTATCACCCGGATGGATCACGACAAGCTGATCAAATCCGACCCCGAAATGGCGATCTCCAATTGCTTGGGCCACTTTGGGTGAAATCGTCACATGCAACGCGCGCGCATCGACTACGACAAAGTCATTGCCCAGCCCGTGCATCTTCAGGAACGCAAATCCGGTGGTTTTCTGGTCAGCCATGGCGCCATATAACGACGGGGGGAAGATGAATCCAGCGAATGTATGCGATCCTCAAACATTAGGGCTTGACCGCGCCGCGCCGGTTACCTACCAAGCTCGCCTAGCAGGGCGCCCGGATCATCAATATGGGGTGCCATTCTTTGCGATTTAACTGGTTGATCCCGACGGATGAATTGGCTTAAAGAGCGGCATGGGAAACAACCCGTTGTTTCCAAGAATGAGATGGGCCGTTAGCTCAGTTGGTAGAGCAACTGACTTTTAATCAGTAGGTCGTTGGTTCGAACCCAACACGGCTCACCATCTAATCAGTTGAAAATAATCGAAAACTGCTAACCGCAAGGTTGGCGGATTCGTATTTTTGCAACAATTTTGCAACAAACGTTTAAACGCGGGTCGTTCAAGGCGACTCGCTTTGAGTCGCCAACATCCCGTTAAACTATTGCCGTATAAAGGAAATACAGTCTCTTATTGAAAGGGGCTGTGTCTGTGAACCAAGTCGCAAGAATTGAGAGAGTGTTTAACGTGCAAGGGCGAATATTCAGCCCCCGCCTGACGACCCATGCGATATGGGCACCAATGGACCTATGATGTGCTACCCAAAGTGTCCCCGGTCAGGGCTGGATTTCCCGCACTTTGATCAAACAGACGGGCTGGATGCGTCTGCCGATTTCATCAACGCCGCCGGGACTTTGTTACCGACGGCGCTGTGCGGTCGTTCTTCGTTGTAGTCTCTAGGTCAGGTCTCCAACTTTTCGGCCGTATCTGCAAGGTTCATGAACCAATGTGCATTCAGGCATTCAGCGCGGAACCTGTTCCGAAAAACAGAACCGCTCCAGTTGGTGTGACCAACTAAAGATAATATCCATTAAATTTGCGTTAGCAATTGATAGCCGGGGGTGGTTACGGCTTTGACGGTGGTGATCGGTTTGGTTCCTATCCATGTCGTTCGTTCCATGACAAACAGGGCCTCGCCTGGGGCAATTTCCAGCACTCGTGCGTCATGACTGCTGGCCTTGATCGCATAAAACCGCAGGTCGCACCGGCTGTATGGTTTGTTGCGAACCAGCCACTCGTTGGCGCTTTCGCGTTCCAGATCAACATTGGAAATTTCGGGAACAGTCTGAAGGCAAACCCAGCGGTCTTCATAGATAAAGGGCCCCTGGTCCGCCAGATGCAGCGCCTGGACCCGCAGCATCGTGGCAGGCGCCTGCAGGCCGAATTTCGCGGTGACCGATCTGGGTGTCTGCGCGATGCCCTGGCTGATAAGCTGATAGCCGTACACGCTGCCTTTCTGCTCGACCTCCCTGCGGGTGATCGGGATGTCGAATATTGCCCGTGTGACCGGGTCTGCGCGAACATGCGTGCCGCCCTTGCGCCGCCGTTCGATGGTGCCGCTGTCCGACAGGTCGCGCATTGCGCGTTGCACGGTGCTGCGCGCACAGCCCAGTTCCCCGGCGATATCCTCGTCCCGGGGCAGCTTGTCTCCGGGTGTATAGGTACCATCCAGAATCCGGGCGTGGATCCGGTTGCGGATATCTTTCCACGAATGGCGCGTCACGGCTGTCATCGGTCTTGCCCCAATCGTGCGGTTGCAGCGTTGAAGCTGCGGATTATCGCGTCACAGCCCAAATGGCGACCCTCTTTGCCAAACTGGCGTTGCGAACGTCGGGCCAGCGATTGCCAAGGCTGATCGCGCAGCAGTGCGTCCATGCAAGGTCAGAGTCTGTATGGCGTGAAGAATGTGCACGGCAACGATTCCATTGACATTATTAAGTGACACCATAAAGATATAAAGTACGTACTTAATCAAGGGTGACTGACACCCCGAATGCGGAGATCGCAGGGAAACGGGGTAACGGTTGCCAGATTGCGGTCACTGGCGCGTGAACATGGGCGCGGATTGCCCGCACTACCTGGATGACACGACCAATTAACGGAGGAAAACCAATGGAAAGACGCAAGTTTCTGAGGGCGGGCGCACTGGGCGTGGCCGCGACGGCCCTGGCCAGCCCGGCCATCGCCCAAGGCATACGCCAGTGGAAAATGGTCACCGCCTGGCCCAAGAACCTGCCTGGCCCCGGCGTTGCGGCCCAGTCGATGGCCGACCGGATCACCACCCTGTCGGGTGGCCGCATCGAGGTGAAACTATATGCTGCGGGCGAACTGGTTCCCGGTCGCGGGGTGTTTGACGCGGTGTCCGAAGGCACAGCCGAGCTTTATCACGCGGTGCCCGCCTATTGGGGGTCGAAATCCAAGGGCATCCTGCTGTTTGGATCGCAGCCCTTTGGTCTGCGCGCCGATGAACAGTTCGGCTGGCTTTATCACGGCGGTGGTCAGGCGCTTTACGATGAAATGTACGGCAGGTTTGGCATCAAGCCGTTTCTGTGCGGCAATTCCGGCCCGCAATGGGGCGGCTGGTTCCGCACCGAGATCAATTCGGCCGAAGACCTCAAGGGGTTGAAGTTCCGCACCACCGGGCTGGCCTCGGAAATGGCCGCGAAACTGGGGATGGCGGTTCAGGCGATGAGCGGCCCGGCAATGTTCCAGGCGCTTCAGACTGGCGCTTTGGACGCGGGCGAATTCATCGGCCCGTGGACCGACAGCGCGCTTGGCTATTATCAGGTGGCCAAGAATTACTATTGGCCCGGTGTGGGCGAGCCGTCCTCGGCCGAGGAAATCGGCGTCAATTCGGCGGCCTACGCGGACCTGCCGGATGATCTGCAACAGGTGGTCAGCCTGGCCGCCGAGAGCCTGTATATTCCGGTCTGGACCGAATACACCACCAAACATGCGCTGTCTCTCAAGGCGCTGGTGGCCGAAAAGGGCGTACAGGTCAAAATGTTCCCCGAGGAAGTCATTTCCGCCATGGGCAAGGCGGCAGGCGAAGTGATTGATGATCTGCGCCAGGACGACGACGAACTGGTCAGGCGCATCACCGAAAGCTTTGTCGCCTATCGCGATTCTGTTGGCGGTTACATGACCTACGCCGACAATGGACAGATGAACGCGCGGGCCCGTATCATGGGCTATTGATACCTGCTCCGGCGCGCGGTTCGCTGCGCGCCGGGTCATTTTTTGCCCGGGGAGAGGCAGATGCATAGATTTGCCGACCTACTGGACGGGCTGAACCGGTCCACCGCGCGGCTGGTTCGCTGGTTCGTGTTGTTGATGGTTTTGATCCAGTTCGCCATTGTCGTCGGGCGCTATGTGTTTGGCGTCAATTCGATTGCCGTGCAGGAAAGCGTTCTGTACCTGCACGCGGCCCTGTTTATGCTTGGCGCGGGCTATACCCTGTTGGTGGACAAACATGTTCGGGTCGATGTGTTTTATGCCAAGGCAACCCCGACCCGCCAACGGCAGATCAACATATTCGGGCATCTGTTTTTATTGTTACCGTCGATGGCGGCGCTGCTTTACTGGTCCTGGCCATCGGTCAGAAACTCGTGGAAGATTTTTGAGGGGCCAATTTCGGTTGGCGGGATCGAGGCGGTATTCCTGCTAAAATCGCTGATCCCGGCGTTTGCCATTCTGGTGATGCTGCAATCGCTGTCGCTGCTGATCAGGCTGGTTCTTCCAAAGGCAACGCCATGACCGAGTACCTTGATGTGATCATGTTTGGGGCGCTGATGGGCGCGATCCTTCTGGGCTTTCCGGTGTCGTTCAGCGTCGCCGGGGTGGCGATATTTTTCGCCTATTATGGCTGGGTTGTCGGGGTGATGGACATCTCGCTGCTCGGGGCAATGGGGCAACGGGTTTTCGGCCTTCTCAGCAATGAGGTACTGATCGCCATTCCGCTGTTTGTGATGATGGGTGCCGTGCTTGAGAAAAGCCGGATAGCCGAGGAACTGCTGGACACCATGGGCCGCCTGTTTGGTCAGCTCAAGGGGGGGCTGGGCATATCGGTGGTTCTGGTGGGTGCGCTTTTGGCTGCGTCGACCGGCATTGTCGGGGCCACGGTGGTGGCGATGGGGATGATCGCCCTGCCGACCATGCTGCGCGCGGGTTATGACCCGCGGGTGGCGTCGGGCATCGTCTGCACCGCCGGGACCCTGGGGCAGATCATTCCGCCCTCGACCCTGCTGATCATACTGGCCGATGTGATGTCGAACGCCTTTCAGCAGGCGCAATACGAACAGGGCAAATTTTCGGTCGAGGCGCTGTCGGTCGGGCAGTATTTTGCCGCCGCGATCATCCCCGGCCTAACCCTGGTGGCGCTGTACCTGATCTATATCCTGATCCGTGGCGTGCTGCGCCCCCAAGACATGCCGTCGGCCCCGCCCGGTCTGGCCCGCCCCGCGCCAGCCGAAATCATCCGCGCCATCGTGCCGCCGGTGTTGCTGATATTCGCGGTGCTGGGCGCCATTCTGGGCGGTGTCGCCACCCCGACCGAGGCCGCTTCGGTTGGTGCCATCGGTGCCTTGCTGATGGCAGGCCACCGGTTGGGCGTGAACCCGCGCCTCATTCTGCTGGGCACTGGTGCGCTGGTCGTGGTTGGCGTGCTTGCCGGGCTGTTTCCGGTGCGCCTGCAACGCAGTGATCTTGGCGCCGGGTCTTTGATTGCCGGGGCCGGTTATGCGCTGATGGTGTTGCTGGGCGCGGTTGCCATCATCCTGGCCCTGCGCGCCGCCCTGCGCGAGCGGATCGTGCAGCAGGCGTTGGATTCGACCCTGACGATGACGGCGATGATCTTTGCCACGATCCTGTCGGCGGGCATGTTTTCGCTGGTGTTCATCGGTCTGGGCGGCGAGGAACGGGTGGCTGGAATCCTGAACAACCTGCCGGGCGGGCCAACCGGCGCGCTGGTATTTTCGATGCTTTTCATCTTTGTGCTTGGGTTTTTCCTGGATTTTGTCGAAATCTCGGTGATCGTGCTGCCGCTGGTGGCCCCGACCCTGATCCTGATGGGGCATGACCCGATCTGGCTGGGCATACTGATCGCCATCAACCTGCAAACCAGCTTTCTGACGCCGCCCTTCGGGTTCTCGTTGTTTTATCTTCGCGGGGCCGCGCCAAAAGAGGTGACGACCGGACAGATCTATGCCGGCGTGGTGCCGTTCATCGGCCTGCAAGTGATTGGGGTTCTGCTGGTGTGGTCATTCCCGGGGCTGGCAACCTGGCTTCCTTCCGCGATTTTTTAGGCCCGTGCAAAGCATAGCATAAATGGGGTCGAGTCCGGCTGGGGGCGGAATCGTATCATAAGCTCTTTTGATCACGATTATACGGGCACAGTCATGCCGACCTTGGTGCGATCCATGACCACACTTGTGCGGAATCTTTTGACGTTGGTATCTTCAAAGAATAAGCGTTGCGTCAGCGCTTCGTAGTCTTTCATATTTTTGGCCAGTGCGATCAACGCAAAATCGGCCTCGCCAGTAATATAATAGCATTGCTGGATTTGGTGTTCAGCCTTTGCTTTGCGGCGAAAGCTGTCGAGTTGGTGAAGGCTTTCACGTTCCAATTCGACAAGAATTAGAAAGGTCATCGCAAACTCAACCGCTTCAGGGTCAACAATTGCAACCTCGCTCGAGATGATCCCGGTTGAGCGTAAATGCTTGACCCTGCGCTGGACCGTCGCCGCCGATGCACCCGCCTGGGCCGTGATGTCGTCGAGCCGCGTGCGGGCGTTTTTTTGCATGAGTCGCAGGATGGTGCGGTCAAGTTCACTTATTTCGGCCATGATGTGATCCCATCAAATTATTGCCGAATAACTCGGCATTCTCCCAGGTAATAGTCCAAGGTTGACGTACTACATTCACGTAATACCGCTATCTTGATGTATATCTGGTATTCAGCTTATTGATCAATGGGTCAATTGAACAAGCCTGAAGGCCTAGTGGTGAAGACTGTTTGCAACCGAACGCTGACAGCACATGCCAACAACAGAGGAGAATAAAATGTTGAAGACATTCAGGACGACAGCGCTGGCCGCTATTGGTGGCGCGATGCTTTTCGTGACCGGGGCAGGGGCCGACCCATTAAGCGACCGGATCAACGCCGGAGACCCGATCCGCCTTGGGTTCGCGACGGCCATTCCATGGGCCTATCCGGGGGATGGCGGCGAGCCGCTGGGTTTTGTCAACGCGCTGACACTGGTGGTTCTTGAGGAAATGGGCATCACCAATTACGAGGCTTCGGTGAACGAATGGGCCGGATTGATCCCGGGGCTGCAAGCCAATCGCTATGACATCATCACCGGTGGTATGTACATTCTGAAAAGTCGCTGCGCGAACATCAACTTTTCCGACCCGATCGGGCTGTTTGGCGATGCGTTTCTGGTGCCGGCCGGCAACCCCAAGAATATCCACACCTATCAGGACATCATCACAACCGGTGCCAAGCTGGTGACCGGGGCCGGGTTCAACACGGTTGAGGCGGCCAAGAAAGAAGGCGTGCCCGACAGCCAGATGATGCTGGTTGCCGGCGAGGTTGAAATTCTGGCGGCAATGAAGGCCGGACGGGCCGATGCCGCGGTCCAGACCTTTTTTGGCGCGATGGAACACGTGGACAAGACCGATGGCCAGTTCGAGGTGACAGACCCCAAGGATCTGCCGGTCTGGACCCAGAACTGGGTGGGAATAGGCATGCGCAAGGCCGACACTGAGTTCCTGGCGGCGTTCAATACGGCCATGGCCAAGGTGATTGGCGGCGAGGCATGGATGGCGGCAACCGCCCCCTATGGCTATACCAAATACCAGTTGCCGGCGGCGGATGCGTCCACCGAATTTGCCTGCACGCGCTAGGCGCGAATGACGATCCTCAGGCGGCGGCATTCCGCCGCCTGACACCACCTTTTTCGCCCCTTCCTGCACCCGTTTCGGAGACCCCCGCCCGTGTCCTATTTCGAGTTCATAGCCACCTATCTGCCCAAGCTGTTGCAGGGCACTGTGAACACCGGGCTGGTGATGCTGGGGGCCACCCTGTTGGCAATCTCGGTTTCGCTGGTGTTTGGGTTGATGCGGCTTTCGCGATCGCGCGTCAGCCAGGTTCTGGCCACGATCTATATTGAATTCTTTCGCGGCACCTCGCTGTTGGTTCAGCTTTATTGGGTCTATTATGTGCTGCCGCTGATGGGGGTGTCGTTCACGGCCATGACCTCGGGGATACTGGCGCTGGGGCTGAATTTCGGCGCATATGGCGCCGAGATTTTTCGCGGCTCGGTGCAGGCCGTGCCACGGGCACAATGGGAGGCCGCGCTGGCGCTGAACATGTCGCCGATGTTGCGGATGCGGCGCATCATCATCCCGCAGACCTTCCCGATTTTGCTGCCGCCTGCCGCCAACCTGACCGTTGAATTGCTGAAGGCCACGGCACTGGTGGCGCTGATCTCGGTGGTGGACCTGATGTTCGTGGCCAAGCAGATCAACGCGACCACCTGGATGTCGGCGCAGGCTTTTGGCACCGCGTTGCTGGTGTATTACGCCATGGCACGCTTTGTTCTGACGCCTTTCCTGCGTTGGCTTGAGGTTCTTGCAGCACGCAAGATGGGCCAGGATCAAGGGAGCTGACAGATGCAATGGCGTTGGGATTTCACCTTTGAGATATTGCCCCGGATGCTTTGGGCCACCGGCAACACCCTGCTGGCAGCACTGATCGGATATGCGATCGCGCTGGTGGTCGGGCTGATTTTTCTGCTGTTGCAGCAAACCCGGTTTCGCCCGGTCAATATAATCACCCGCGAGATTGTCGAATTCATCCGCTCTACGCCGCTACTGGTACAATTGTTCTTCGTCTATTTCGTGGCCCCGCAGTTCGGCCTGACCTTAAGTGCCTGGACCTCGGCGATGATCACCATCGGCCTGCATTTCGGCACCTATATGTCCGAGGTCTATCGCGGTGGGCTGAATGCCGTGCCCAAAGGCCAGTGGGAGGCCTGCCGCGCCCTGAACATGGGCCCGGTCCGCACCTATTTCCGGGTCATTCTTCCCCAGGCCCTGCCGGTGGCGTTGCCGGGCATGGGCAATTACCTGATCGGCATTTTCAAGGATACGCCAATGCTGGCCACCATTGGCGTTGCCGAACTGATGCACACCGCCAATGCCCTGGGGGCCGAAACCTATCGCTATCTCGAACCCTACACCATGGTCGGGTTCATCTTCCTGATGATTTCGCTGCCCACGGCGGCGGGACTTAGAAAACTTGAGGCCGCAGTGGCGCGCGCCCAGGGCAAAATTAAACGATAAGGCAGGGACACATGAACAACCGAACGCCCCCCACGCAAGCGGCTGATGGCCCTGTCGTGCGGTTCAGCAAGGTTACCAAAAGCTATGGTGATCTGACCGTGCTGGACAAGCTGGATCTGGACATCGCGCAGAACGAAATGGTGTCGATCATCGGCCCCTCGGGGTCGGGGAAAACCACGGTTCTTCGGGTGCTGATGACGCTTGAGACGATCAACGACGGCGTCATTTATCTGGATGGCGCACCGCTGACCCATATGCCCAAAGGCGATGGGCTTGAGGTCGCCGACGAGAAATACCTGCGCCAACACCGATCCAAGATCGGCATGGTGTTTCAACAGTTCAACCTGTTTCCGCATATGACCTCGCTGGAAAACTGCGTCGAGGCGCCGATAAACGTGCTGGGAATGGCCCGGGACGAGGCCGAGGCACGGGCCATTGACCTGCTGGCCATGGTCGGGATGGAAGATAAGAAAGACCAGCACCCCTCGCGCCTGTCGGGTGGCCAGCAACAGCGCGTGGCGATTGCCCGGGCACTGGCGATGCGCCCCAAGGTGATGCTGCTGGACGAGGTGACATCGGCGCTGGACCCCGAGGTGATCGGCGAGGTTCTGAATGTCATTCGTTCGCTGAATGATGAACATAACCTGACCATGCTGATGGTGACCCACCAGATGGGCTTTGCCCGCGAAATATCGGATCGGGTCTGTTTTTTCCATAGCGGAAAGATTGCCGAACAGGGCAGCCCGGATCAGTTATTCGGTGACCCGCAAAACGAACGCACCAAGCAGTTTTTACATGCAGTGCTTGATGCCAACTGAACTTTGCACCGACAAGGCTTTTTACGCCAAGTGCCTCCTGAAAAATAAAAGAAAGGTCAGCCATGACGCCGGGACTTGAAAATACGATTGTCGACCAGACTGCTTATGCAGGCAATGTCGACCAATTGCACCATGCGGGCGTGGTCTTGCCGCGGATTTCCGATCTGGCCGACCCACCCGCGCGACTGGCAGATAAGTTGGCCCAGATCAGTGATGCCGACCCGGACGGCGCCGACGCGCGCAATCTTTTCCGCGTGCATTGGCATAATGGAGCAGATCGCCGCTCACTGGTGAATGTGCCTGGCCATGTGGTGCTGCCCGAGGCCCTGACCGGGGTGAAGGCCAGGATCGTCGTGGCCCTGGGCAACCGGTTTCCGATGATCAGCACCCACAAGGTTCTGGCCGCCTATGGCTGTCTGATCCCACGTCTTATGTCCGGCTCGTTCAGCGCCAAACGTCACCGCGCAGTGTGGCCGTCGACAGGAAATTATTGCCGTGGCGGGGTGGCGATTGCCACGCTGCTGGGCTGCCGGTCGGTGGCTGTGTTGCCCGAGGGCATGAGCAAAGAGCGCTTTGACTGGCTCAACAACTGGCTGGCGGATCCCAGGGATATTTTTCGCACACCCGGCACCGAAAGCAACGTCAAGGAAATCTATGACGCCTGTCATACGCTGGCCAAAGACCCGGAAAACCTGATTCTCAATCAATTCGGTGAATTTGGTAACTATATCATTCACCGCGCGGTCACCGGCCCGGCGATGCAGCGCATTATTGAGCATGTTAACGCCAGCGGCACTCTTAAGCCGCGCGCCTTTGTTGCTGCCACCGGATCAGGCGGGACGTTGGCCGCTGGCGATCATTTGAAGCAGACGTTGGGGATGCAGGTCGGGGCCATTGAGGCACTGGAATGCCCGACGCTGCTGTATAACGGATACGGAGAACATAATATTCAGGGTATCGGCGACAAACACGTGCCATTGATCCACAATGTCATGGGCACCGATTTTGTGGTTGGGGTGTCGGACCGCGCCTGCGATGGTCTTAATCTGGTGTTTAACACCGGGGCCGGGCGCGCGTTTCTTTCTGGTCACAAGGGGTTGTCGCAGGAACAGATTGCCGGGCTGGGCGATTTTGGCCTGTCGTCGATTGCCAATATTCTGGGGGCGATCAAATACGCCAAATACATGGACCTGGGGGCGGACGATATCGTGTTGACGGTCGCGACCGATGGCGCAAATATGTACGAAACCGAACTGTCGATTGCCGAAGCCAAGTATTATGGTGGACGCTTTAGCGAAGTTGAGGCCGCCGAGACCTTTGGCCAGCATATGCTGGGCATAGGCATTGACCATATGCAGGAACTGAGCCGATTTGATCGCGAGCGGATTTTCAACCTGGGCTATTACACCTGGGTTGAACAGCAAGGCGTTTCCCTTGAGGATTTTGACCGCCGCCGCGATCAATCGTTCTGGGACGGGTTGATGGACCTTGTGCCGGTCTGGGATGAAATGATTGACAGGTTTAACCAAGGTGCCTGATGATCGGGCAGTTTTCTAAAGGGCCCGGACGATCATGACACAGAATGATCCACTGACCAGCAGCCACTGGGGCACCTACCGGGTTCAGGTTGAAAACGGTCGTGTCACCGGCCTGCGCGGATTTGAGGCCGACCCTGACCCGTCACCCATCGGCAACGGCATCATTGATGTACTGGACGGGCCAACCCGGATTAAAACCCCAATGGTGCGCGAAAGTTGGCTAAGGCATGGGCCGGGAAGTGCAACGCACCTGCGCGGTGACGACGCCTTTGTTGCGGTCAGCTGGGACAAGGCCGAAGCGCTGGTCGCGACCGAACTTGACCGCGTACGGGCCGAGTTTGGCAACCAAGCGATCTATGGCGGCTCTTATGGCTGGGGCAGTGCCGGACGGTTCCATCACGCGCAAAGCCAACTGCACCGGTTTCTCAACTGCATCGGCGGCTATACAAGGTCAGTCAACACCTACAGCCACGCAGCGGGCGAAGTGATCCTACCGCATGTTCTGGGGGATTTCGCGGGGTTGATACATAAGCAGACCAGTTGGCAATCCATCATCGACACCACCCAATTACTGGTGGGTTTTGGCGGAGTTCCGACCCGCAATGCACAGATCAGTGCGGGCGGCACCGGGAGGCACCGCACCCGCGAGGCGTTGATGCAAGCCCGCGCTGCCGGGGTGGAGTTCGTCAATATCTCGCCCTTGCGCGGTGATATGGACGCCGGTTTGAAGGCCGACTGGCTGGCCCCGCGGCCCGGATCGGATGTCGCTGTGATGCTGGGACTGGCGCACACACTGCTGGTGGAAAACCTGCATGATCCTGTATTTTTACAGCGTTATGCCATCGGCTTTGACCGTTTCGCCGACTATCTGACAGGAAAATCCGATGGGGTTGTGAAATCCGCAGAATGGGCGGCGGCGGTCTCGGGCCTGCCTGCCGCCACTATCCGGGATCTGGCACGGCGCATGGCCCGTGCGCGCACCATAATTTCAATCAACTGGGCGCTGACTCGGCAAGAATATGGCGAACAACCGTTCTGGGCCGGGACCGCTCTGGCGGCTATGCTGGGCCAGATCGGCCTGCCCGGCGGCGGCATTGCCTATGGCTATGGGGCGGCGAATTCCATCGGGCTGGAAACCCACGACGTAAAATTCAGAGCACTTCCGCAAGGCAAGAACCCAGTTGCCGATTTCATCCCTGTGGCGCGGATCAGTGACATGCTCCTGAACCCTGGCAAAGCCTTTGACTATAATGGCCAAACCGCCACCTACCCGGACATCAAACTGGTCTATTGGGCCGGGGGCAATCCGTTTCATCACCATCAGGATCTGGCACGCCTGAAACAGGCCTGGGAAACACCTGATACCGTAATTGTCCATGAATGGTGCTGGAACGCGCTGGCCAAACATGCTGATATCGTGCTGCCCTGCACCACGTCGCTGGAGCGGCGCGACCTTATGTTGACCCCGCGCGACCCCTATATTGTTGCCATGCAGCAGGTAATTGCGCCCGCTGGGGACGCCCGCAATGATTTTGATATCTTCGCCGGAATTTGCAGCAAGATGGGGGTGGAACAGGATTTTACCGATGGGCGTAGTGCTGAGGAATGGTTGCGCTGGATATATGATCAAAGCCGCCAATCTGCCGCTGAAAACGGCGTAACGCTGCCGTCTTTGAAGGTGTTGCGGGACAAGGGCTGGCACCGGGTGGAACCTCCTGATCAGCCGCGTGTGATGTTGTCTGAGTTTCGCCGGGATCCCGCGGCCAACCCGCTGCGCACCCCCAGTGGCAAGATCGAAATATTCTCGCAAACCATCGCCGGGTTTGGCTATGCGGATTGCCCGGGTCATCCCACGTGGCAAGAACCGGATGAATGGCTTGGCGCCACCGATAAAGAACACCCGTTGCACCTGATTTCCAATCAACCCAAACACAAACTGCATTCGCAACTTGATCATGGTGCGGTCAGTCGGGCCGCCAAGATCAATGGGCGTGAACCGGTGGTGATGCATCCTGAAAATGCGGCCAGCCGTGCTATATCTGCGGGCGATCTTGTGCGTGTGTTCAATGACCGCGGGGCCTGTTTGGCCGTGGCGGTTTTAAGCGATGACATTCGCATGGGCGTGGTACAGATCAGCACCGGGGCATGGTTGGACCCGGAATGGCTGGCGGACGGATCCTTGTTGTGCCGCCACGGCAATCCAAATGCTTTGACTCGTGACAAGGGCACGTCCAGCCTGGCGCAGGGACCGACTGCGCATTCTTGTCTGGTCGATGTTGAACGATACAAGGGGGTGCCGCCAACAGTCCGGGCCTTTGAACCACCAAGGATCTTGAGTGGCTGATTTTCACCAACGTCTGACGTCTTTATGTCACGACCTTCACCGCCACCCTGAACTGGGTTTACCTGAAGCGGTCATTACTGCACTACGCGGCACCTTTCACTGCCAGACGGCAGCTGAGGAAAACCCTTCTGCCACCCAGAAAACGTCAGAAAACAATCGGCTTTGGTTGGCTGACCAGCTCCGCATTTTTTGGGGCCATAGCGAAAAGAATGTCGGTAACTGGCAGCTAGGGTCAGGTGAATTGCGCCGGGCGTTTTACGTCGAACATACCCGAGGGCCCTTCAAGCCTGTCAATGAACTCAAAAAGCACCCGCAATTGCAGCTTTGTGCCGACCTTTAGGAAATTGTCCATCACACGCGGGTCCCAATAGCGGAACAGGACAGGTTGCGCTTGCGTCGGGATCTCGACATAGTTGTAACGGCGCAACGCGCGGCGCAAGGAAACGATATCGACTGTGGTCTCTATGAAGTAGCCCCAGGGCGCGTTGCCGTATTTTGTGTCGATGGCGGGTTCTAATTCAGGCACGCGTATCAACTCCACGATCCATGGTCCAACCGCGAGAACCTCCAAATCAAGCTTGGGCGACAAAAGCGGCTGAGCTTCCTCAGCCAGGCGGCCCATGACGTGTTCACCCAACAGCGGGGCCTGTGCCAGATCGACCACTGCATAGCGAAATAGGATGGTCGAAAGGGCAGTCTCGATTCTTGGGCTTGTCAGTTTCTTACGGTTGGACACGGTACGATCGACTATTTATTGCACTGCTTGACAAACGGCGCGCCGGACTTTGCCGCTGACAAAAGTGCTTCGACCTGTTTGGCCACATCAATAGGTGGCGGCGGCTGGCTTGCGGGTGCTGGGTCTGGGCGCTCGCGAATTTTCATTCCACCTTGCCACGTTTTCTGTGGGCGGCGCTGTGGTGGAGGTGGTGCGGACGCCTTATCTTTGGATTTGCCGCCACCGCCACCGGCAGAACGACGCGCCTTCAGGAGCAGCTTGCCCTCTGCCATCAGCTTCGCCACGCCTTTCAACGCATCCCGGTCTTTGAACGCGCGGTCTTTCAATCGTTTGGGGCGCAGCTTGGTCCAGAGCTCAGTGAAATGCTCCATGTTCCTTTTGACCCTCGACGCCTCTTTTAAAAACGCAAAGGCGGAATCAGCATCTTTATACTCTTGCGGCGCCGCACCTAGGTGTTTGGCGTCAAGCAAAACAACGAGATTCGACTGGTTCACGGCAAAATCCTAGTTAAAAAACACAATACACTGGGTCTATATCGACATCAAATAAAGCCGATCCTGTGCGAAAACTCAATAGTGATCAATGACCAACAAGCCAAAGCACTAATCCAAAACTGTCTCTATTCAAACCGCGCGGCGCAGTTTAGGGTTATTTTCAGTTCGATAAGACGTATAAATCAGCCGTTTTACAGATTGTGTTGCGTCATCATTTTGAAACTGGAAGTCAGATGGCAATAACCCTCCCTCTTGATCCCGGCGCCACCTCGGCCGCAGATGATGCGTTTTATGCGAAGTATCCAGATATGGTGGACGAGAACGGTCAGCGCATTCCACTCGACCCAGATAATCCGGATCATGACGCGATGTGCGCTGATTGGATCGATATGTACCAAACGGAGCTGAGCGGACAGGAGGACCCACCAGAAGACGACACGCCCGATGACACGCCCGATGACACGCCCGATGACACGCCCGATGACGGCGACACGGACGATGATTCGCCAGACGACGATGACGGCGACGATGACGTGCCGGGCGGAGATCACCCCGAAGATAATCCCTGTCAGGAGTGCGGTGAAGAAGACGAAGAGGACATGCCTGAAGAGCCTTCGGTCACCATTCGCATCAGCGTGTTCTTTGACGGCACCGGCAATAACCGCGCCAATGTGGGAACCGAATTTTCCGGAGCCGGTGAATCCAATGTGTCCAAGATGGAGCGCTGCTGTCGTTCCAGCCATCCTGATTTCGACCATTATGAACCGATCTATATTGAGGGTATCGGGACTGCAGATGGTGAGGCCGACCACGCGTGGGATTCCGGTACCGGATTGGGTGATACAGGTGTGGTCGCCAAAGTAGATCGCGGCATAGAACTGTTGCTGCAAGCCGTGGACAGCTTTGGTGTGGGCGAGCCTGTGACAAAATTCTGCATCGACGCCAGTGGCTTTAGCCGAGGCTCGGCGGCTGCGCGCAATTTCATCTGGCGCATGATGAACGAAACGGGATTGACGCTGCAGGAACGCGTCAGCGGGCGCATCGATCTTCAATGCGACATTGAAGTAGAGTTTATTGGCCTCTTTGACACCGTATCGTCCTATGGCATGAATCACGAAAACGATGTCAGAGAGCTTAACCTCGACGGCATTTATATGGCCGATACGATTGTCCAAATTGCCGCCGCAGAAGAGCACAGGAAGAATTTCCAGCTCACAACCATTCGTTCGGGCACGCAGATATTTGTGCCGGGTGTGCATTCTGATGTTGGCGGAGGCTATGCAGTTGGCGAGCGCGAGACCGACCACCAGCTGGTCGATATCGACGTCATGTGGTCGGGCGATGAGGAAAATGCTATGTTTGTCCGCGAACGTCAATGGTTTGAGGAGCGTGGCTGGTTCGATGATGGCGAAATCCAGGAGGTCGATAGCTGGAATCAACTAAAGGGTACACGCGGCCCGCTCACCAATTTTTACAGTCGGATTCCTCTGCACCTGATGGTAGAGCGCGCGCGCCCCGCCGGTATCCCCTTTCTTGGAACGATCCATGACGGCGACTGCACCATCAACTCGGTCACGGATGCGGGGCAGAAATCTGTGCTGACCCGCGCGAATGCTGAAATCCGAGCGGCCATCGGCACCAACAAATGCAGAGTGGCCTCGGGCTGGTTGAATTCCACCGATGAATGGCACAGAGCGCTGCGGCACGAACATTTGCACCTGTCCGCGCGGTACGGTGACAGCGCAGGCGCACATCAGCCGAACTGGTCGACAGGGGATCCGATAGTTGGTGCGCGCGTCCGAGGAACAAACATTGGATAAGCGCTTCAAAGCCGTCCTTGCCGTGGGCTTGTTTGTCACGACGGCCTTGATCTTGATAACGTCAATATTGATCGCATTTGAGGATTCGAACGACATGACTGAAGTCTATTGGACCCCCGCCATTTCTGCCCATGAAGCCTATCCCGCGGAACTTTTGCTTGGCAGCTTCGAGGACGCGAACGGAAACAAGATTGACTTGAGGGCTGGCAAGCCCATTAACTCGGGCTGGGGGTCAGCAACTGGCCTTGCAGATATTGGCCCGGCGGTCAAAGCTCTGCCAATCTACCTCGACCTTCAGTATTTCTCTTACGCCGAAGATAAATTCTATGGCCGCAAACTGGACTTGTCCACGGTTGAATTGACAAAGCTATTCGAGGCCGGGTTCGCCAACCAGAGATCCGGAAAGCAGGGCCAGTACGATACTCTTATCGTCGGGCTTGGGGCGGGAGGGAATGTCTCTCTTTGGGTGGCCGGAGACCGCCATGTTCACCAGGTGAGCACCTTCGAGGTCCCGCAAATAGATGTCGCGT
Source organism: Paracoccaceae bacterium (assembly GCA_021648025.1). GTDB lineage: Bacteria > Pseudomonadota > Alphaproteobacteria > Rhodobacterales > Rhodobacteraceae > NVQY01. The sequence continues at coordinate 58,323 of JAKITO010000016.1, forward strand.
GGGAGGATTTTCGTCCGTCTTCGCTGCATACTCGACCGGATTTTATTAAGATGGTCATGTCTGATCTGGATTATAGCGGAAATGCGCAAGACAGCCCGGATCGATTTGCAAAATTCAAACGCCAATATCCTTGGGCCGTCGAAATTGTCAGTGACGGGCCGGTTGGAGAATTGCGCCTGAATTACCTCAATGGCGAGCGTGACTTTTTCAATTTCATGCGGCCCTTTACCTTCCGAAGCACGCTCGGCGCGCCGCTGAACGCGCGTCTCACGTGGTCCGGGACTGACGGTGGTAAATATGTCGCCAATATCACCTTTGACATCGCAGAGACACTGGCCGCGTATGAAACGCTCGCGGATGGTGGCGCAGGCAAGCTGCGCCTGGAGCTTCGCATTGCTGATACGAACCGAAGCGTGCTTGTGGCGTTACGGGATGACCAGCGGTTCTACGAATTCGAACAGGCGTCAATCCAGGTGTTCCGGCGCAAGAATTGAGCGGTGCTAGCGTCTGAACCTGACCCGTTTGAGCGACGGATCCAACCGTCGCGCCGCATCGAAATTGACAATACGGCGTTCCTCACTCCACCTATTGGCGCGCAAGAGCATCCGCGCATAGCTGCCGGGATCGTCGTCAAACGCCAAGTCTATCTTCATAAGTGCTAATTTTTGAAAGCTGGCCACAGTCTTGATGTTGTGGGCTTTTGCAAATTTGACGGTGTGTTGTACGTGCTCATCAATCTGCGCCTCTGACTGTTCCGCCGCCCAAGTGGGTCGTTTTTCCCGCAAAAAAGCAATCGTATCCTGCACAAAGTCGTTGCTGAACGCGTCTGCAAAGGTGCTGAATTGGTGAATGTCAAACTTTAGCACCTCAGGCCCTTTCGAGATGTTACTTGGGTTTCTCGCACGCTGTTGATCACGGCAGAACAAAACTCTGTTGAATTCACAGGAATGGCTACAAATCGTGTACCGCAAAATTTGATTTCGCGCCACGGCTGTGCAGCATTTGATTTCAAAATTCTACTTCTTTTTTTGAATTGATTGGTAGAGATGAACTGCACTGTCGCCATCTATAATGAGACCTTTAATAGCACCGCTTCTCAGAATTGCCATGGTAGCACTAAGTTTCCTGCGGCCAGCCGAAAGCACGATGGTTTTTGTTCTTGCCAAGAGTGTCAATCCAATAGCGACTATACGGCGATTGAGATCATGATCAACGGTTTTACCATTCTGATCAAAGAAGATACCATTGGTATCACCGACGGCACCTAAGTCGCGTAGGGTTGTGACCTCTTCTTCGCTGATCATATTCTGAGTTCTTAAGAGTGAGGTCTCCGTCAGCTCGCCAACAGAGACAAATGCGAGGTCAGCCCGTTTGGCAAGCTCCATCGTCTCCGAAATCCCCCTTTGAGAAAGAAACACCTCTCGGTCGCTTTCGCTATCGGCTATGAAAGGTGCAGGCAAAAAATATCCCTCTGCCCCAGTTGCTTGGGCAATGGCATGAACAACTTCGAAGGGGTTGAAGGAAGAATTGCTGGTCAGTGAACCCATCAAGCTAAAAAACTTTGCGTTTGGGGCTGCAATGCCAGACAGGTTTCGGCTGACGTGCTCCAGTGTTCGGCCCCATCCAGTCCCCACGATCAGCTCTGGGTTTGCTGTCAACCGGTCGCGAAGATACTGTGCGGCAGCCGCCCCGACCATACTGAAGACAATTCGAGCTTCGGTGCTGGCATCTACTTCCGATAAACCAATTTTTGGGGTTGTAAGGCAGAACTCAAGCCCGAACTCAGCTCGAATTGCCTCTTCTTCAGCAAGAAGGCCAACATCACGTTCATTGATAACAATGGAAACTAAGCCGGTATCTCGAGCTTGGGACAACAGCTTGTTTACGCGTGCTCGTGTCAAACCCATGCGTTTAGATGTGGCCTCCTGGTTGAGACCGCCAACATAGTAAAGCCAGGCGGCTCGGGTCATTTGTTGGTTATCAGACAACATATTCATGACACCTAGAATACCTGTTTGGTCCCGTGATGCAATCTATTGCAACGGACAAATGTAACTGAACTGGACATATGTAATTTTTGTAGTTAGGATTTCTCCTAGTCCTTGATGAACATGGGCAAAAACGACTTAACGACTTAGGGAGGTCACTATGAATAAACTTTCGATCGCGGTTGTTGCCGCAGCGTTGACAATTGGCGCACCAGCTCTTGCTCTAGATATTGCTTGGGTTCAATCCAGCGCTGCGTCTCAATCAGAACAACGCGTAAAAGCCGGCTTTGAAGCTTGGCTTGCTGAGAGCGGAAACGACTGGAGTATCAGCTATCTCGATTCTCAGGGATCGGGTGATGCGATTGCATCCAACATTCAAAACGCGACCGCGCGGGGCGTTGACGCTATCGTTGTGACGATGGCCGATCTTCGTGCATCTACTGCGGCGATTTCCGAAGCTGCCGCTGCCGGAGTCCCAATTTTCTCAGTTGACTCGGGCTTCGTGAAAGGCGCGCTCGTTGATATCACAACCAACAATTGGGCAATGTCGGCAAACGTTTCACCCTACCTTCTTGACCAGCTCGGTGGTCAAGGTAACATCATTTTCCTACGTATGGCATCGCACCATGGTACGCGCAAACGTAGCGATGTGATGGAAGATGTCCTTAGGGAATATGGCGACATTAATGTACTTGCTATGCATGACATCGACATCACGGCCTTCTTTGAGGATACAACCAACCAGATGCAGGACTATGTTGTACGCTTTGGTGAAGACATTGACGCGGTTTGGGCACCTTGGGATGAGCCCGCGCAAGCCGCTATCAATGTTTTGAAAGCCGCAGGTCTGACCGACGTTAAGGTCATCGGCATCGATGGGCACCCGCAAGCTGTTGCAGAAGTCTGCAAAGAAGGCAGCATGATGATCGCAACTGTGTCGCAGCCGTTTGAAGGCATGGGCGGGCTAGTTGCAGGTTGGATTTCGGACATAGTCGTTGATGGCAAGGATGCCGCATCAGTGATACCGTCCGATACTGTCTACATGGATGCTCCGCTGGTTACCAAAGAAAACTGCGCAGACTTTATGTAGTTCTCCCAGTGGGCGGCGTTAGTCGCGCCGCCTACACCTTCAAGTTTCTTCAGTAAGTGGAGGCTGGCCCAATGAGTGTAATACTCAGCGATATTGTCATGGATTTTCCAGGCACCCGTGCAATTGATGGTGTTTCGTGTGAAATTCGTCTGGACGAGGTCCACGGGCTGATTGGCGAAAACGGCGCCGGCAAGTCGACGTTGATGAGTATTCTGGCGGGTGTTCAGGCGCCTTCGTCAGGTGTGATGCAGCTCGACGGGAAGCCGCTGGAACTAAAGTCGTCTGGTGATGCGCTTTCGGAAGGAATTGCGCTTGTCAGTCAAGAGGGCAGCCTTGTGCAGTCTCTGTCTGGCGCAGATAATATTTTGCTTGGCGACGAGCCGCGGCGCTTTGGATATTTGCGCCAAACGATGCTGAATAGTCGTGCAACAGAACTTATGGCCGAGTGGTTTCCTGATGTTGAAATTGATCTGAGCATTCCTGTTCAGATGTTGGATATGGCCGACCAAAAGGTCATCGAGATTGTGCGGGCGCTGAGGCGGGATGTGCGCCTGGTGATTCTGGATGAGCCAACGGCCACGCTTCAGGCGCAGGAAAAAGAACAGCTATGGAGGATTATCCGACGCTTGCCGGAGAGAGGCGTCGGTGTCGTTCTTATTAGCCATTTTCTGTCGGAAGTTAAGGAATTATCTGACCGGATCACCGTCCTAAGAGATGGCCGCAAAGTGGCTACGCGAGTAGCCGCGGAAATTGGTATCTCGGACATGGTGAATATGATGCTTCAGCGCGGCGTGACTGGCGACGATGAACAGCGAAGCAAGTTTCCTGAGGCTGCCGCGCCTGTACTTTCCGTATCCGACTGGCGGGTGGGGGCGGTGTCAGTAGATGACTTCTTGATCTGCCCGGGTGAAGTGGTGGGACTTATAGGCCTTACCGGAGCAGGGCACTTTGATTTTGCAAGATCGCTTTTTAGTGGATCAGGTCTCACTTCTGGAAATCTGAACTTTGCCGGAAAGAAGATCCCCAAACCGAGGCCTAGGTTAATGCAAAATCTGGGAATGGGCTTTGTCCCTGACAACCGAATGGAAAATGCTCTGTTGGCTGAGGGCACAATCCGTGAAAATTTATCGCTTGTTCACCCAGAGGCCGGGCTGCGCGCGGGCCTTCTGAGTCCAATAAAAGAAAAAACGGAGTCCCGAAGAGTAATTGGTGAATTGAACATTCGGGCAAACGGCACAGAGCAGACGATAAAAACACTATCGGGCGGCAATAAGCAGAAAGTTAGCTTTGGAAAGTGGCTTTATGGAGCAGCCGACCGGTATCGGTTACTGATTTTTATCGAACCCACTGAGGGCGTTGATATTGGGGCTAAGCAAGAGATTTACACCCATATCCGAGGCCTCGCAGAGAACGGTGTAGCCGTCATCATTGCATCGTCGGATCTCATGGAAATTGAGAAAATAACACACAGAGTTGTACCCTTTTCTGGCGGAAGCCCAGGAAAAGAAATCCAATCAAACGACTATTCGGAGGCGCGATTTATTGCGGCGATGACAGGGGAAACAATATGATAATTGAGACAACGGCAGCACAAAAACCGAAACTGAAGAGTGATTGGCTGTTGCGATACTCAACGCTGATCGTTTTAGGGGCGATGTTCCTGGGGTTTTCACTCTTCGTGGATCGGTTTCTAACCGTTGTTAATTTGGCGAATATTATGCAACAGATCTCCATCCTGGGGATCGTTGGCGCCGGACTGACATTTGGTTTTGCGGCCAAGGAAATCGATTTGTCTGTCGGTTTCACTCTGGGCTTGGCGGGAATATTGACGCCATTATTGCTGGTCAACGACTATGGTTTGCTTGTTGCATTTACAGCATCGATCAGTGCCGGACTATTGGTTGGTTTGGCCAATGGGCTTCTTGTCACAAAAGTAGGCATACCGTCGCTGATCACCACGCTCGCGATGGGTTCGATATTATACGGCGTCAACTTCTCCATCACAGGGGGGCGCGCAATCTATGGGGGGTTGCCAGAAGCCTATACGTGGTTAGGTCAAGGGCGCATTGGGGGCTTTCCGGTGCTTGCGTTTTTCATGTTGGGCGCCGTTGGGATCGCATGGGTTGCAATGGAGCGGACGGTGTTTGGCAGGTATATTTATGCCGTTGGCGGCAATCAGAAAGCAGCAGAACTTTCAGGTATCAAAGTAGATTTCTACAGAATTGCATCCTTGGTGCTTGTCGCGGTCTTTGCGGCAGTTGCGGGAATCTTGCTCGCGTCGCGCCTTGGCTCTGGGCAACCAAATGTGGGTGAACGATTTCTTCTTGATGGACTGGCCACAGTCTTTATTGGAATGACGATGTTCCGACCAGGAACCGCAACCATCCTCGGCACCTTTTGTGGCGCTCTCTTTATCGGAGTTATCAACAATGGGTTGAATTTGATGGGCATGGATACGTTTATCCAATCCATGGTCAAGGGCGTCATCATTCTTGTTGCCGTCGCCGTGGTTTCCCGAACAACTAAATTGACCATTATTTAAGGCACAAAGCACATGACCAAAACCAACGGCTCCAAGAAGAGCAATTCTGATCTTCTCGGTCATTATACCGAAATGCGCCGCGTGCGGACTTTTGAGGACCGCGTTGGAGAGCTTTATCTACGTGGCGCGAGCGCGGGCTCAATGTTGCACCTTTCCATTGGAGAAGAGAGCGCGGCAGTTGGTGTTTGCTCAGCGATGCGCGATGGTGACACGTTTACGACCCACCACCGGGGTCATGGAATTTTCTTGGCCCGTGGTGCTGATCCAAATCGGATGATGTCAGAAATCGGAGGCAAGGCTACAGGCTATTGCCGCGGTAAAGGCGGGTCAATGCACATCGCTGACATGAGCTTGGGCCACCTTGGTGCGAACGCGATTGTTGGCGGAGGTATCCCTGCTGTTGTAGGTGCGGCACTTGTTGCCAAACGGCGCAAGACCGGGGCGGTATCGATTGCCTTTTTTGGCGATGGAGCCATGCAGCAAGGCGTCCTCTATGAGTCCATGAATATGGCAGCGCTCTGGGATCTGCCGGCGGTCTTTGTTTGCATTAACAATCAGTGGGGCATGGGTACACGGATCGATCAGGCAACTAAATCGACCAAGCTTCACGAAAGGGCGCAGGTATTTGGGTTAAATGCTGAAACGGTCGATGGGCACGACGTGCTTGACGTTGTCGAGGCTGCGAACCGGATCGTAGATGGTGCGCGTGCAGGAACACCTGGGTTCCTAGCAATTGATTGTTATCGTTTCTATGGTCATGGCCGCAAAGACAAAAGCCCTTACCGTAGTGAAGAAGAGGAAGCGGAAGGCCGCGCCAAAGATCCCGTCAAATTTTCACGCAAGATGCTTGAAAAGAATGGCGTGAGCGAGGAAGAGCTGGATGCTCTTGACGCAAAAATTGGTGCCGAAATGGATGCAACAATCGACTTCACGATCAAATCTGAAGAGCCTGCGCTGAACACGATGTTTCGCGATGTTTTCGCCCCGGGTCAGCCCGAACCAGAACCCGTAATCACGCGTATCGATCGCGTGCTCGCGAAGGAGTAATACCAAATGCCTAAACTTGCTTATCGCGACGCTTTGAGGCAGGCGTTGATCGATTCAATGCGTGAGGATCCGGACATTTTTGTGATCGGCGAAGAGGTCGGACGTTATGGTGGGGCCTACGGCGTCACCAAAGGACTGATTGAGGAATTTGGTGCAGAGCGCCTCATAGATACTCCGATTTCAGAGCCTTCGATTGTTGGTACTGCGGTTGGCGCGGCGATGGCGGGTATGCGCCCCGTTGTCGAATTGATGTATGTTGATTTCATTGGAATGACCATGGATCAACTTTGCAACCAAGCCGCCAAAATCCGCTACATGTTCGGGGGTCAGATCGGAGTTCCAATGGTGCTGCGTACCCAAGGCGGTACTGGACGTTCAGCAGGGGCACAGCATAGTCAGTCGCTTGAAGCATACGTTATGCACACTCCTGGACTTCGTCTCGCAATGCCGGCAACAGTTTACGATGCATACCATTTGTTGCGCCAGGCTCTGACCCAACCGGATCCAGTTGTATTTATCGAACACAAGAGCCTTTACGCCATGACCGAGGACGTGGATCTCACAACGCCGCCACCAAAATGGGGTAAGGCTGTCGTGCGTCGTCAGGGCAAGGACTTGGTAATCGTCACTTATTCTCGTCAGGTGCACCATGTGATGAAGGCGGCTGAAGAGCTGTCTAAGGTTGGCATTGAAGTGACAGTGATCGATCTGCGCACGCTCAACCCTTTAGATTTCGACACCATTCGAGCGGAAGTCGAAAAGGTCGGTAAGGCCATGGTCGTCTCAGAAGGTGTGATGACGTCCGGTGTTGCTGCTGAATTGTCGGCACGGATCACCGAGGAATGCTTTGACTTTCTGGAAGAACCGGTGATCCGTGTAGCCGGCGAGGATATCCCAATTTCGGTATCCATTGAACTTGAGAAAAACTCTGTTCCGACAACAAAATTTGTGGTCGAAACAGCGCGGAAACTTCTGGCATGAG
>JAKITO010000005.1 GCA_021648025.1 Paracoccaceae bacterium
TGAGAACTACTTCGGGAAATTGAAGGAAAACAGAGGTATAGCCATGCGCTCATGCAAAACCGATCAAAGCTTTACCGCCTTCATCTCACTCGCCGCGACCATTATTGAACTAAGATGAACGTCAACAGCCCCTAGTCAGCGTAAAGATTCTCAGACCGGGCGATCTGCAACGCATTGTCGGCTGAGATTGTCAGAAATTCCACCAGCTTCCTGGCGTTGTCTTCGGGCGATGCCACCTCCTGAATACGGCCATAGCGGGCAAATCCTGCGTCCCGGATACGGTCGGATTCATAGTTAATATCGTTGCGGATTGTCGGCAAAAGCCGGTCAAGCGTGGCCTGGCTGGTGCGATCCCCGGCCAGACCAACCCGGCGGGCATGGCCAGCCAGGAAATCCTTGGAAAACTGGCATTCGATCTCTAGCAATCGGGTTGTTGAGCGGTCGGCAAAAAAGTCCTGCATCAGGTCAAGATTCGATGGGTCCATACAGACAATCAGCCGATCTGTGTCATAATACTCAAACAACATCCGCATCAGCGCGCGCCGGTGCCTTGTGCGTTTCTCCAGCGTTGCCTGGATTCCGCCCAGATCGGGCAGGGCTGTGTCTTCTTCGGTGAACAGATATTCGATGGCAGGCACGTTGGTGACTTTTCTGATCTCTTCCAGCAGCCGCTTGGCCACGTGCCATTTCTTGCTGACCACAATCATCAGTTCCCGTTCCCGCCCCAGCGAACTTTCCGTCTCCCAGAACCGCATGCCAAACCGCCGCCCGATCCGACCCCGGCCGGTCAGGAACTTGAACAGGTTGCGGCCTTCGTTCGATATCTGGAAATCCACGTCGTGTGCGGAATAAAGCCGACCCAGACGCGACTTGAGTTCTTCTGCATCGGGGCTGATCTTGCGGGCAAAAAGGAAATCCTGACTAAGCAGCAGGTCGTAATGGTCGTTGTGGAAATTCAGTGGCATGCCGTAGTCGGTGAATATGAGGAATGTCAGGCTGTCGGTTCTGATCTCATTTTCGGGCACAACGTGGCGCACCAATGTCTGGAAAAAAGTCTCATCTGGAATCCATGTCGTGCGAAAAAACTGCATCACATCGCGGCGGTTGCGGGTGAATTCCAGGATCCACTCAATGGTGCGCCGCCGCAGGCACCACCATTGACTGCCGATCATCACCTGAATATCGTCCGGCACCTTGCGGGTCAGGCCAAGTTTGCGTTGTGCTTCGACCGCCGCATAGAACAGGCGTTTGTGTTTGCGTTCATTGAAATAATGCCGGTAGATCAGCCGGTCTTCTTTCATCCCGGTCTTGATCCAGTCGCTTTCGAAGAAATCAAAGCTTTCGATGAAATCAGCGTCGTTTTCATCCAGAAACCTATGCGCGTGTTCCGCCGTTTTGATCGCCATGCAATCACCCGACAGCATATAAAAATGGGTGGCACGTGGAAACGCCTCAACCGCGGCCTCGACCGCATAAAGCGTGGCCTGAACCAAAGTCCATTCACCCCAACCGCATTTGATGCGCTTGCGGGCAAAGGTTACGTTGGGATTATCAACCAAAGCGCTGCGAATCTGGCGAAAAAGGTCGGGCTTGGCACGCACGTCAAAGTGGATTGACATATAGTCACCCGCCGCCGTCAGACGTTCGGCCTGTTGAATTATGGCCTCAGGGTCCTTGTGGCAGAGCAAAATATAGGCAATTTTAGCCATATTGGGAACGAAACACCTGTTAAGTAGTAATTGTTTACCTTGATAAAGGTGAAGAGTGATTGAATAAACAGGATTTATTTGCTTTTTTGGCGGATAAGACGACTGCGACCCGATTTTGGGCGGTAAGCAGCGCAAATGGAGGCGAGCAAATGGGTTTTCCCGGGGTCTGGATGACCGAAACTGAAAGTGTGGTGTACCGTGTGGTGCCCAAATGTGCCTGTTCGACCATCGGGCAGATCATGTATTACTCGGATCATGGCGAATTTTATGATGGTGACATTCACGATGCCGAAAAAGGCCTGCACAAATGGGCGCGTGAGGACAGTCAGCCGTTGATCGAGCGGAATGTGTTGGGGCACGAGTCATATTCGTTCACCTGCGTGCGCAACCCCTATACCCGCATTCTGTCGTCATTCTTTGACAAGATCTGTGGCATTCAACGCAACGGCAAGCGGTATCGCGGCAAACTGGTGCCGATGCTGGTGTATAAATATGGGGTCGAAGTTGGCGGTGAAGATGGCAAGGAAGAGTTTGACCAGATCAAATCATTCAGACGGTTTTTACTGTTTGCCCGTGACACCATTCGTTGGCGCCGACCGATGGACCCGGATATCCACTGGTCTGCCATGGCAGGCCATGTATCGACCTTTATCGTCAACGGCGGCACCTATGATAAAATCATCTGGACCGAGACCTTCAACGACGGCATGAAGGATGTGCTGAAAGCCATCGAGACACCCAAGGCCATTGATCTAAGCAAAATCCCGAGGTTCAATGAATCCGAAGGGCACGGGCCGAAACGGGTGCATCCGGTCGAGGATTACTTTGACGACCTGTCGATGCATCTGGTGCATGAAATCTATTACCGGGACTTTGACCTGTTCGGCTATGATTTCGATGACCCCGCCAACAAGATGCCGGTGCGTGAGATTGATCTGGATGCGGTACACGCCAAACTTGGGCGATAGCAAAATCAAGAGTGGTGGCTTTAATCAGGGGTAGTATTTACCGGAGGTTAACCAGAATCAATCATTCATGAGGTATGAATGAGCTGCGTGATGTGACGATAAGGCTGCCTGAGCCTTTGATTGCCTCGGCACTGAGACTGGCCGAGCAACGCCGATCGACACTTGGCAAGATAATCCACGATATCCTGAGTTTGGAAATTGAATCCAGCACGCGTGTTGCGAAGACGTCCAATAGGGCGGATGAGCAGCTCCTCGCCCCCTTACGGGTGCTCCTCGCAAGTGACTTTGCCTTGGCGAAAAACTGGCAGTGCCTGAACCGGAGGTTGCGGATCAAAGGCTATGATCTGCGCGAGGCAGGAGGTGGGCTTGCCTTGCATTCGCACCCCGGTGGTAGGCGCCTTTGCAAAGCCTCAGAGTTGGGGCATGCCTATATCCCGCTGATGCGTCGGTTTCAGGCCCCGTTTCCGGGGCATAGCCATCGTTACCTGGTTGACAAGGTGCTTGGCCCAGCATGGCCCCCCGAGGAGATGGACCAACAATTCAGTGTGATCGAACCGTTTTGACGGCGGACCAAAAGACCGCCTGTCATCCGCTCTGGAAAGTTGTTTCTGACCGGGTTGAAAATGGCCGGGATAGGCTTGAATGCCAATTGCTCAAACGAACTCAAAACGCTGTAATCATTCGGCAGGGGCCGCATGAGGGTCTGAGGCGCGGTCGACTACCGTATCCTTATCCCGCAATACCGGACGCACACCGCGTAAGCGCAGCGCGTTGCTGACCACAAAAACCGAGCTCATTGCCATCGCACCTGCCGCCAGTATGGGCGACAGCAGAACGCCCAGTGCCGGGTACAAGACCCCGGCAGCAATTGGGATCAGCGCCACGTTATAGGCAAAGGCCCAGAACAGGTTCTGACGGATATTGCTTAATGTGCGTCGCGAAATATGCAAGGCATTGACTGCCCCGGCCAGATCACCGGACACCAGCACCACATCGGCACTTTCGATCGCCACATCGGTGCCGGTGCCCATGGCCAGGCCCACATCCGCCGCCGCAAGGGCGGGCGCGTCGTTGATGCCGTCGCCGACAAATACAACGATGCCGTGTGCTGCGCGCAACCGCTCGACGGCATCACGCTTGCCGTCAGGCAGGACTTCGGCCTCGACGTGGGTGATGCCCAGTTCGGCGGCGATGGCCTGCGCCGTACCTTTGGCGTCACCAGTGATCATCGCCACCTCGACCCCATCGGCGCGCAGGGCCGCGAGCGCTGCAGCCGCGCCGGGTTTGATTGGGTCCGAGACACCGATAACCGCTGCAATCCGACCGTCGATGGCGGCCAGAAGCGGGGTGCGGCCTTGCGTCTGCAACCGCTCTAAATCCGCATCAAAGCCTGCAAAGCCAATGTCTTCGCGTTGCATTAAACGGGTGGCCCCCACCAGAACGGTGTGCCCGTCGACAACGGCACGCAGACCATAGCCAACAATCGCCTCGGCCTCCTGCGCTTCGGGCAGGGTCATGCCGCGCGCCTCTGCCGCCTCGATGATCGCCTCGGCGATGGGATGTTCCGAAAACGCTTCGGCAGCGGCCACAAGGCGCAGAACCTTATCTTCGGTGAACCCGTCCGCGACCCTAAGGTCCGTCAGGGTTGGCTGGCCAATGGTCAACGTGCCGGTCTTGTCGAACGCAACCATCGTGGCCTCGCCCAGCGACTGCAACGCATCGCCCTTGCGGAACAACACGCCCATTTCCGCCGCCCGTCCGGTGCCCACCATGATCGACGTCGGGGTCGCCAGACCCATGGCGCAGGGGCAGGCGATGATCAAAACCGAAACACCTGCCACCAGCGCGTGGCTAAGGGCTGGAGCCGGGCCAAACACCAGCCAGGAAATTACGGTCAGCACGGTGATGCCAATCACCACCGGTACAAACCCGCGCACCACCTTGTCGGCCAGCGCCTGAATCGGCAGTTTGGCACCCTGCGCCTGTTGCACCATGGCGATGATCTGCGCCAGCATCGTATCGTGGCCCACCTTGTGTGCCTCAAACCGCAGCGCGCCGTTGCCGTTGACCGTACCACCAACAAGCCAGTCACCGGTGCCTTTTGCCACCGGCAAAGGTTCTCCGGTAATCATGCTTTCGTCGACAAACGACTGACCCGAAAGAACTTCTCCGTCCAGGGCAATCTTTTCACCGGGTTTGACCCGCAGGATGTCGCCGACCACAATTGCCTCGACTGGCTTTTCGACCACATCGTCACCGTCTTCAACCTGCGCCGTTCGCGGCTGCAAGCCGACCAACATGCGAATCGCAGACCCGGTTTGCCCGCGTGCGCGGGCCTCAAGCCAGCGACCCAGCAGGATCAGGGTGACGATCACGGCGGCGGCCTCGTAATACACCTGACGGGCGTCGACGGGCAAAAGCGACGGGGCAAACAAGGCGATGGTTGAAAACCCCCAGGCCGAAAATGTTCCAAGTGCCACAAGGCTGTTCATGTCGGGTTCCGCCTTGACCAGATTCGGCAGGCCTACGCGAAAGAACACCGCGCCGGGGCCGATCAGAACGGCAGTGGTCAGGACAAACTGGATCATCCATGAGGTCTGATGCCCGATGGTATCGCCAATTAGCGTACGAACACCCGGAATGAAATGCCCGCCCATTTCCAGTATGAACACCGGCAAGGACAGGACCAGTGCAATAATAGTCAGACGCCGCGCCGAGGATATTTCCTTGGCGATCCGGTCATTGGCGGAGGGTGATTCGTCGCTTTGAACCACGCCGGGATATCCGGCTTGTGTTGTGGCCCCGGCCAGCGCCGCCGGATCTGTCGCCCCTTCGAGATAGCGAACATGGGCCGTGCGAGTGGCAAAATTGACCGAGGCCGAAACCACCCCCGGCACGCCTTGCAAGGCACGTTCGGATCGTCCGGCGCAGGCAGCACAAGTCATCCCGTCGATTTGCAGGGTCACTTCTGCCTCGCGCGCCGGATACCCGGCTTTGGCAAGGGCGGCGCGGGCATCTTCGATGCTGGCCCCGTCAAGGGTCATCTGCGCCGATTTGGTGGCCAGGTTGACCGTGGCATCCCTGATTCCCGGCACCGCCTGCAACCCGCGTTCGGCGCGGCCAACGCAAGCGGCACAGTTCAGGCCTTCGATGTTCAGGTGCAAAGTGGTGGCGTCAGTATTCAAACCGGGCATTTCAGACATCCTTTGGATCAGATGTCAGGATATATAGACCTTCCTCTTACTGGAAGGTCAAGTGCAAGGGCCTGTCTATTTCGAAATTTCGACAGGGGCCTTGGTCAGTCAGGCCTATTCAGGGGTATCCGGCCCATCCAACTCGTTCAGTAGATCCAACAGCAATTCAAACCGATCTTCGCCCATGCGCGTTCGGAGCTGCTGTATCAGCGCCAGGCTGGTATCAAAATTAGCGGCAATAAGCGCCTCACCCCCGCCAGTAATCTCGACAATCTGTTTGCGTTTATCAATCGGGTCCGGCCTGCGGCGGATCAATTCCTTTTCCTCAAGCTTTTGCAGAATGCGGGTCAGGCTGGGTAGCAACAGGCAGGCGGACTGGGAAATGCGGGTCGGGTCATTAGGCCCGGATTCCTGCAACACCCGCAAAACGCGCCATTGTTGTTCAGTCACGCCGACATCCGCCAGCATAGCGCGAATTGGCCCCATCACCCGTTCACGCGCGCGCAGCAGGGCAATTGGTAAGGATCGGTCGGTTGAAAGCAGTTTTTTTGACATGGCCTATTGTGCCAGAATGGCCCAACCTTGCGCAATCCCTGTTTACGCGGACGGCATATTGATACTTTTATACGTTGTGCTAAACATATTAAGTAAAAAATGGAGGGTTGCCGTGCCGCATCTGACGATCGAATATTCGTCCAATATGGAACAGCGGGTTGATATGGCCCTGATGTGTGATGTCCTGCGCCGCGCGGCCATTGCAACCGGGGTTCTGCCAGTGGCCGGCGTGCGGGTTCGGGCCATATGTGCAACGTATGTTTCGATTGCTGATGGGGGGGTGGACCATGGGTTTGTCGACATATCCCTGCGCCTTCGCGGTGGGCGCGATCAGGCAACGCGCAAGGCGGCCACCGCACAGATATTTGACGCCGCTCATGAATTTCTGCAAGCCGCGATGGACGAGCATTCAATCGCGCTTTCATTCGAAATGCGGGATATCGACCCGGAACTTTCACCCAAAACCGGTACAATCCGTGACCATTTGACCTGAAGGCCATTGAATAATGAGTGATCTGACGCAAAATATCAAAAGGCTGACCGACTACCTAACGCGATTCCGCACCGATGGCGTTCAGAATCACATTGCCGGAAAGACGCTTTCGGCAACCTCGGGCAAGGTTTTCGACAACGCCTCGCCAGTGGACGAAAGCCATATCTGCACCGTTGCCCAAAGTGACGGCACCGATATCGACGCCGCCGCGAAGGCTGCGAAAGCGGCGTTTCCGGCCTGGCGCGATATGCCCGTGACCGACCGGCGCGCCATCCTGCACCGGATCGCTGACGGCATCGTTGCAAGGGCCGAAGAAATCGCATTCTGCGAATGCTGGGACACCGGGCAGGCGATCAGGTTCATGTCCAAGGCCGCCCTGCGCGGGGCCGCGAATTTCCGGTACTTTGCCGATCTTGCGCCCTCTGCGCGCGACGGCCAGATGTTGCCATCACCAACATTGATGAATGTGACGACAAGGCTGCCGATTGGTCCGGTCGGGGTGATAACGCCCTGGAATACGCCATTCATGCTATCGACCTGGAAAATCGCGCCGGCCTTGGCGGCAGGCTGTACCGTGGTACACAAACCGGCCGAATTTTCGCCTTTGACGGCGCAACTACTGGTCGAGATTGCCGAACAGGCCGGCTTGCCGCCCGGCGTCTGGAACCTGGTGAACGGGCTGGGCGAACAGGCCGGCAAGGCGCTGACCGAACATCCTGACATCAAGGCAATTGCCTTTGTCGGTGAAAGCCGGACCGGCAGCATGATCATGAAACAAGGGGCGGACACCCTTAAACGGGTGCATTTTGAACTGGGCGGCAAGAACCCGGTAATTGTGTTTGACGACGCCGATCTTGACCGCGCCCTGGATGCGGCGATTTTCATGATCTATTCGCTGAATGGCGAACGATGCACGTCTTCTTCGCGCCTTTTGGTGCAATCCAACATCGCGGACAAGTTTCTGACAAAACTAAAGGCGCGGGTCGATAACATCCGCGTCGGCCACCCATTGGACCCGGCCACCGAAGTAGGCCCGCTGATCCACAAAACCCATTTCGACAAAGTTGTCAGCTTTTTCGACAAGGCCCGCAGCGACGGTGCAACGATTGCCGCGGGCGGTGAGCGGGTGGGCGACAAGGGCTATTACGTGCGCCCAACGCTGTTCACCAATGCCAGCACCGACATGGCGATCGCCCAGGATGAAATATTCGGCCCGGTCCTGACGGCGATCACCTTTGACACCGAACAGGACGCGCTGCGCATTGCCAACGACACGCCTTATGGGTTGACCGGCTATGTCTGGACCAACGATCTGACCCGCGCGCTAAGGTTCACCGACAAACTTGAGGCTGGGATGATCTGGGTAAACTCGGAAAACGTCCGCCATCTGCCAACCCCGTTCGGCGGGGTCAAGGCCAGCGGCATAGGGCGTGACGGCGGCGACTGGTCGTTTGACTTTTATATGGAGCAAAAGCACATCGGCTTTGCCACTGGTCAACACAAAATTCCCCGTCTTGGGGCCTGAAATTATCCGCGCGCGCGACCATCTGAACCAATAGGAACCAAACACCATGCCCGTGCCTGCCCCAAACCTTTACCCGCCCTTCAACATCGTGCGCCTCAGCCATGTGGAATATACCGTCACCGATCTGGCGGCGAGCCGGGCGTTTTATGTCGACACCCTTGGCCTGCAAGTCACGTTTGAAGATGACGGCCAAATCTATCTGCGGGCGATGGAAGAACGCGGGCATCATTGCATCGTGCTGACCAAGGCCGACACGCCAAAGGTCCTGGTCCTTGGTCTGAAACTGTACGACGACGTTGATCTGGACAAGGCGCAGGCATTTTTCACCGGCCGGGGCCTTGCCACTGAATGGGTTGAACGCCGGTTCATGGGGCGTGTTTTGCGCACGGTTGACCCTTGGGGTATCCCGTTGGAGTTCTATGTGGAAATGGACAGATTGCCGACAATTCATCAGCAATACAGGCTCTATAAGGGGGCAAAACCCCTAAGGATCGACCATTTCAACATGTTCAGTTCTGACGTAGACGCCAGTGTGGCATTTTATACCGACATCGGTTTTCGCACCACCGAATACACCGAGGACGAAGAAAGCGGTAGAACCTGGGCCGCGTGGATGCACCGCAAGGGTGGTGTTCATGACGTGGCCTTTACCAATGGGCTGGGGCCGCGATTGCACCATACGGCGTTCTGGGTGTCGACGCCTTTGAACATCATTGACCTGCTCGATCTGATGGCGACCACCGGCTATGTCAGCAATATCGAACGTGGTCCGGGGCGGCATGGTATTTCCAATGCATTTTTTCTGTATGTGCTGGACCCGGACGGGCATCGGATTGAAATCTATTGTTCCGACTATCAAACGGTTGACCCCGATCTTGAGCCGATACGCTGGGCCTTGGACGACCCGCAACGCCAAACCCTGTGGGGCGCACCCGCCCCGCGCAGCTGGTTCGAAAACGGGTCGTGTTTCGCCGGAATAGAGCCTGTTTCGTCCGCCTTGACCGCGCAACCGATTATTGCGCCATGATGGGGACAGCGACATGAATTGGGATGAATTTGCGCCTTGGGGCAAGCGCGCGGCAGAATGGGCGCAGGACTATCATCTAAGTAAATCGGAACGCCCGGTGCGTGCTCAGACCGAACCGGGCGAGGTGCTGAATGCTTTGCCCGACAGCCCGCCAGACCTGCCCGAAGACATGGAACAGGTGTTTGACGATTTTGAGAAAATCATCATGCCCGGCATCACCCACTGGCAACACCCAAGGTTCTTTGCCTATTTCTGCAACAACGCTACGCCAGCATCGGTTCTGGCCGAATACATGATCGCCAACCTGTCGGTGCAAAGCATGCTTTGGCAGACATCCCCAGCCGCAACCGAGTTGGAAACCCGCGTGCTTGACTGGCTGCGCCTCGCGCTGGGCCTGCCTGCGGGTTTTCACGGCGTCATTCAGGACAGCGCCAGCGGGGCAACTTTGGCCGCCGTTCTGACCATGCGTGAACGGGCCTTGAACTGGCGTGGCAACAAAGAGGGGCTGGCAGGTCTTCGCCCGGTGCGGGTCTATGCCTCGCGCGAGGTGCATACCTCGATTGACCGCGCCATCTGGATCGCCGGTATCGGCGAGGCAAATCTGGTGCGTATCCCGGTCAAAGGCGCAAACCGGATGATGGACACAGCCGCACTTGATGCGGCAATCAAGGCCGATATTGTGGCCGGGTATCAGCCCGCCGGGATTATCGCCTGCGTTGGTGGCACCGGTGTCGGGGCGTCGGACGATATTGCCGCCGTAAGTGCGGTGGCGCGGAAACATCAGTTGTATCTGCACGTAGATGCCGCCTGGGCCGGAAATGCGATGATCTGCTCTGAATTTCGCGCCCTTTGGGAGGGCGTTGACCGCGCGGATTCGATTGTTTTCAACCCCTATAAATGGATCGGCGGGCAGTTCGACGGCTCAGTGCATTTTATCCGTTCGCCCGAGGATCTGACCAGAACCCTGGCAATCTCGCCCGAATACCTCAAAACCCACGGCCGCGACGGGGTAATCAATTACTCAGAATGGTCGATTTCATTGGGTCGTCGTTTTCGCGCGCTAAAATTGTGGTTCCTGATCCGTGCCTATGGGCTTGACGCTCTGCGCACCCGTATACGAAACCATGTAGGTTGGTCGGTATCATTGCATGACAAAATCTCCGCCACCCCGGATTTTGAAAGCGTCACACCGCCATTCCTGTCGCTATTTTCCTTTCGCTATGCGCCGGGTGGGGTCGATGATCTGGATGCCCTGAACCAACGTCTGGTTGATGGCATCAATGATGACGGGCGAATATACCTGACCCAGACGCGAGTTGACGGGAAATTCGCAATCCGCTTTCAGGTGGGCCAGGCCGATACGACTGAACAAGATGTGATGATGGCGCATGACGTGATAACCCAAATTGCAAAGGGTCTTGAAAGATGAGGAAATTCGCAACCTACATCGCCAACGGTGACACCTTTTATGGCGCCGTAACGGATCAGGGCATGATTGCCCTGTCGCCGGATTTCCCGCACTGGCCGACCTTGCGCCAAGTGATTGCCGCCGATGCGCTTTATGATCTGGCCGTCGCGGCGGGGGGCAAGCCAGTCACCCACCCAACCGGCACATTCACCTATTCAATCCCCATCCCCGCACCGGAAAAGATCATCTGCGTCGGCGTCAATTTCCCGGCCCGCAACGCCGAATACAAAGACGGGCAGGATGCCCCGCCCAACCCTTCGCTGTTCATCCGCTTTGCACGTTCGTTCACCGGCCATGACCAACCCTTGATCCGCCCGCCGGAAACCCCGCAACTGGATTACGAAGGCGAGGTGGCGATTGTCATCGGCAAAACCGGCCGCCGGATTGCTGAAAAAGACGCCTATGACCACATCGCCGCCATCACCCTGTGCAACGAAGGTACGTTGCGCGATTGGGTCCGCCACGCCAAATTCAACGTCACCCAAGGCAAGAACTGGGAACAATCGGGCGCAATTGGCCCGTGGCTGGTGCCGTTCACCTCATCCGACCAACTGAAAGACATACGCCTGACCACCCGGGTCAATGGCGAACTGCGTCAGGACGACAGGACCTCGCGGATGCTGTTTCCGATCCCCTGTCAGATCGCCTATATCTCGACCTTTACCACCTTGGTGCCGGGTGACATCATCGTCACCGGAACCCCCACCGGCGCGGGCGCGCGACTGGACCCGCCGCAATACCTGAAACCGGGGGATGTGATCGAGGTCGAAGCGCAAGGCATCGGGGTTTTGCGCAATACGGTCAAGGACGAAGCATGACCCCGGATGAAGTCACTCAGGCCGCTACGGCGCTGTTTCAGGCCGAACAGTCGGGCGTGCAAACCGGCCTGTTATCGTTGCAATTCCCGGACATGACGATGGACGATGCTTACGGTGTTCAGGCGGCATATGTGGCTCTAAAGCAGGCGTTGGGGTGCAAACGCATCGGCTGGAAAATCGGCCTGACCAGCCGCGCCATGCAGGACGCCCTGAAGATCGAAACCCCCGACAGCGGTGTTTTGCTGGACGATATGCTGTTTCAAACCGGCAGCACGATCCCGGCTGGCCGCTTTATCCAACCCCGGGTCGAGGCCGAAATTGCCTTTGTCATGAAATCGCCTTTGTCCGGCGCAGATTGCACCCGCGAGGACATCGTCAACGCCACTGATTATGTCACCCCGGCATTGGAAATCCTCGACACCCGCATTTTACGCCGCGACCCCGAAACCGGACAAACCCGGATCATTACCGATACCATTTCGGACAACGCTGCCAATGCCGGCATTGTGTTGGGCGCTGAACGCCACGCCATCGACGCACATGATCTGCGCTGGACCGGCGCAATTGTCGCGCGCAACGGCACGGTCGAAGAAACCGGTCTGGGGGCCGGGGTATTGAATGACCCGGTAACATCCGTTCTTTGGCTGGCCCGGCGCATGGCAGGATATGGACAAAGCATCAAACCCGGGGATATCGTCCTCTCGGGGTCATTCATCCGCCCGCTGGAGGCCCCGCCCGGATCAGAAATTACTGCTGACTATGGCCCGTTCGGCACTGTCAGTATCACTTTTTCCTAAAAGGAATCAAATCTATGCCTGCTCCCGTCAATACCTTTAAACAAGCCCTTCAAACCAACCGCCCTTTATTTGGCTGCTGGCTAAGCCTTGCCGATGCCGGGGCGGCCGAAATGATCGGCACGGCCGGGTTTGACTGGGTTTTGATCGACGGCGAACATGCTCCCAATGATATCCGTTCGATCCGTGACCAGCTTGTGGCGCTTCAGGCCAGCGAATCGCCGGTTATCGTGCGGGTGCCGGTGGGCGAGACATGGCTGATCAAACAGGTGCTGGACGTGGGCGTGCAAACGGTGATGGTGCCGATGGTGGAAAGCGCCGAACAGGCGCGCGAATTGGTGCGTGCCTGCACCTATCCGCCGGAAGGCACGCGCGGTGTTGGCGCGTCAGCGGCGCGTGCGGCGCGGTTTGGCGGGATCAAGGATTACCTGACCACAGCCGACGAACAGATTTGCCTGCTGGTCCAAGTGGAAAACCGCGCCGGAATCGCCAATCTGGACGAAATACTTGGCGTAGACGGCGTGGACGGTGTTTTCATCGGCCCGTCTGACCTGTCCACTGACATGGGCTTCAAAGGCGACTTTGGCGCGCCCGAGGTGCAGGCCGTCATCCACGACGCACTGCGCCGGATAAAAGCGGCTGGCAAGTCCCCGGGTGTGATGTCTCTGGGTGATCTGACACCGGGTTATCTGGACGCGGATGCCCAGTTCATTGCCGTGGCCATAGATGTCCTTTTGATGATGACCGCCGCCCGCGAGAACGTAGCGAAATGGAAGTCCGGATAATACCAGGCTGCATCTGGGATGGAAGTGTCATATTGGCATTGATCAACTGCGGACAAACACCACAGCCCTTTCCGGAAAACGTGGTCATGCCACAAGGTCAGGGCTTTCTGACTTTGGTATAGGTTCCTGCACTTTTGGGTCTTCAAGCAAAACTTCCCTGACAAAACCACCCCGGCGACATGGTGCCCCCATGCCCGTAATACAGCCACAACCTCTCTCCTTGCAGCGTCGTCACCACCCAGTAATCCCGCACCCCGCTGCGCCAGTTCGGATCGTCCAGCCACCACTCCGGCGCAATTCTCTCCGGGCCTGTGGCCAGCGCCAGATCCCAGCTCTGCCTGCGCCAGCGAAACCCGGCAGGCACCATCGGGTTATCCGGTGCCAGCACCACCTCGGGGGGCCATAACAACATTGGACGCGGGTTTTGCGGCACCGGCCAGACCTCCCGCGCAGGTTCAGACCATGCCGCCGCCAGAACCTGCGCCGTCTTCTCAGGAATATGGCTTGAGGCGGGATGCCGCCGGGTGATCGCCTCAAGACCCACCCGTGCCCCCAAACGGCCAATCAGATCGTCCAGCGCAGTATTCCCGGCCAGCCGCTCGCTTGCCGCCCGCCCCGCCTGTAAATGCCCGGCTTTGGTCCGCGCATGCACCGGTTCGCTCTGCACTACCTCGATTCTCAGCATATCAATGCCAAATCCGGCATCAATCTGATCCAGCTTTAACTCCAGCAACGGACGAATGCGCGCCGGGTCCTGCGCCGGGCGGGCCAGTCCGACGGTGATCACCTCGGCACTCTGATCGATACGGTGCGCTTCAAGCCGCAAGGTCCGCACCCCCCGTCCCTTATCCTGCAACTGGGCACATAACCTTGACAACAAACGGTCAATCCCGGCCAGCAGATCATCCTTTAACCCAATTGGTTCCGGCAACGTCAAGCGCACCGCAAAGCGGTGCGCCGGGCGCGCCGGAGCCACCGGCTCTGGTGCGCTGCCCATGGCCTGATCTAGCCGCAGCACCAAGCCCTTGCCAAACCGGCGCGCCAGCCCTGCACGAGGCTGGCCCAGCAAATCCTCAATCCGGCGCAGCCCCAGCCGGTTCAACTGCGTGGCGGTATCCCCTTCCAGCCGCAAAGCGGCGACCGGCAGCGGCGCTAGCGCGCCGTAGCATTGCCCCGGCGGGGCAATGCGTGCAAAGTTGTTGGTTGTGCGATCAGGGGTAACGTTCATCGGTGGCGCGGCTTCGCCGCGAGTCCAGTGGCGCCGTTTCACGGCGCGGGCGCGCGTCGCGCGGGCCTCTTGCGAGATGGCGTCGCCGCTGCGCGTCGACTCTGCCGCCTGTCCGGCATAGCGCGCCAAAGCCCAGGCCGCCCCCAGCGTGTCGGCAATACCGGCTTGCAGGCTTAGCCCCATATCAGCGCAATCCGCTTCGATCACCCCAAGCAAGGCGGCTTCGCCGCCAAAAAGATGCGCACACCCCGTCAGATCAATCATCAGCCCCTCTGGGGACTCCTCGGCGACCCACGGGCTGAATTTGCCGGCCCAGCGCCGCAAGGCTGCCAGAAACGCCACCTCGGCCGGGGTATTGCGCGCACGGGTGATCAGGCCCGCGCACATGGCAAAAGCATCGCGCACCGGCTGGCCCATCTGTACCCCGGCCACAGATGCTGCAAGATTCAGCGAGGTGATCACCTGCGCATTGGCCTGCTCGGCAACAATTCCCAGCGGACCCTCCAACACCCCACGCTCGGCACGCATCACCCGTTCAGCCCCGAAACGGGGGAACCAAAGCGAAAGAATGCGGCGATTGGGCATTGGTTGAGGCCATCCGGAAACTATTTGTTCATTATTTGTTCCATATTATGGAATCCTGGTTTGAGTCGAGTCGGGACAAGGTGCAGCCCCATGAAAAATCACACGCTGCGGCGGCGCTTTGTGCTTTATGGGGCTTTGATTTTCATCGGGCTTTTGGTCACAGTTTGGACCACGGCCAGCCTGGCCCAGAACGGCGTGACCAATCACGGCGTATTTCAACGGATGGCCGCCATGGGCATCGCTAAGACCGCCGTTGGCACCCTGACGGATATGGTGGCCGGACGGGTGCGGTTTGATCGCAAAGTGGCCCGTGCAGCCCGCAAGAATCTAATCCGGGTCACCCGTCACATACCCAAGGTGTTCAAGCGCCCGGATGGGGACCGGCTTAGCCGGGCAAAGACGGATATCTGGCTTAGTTGGGCTGATTTTGAAATCCGCGCTGAAACGGCGGAACGGGCCGCCAGACGGTTGCGGGTTGGCCGGTTGACATCCCTGCAGCGGACCCTGCCAGATATGCTAAATGCCTGCCTGAACTGCCATCAGGCCTATCGCAAACCCGGATTGAATCGACCGCAGGAAAACGGACTGAAAAATTGATGCCATTTGCCAATTGCAGAGTTGAAAAATTCCGGGCATTGGCGCAGGGTTCTTCCAAACAGTAATGGAAGGAAACACCACATGCGTACCCGCGCCGCAGTTGCCGTTCAAGCCGGCAAGCCGCTTGAGATCATGGATGTAAATCTTGACGGTCCCCGCGCAGGCGAGGTTCTGGTTGAGATCAAGGCCACCGGCATCTGCCATACCGATCAGTTCACCCTGTCGGGGGACGATCCCGAAGGGTTGTTCCCGGCCATTCTTGGCCATGAAGGGGCCGGTGTGGTGATGGAGGTTGGCGAAGGCGTGAAAAGCCTGAAAGTGGGCGACCATGTGATCCCGCTTTATACGCCGGAATGTCGGACATGTGAGTATTGCCTGAACCCCAAGACCAACCTGTGCCAGTCGATCCGCGAGACCCAAGGCCAGGGGTTGATGCCCGACGGCACCAGCCGGTTTTCCATGCTCGATGGCACGCCGATCCTGCACTATATGGGCTGTTCGACATTCGCCAACCATACCGTGATGCCCGAGATTGCGCTGGCGAAAATCCGGCGTGACGCGCCGTTTGACAAGGTTTGTTATATCGGTTGCGGTGTCACCACCGGCATTGGCGCCGTAATCAACACCGCCAAGGTCGAAATCGGCAGTCGGGCGATTGTATTCGGTCTGGGTGGCATTGGCCTGAATGTGGTACAGGGCCTGCGGCTGGCCGGGGCCGACCAGATTGTCGGCGTTGACATCAACCCGGCACGGGTTGAGATGGCAACAAAGTTCGGCATGACCGATTTCGTCAACCCAACCGAGGTCGAGGGCGATCTGGTTCCGTATCTGGTCAACCTGACCAAAGGTGGCGCGGATTATACCTTTGATGCCACAGGCAATGTCAACGTTATGCGCACCGCCCTTGAAGCGGCACATAAGGGGTGGGGCGAATCCATTATTATCGGTGTGGCTCCGGCAGGGGCCGAGATCAGCACAAGGCCGTTCCAACTGGTAACTGGCCGAAGCTGGCGCGGGACCGCGTTTGGCGGCGCAAGCGGGCGCACGGATGTGCCAAAGATTGTCGACTGGTACATGGACGGAAAAATCGAGATCGACCCGATGATCACCCATACGATGGGGCTGGACGATATCAACAAAGGGTTCGATCTGATGCATGCCGGTGAAAGCATCCGAAGCGTGGTGGTGTACTAAGTGCCACGCGATACCCCGCTTCTTGCCGTTCTGATCGACGCCGACAACACGTCGCCCAAATATACCAAGGCGATCTTTGATGAGATCGCCACTTTGGGCGAAGCTTCTGTACGCCGCTGTTACGGTGATTTCTCAAGCCAGCAGATGGCCGGGTGGTCGCGGGTTCAGGCCGAATTTGGCCTGGTGCCACATCATCAACCCGCCAATACCGTCGGCAAGAATGCCAGCGACATCGCACTGGTGATCGACGCCATGGATCTGCTGCATTCCGGCCGGTTTGACGGGTTTGTACTGGTGTCTTCGGACAGTGATTTTACCAGGCTTGCCAGCCGCATTCGCGAACAGGGGCTGGATGTCTATGGCATGGGCATGGAAAAGACCCCAAACGCCTTTCGCAAGGCGTGCAAGCGGTTCATCTATCTTGAGAACCTTGAAAGTGGCCTGGAACAGCCCGAAACCCCCAGCAGCAAACCGCCTGCCAAGAAATCCCCGAATCAGGCCCGCGATCTGATCCTCAAGGCGATGGACGCCATTGACCAAGAGGACGATTGGTATGCCCTTGGCCCCTTGGGTCAATTCATCACCGCTGCCAATCCGGATTTTGACACGCGCAGCTATGGCAAGCGCAAGCTTTCAGATCTGGTGGCATCGCTGAAAGTGCTGGAAACAAAACGCGGTGATCGCAATCAAATCCTTGTGCGCCGCATAGATTAGGGTTTGCCCCTTACACGACCGTAAACTGCCCCATCATTCCGGCGTCTTCATGTTCCAGAATATGGCAATGGTACATGTAAGGCACATCCGGGTCGGTGTAATGATCAAACCGGATCAGAATGCGCACCCGTTCGTTCGCGTCGACCAGAACCGTGTCTTTCAGCCCCAACTCTCCGGCGCCCGGTGCGCGCCCGTTCCGGTCGAGGATGCGGAACTGGGTGTTGTGGATGTGAAACGGATGCGCCATCGGACCAGTATTGGACACTTCCCAAATCTCATCCACACCTTTTTCGACAATCTCGTTGACCCGGTTCATCTTCATCGTCTCGCCGTTGATGCGGAATTTGGCGAATGGTCCCATGCCCGACATCTGCAATTCAAACTTGCGAACTTTGTTTACGCCCTGCGCCGAAGCAGGTGGCAGGTTGGCCAATGTGACAGGCAATGATGGTGACGTTTGTGCCAAATCACCCGGACGCAGTTCAAGGAAATCAAAGGCCGGGCCGCCACCACCCATCATGCCGCCCATCATGCCACCGCCGCCACCCGTCGAGGCAACGCTTTGCAGCATGACCGTCCGGGCGTCCGACATATCGACAACGATTTCAGCCCGCTCACCCGGGGACAGGCGCAGTGCGCGCATTTGCACCGGCGCGTTTAGCAACCCGCCATCCGACGCAATCTGATCAAACGAACGACCGTCGCTGAAGGCCAGCGTATAGATACTGCCATTGGCACCATTCAAAAGGCGCAGGCGGACCAGGCTGGTCGTCACGTCGAAGAATGGCCGCACAGTGCCGTTGACCATCGCCACATTGCCGGTCAGCCCCATCATCCGCGAATGCATTGACGGGCTGTACGGCATTTGCCCCGAGCGCGTGAAATCACGATCCTGAAGCACGACCGGGATGTCATCGACACCGTATGTCGATGGCAGATCTAGCGAATTCGAGTGTTCATCGTCAATCATGATAAGACCGGCAATTCCGGCCCAGACCTGTGGCGCCGTCTTGTGCAACTGATGCGAATGATACCACATTGTCGAAGCCTTGTTGACCACCTTGAATTCAGGTGACCACACGGCACCCGGTTCGATTTGCTGATGCGGGCCACCGTCCATCATGGCCGGCAAGGTAAACCCATGCCAGTGCAAGGCAGTATTTTCGCGCAACCCGTTGGTGACATTCATCCGCACCGTATCACCTGTGGACATCCGCAGGACCGGCCCAAGGAACGACCCGTTGATGCCCATCGTTTTGGTGTCTACGCCATCGAAAAACCCCGTGGTTCCGGGCTGAATTGCAAGGTCGTACACCCGCACGCCATCCAATATGCGCCCCACCTCTAATGGCGGGATTTGCAGTGGCTTGGGATTGGTCGCAAGGGCCGCATGTGCGGTATGGGGCGCGGCAAAGATCCCACCTGCTGCGGCAAGGGCAAAGGTGGCGGCACTGGATTTAAGCACATCCCGGCGGGAAGGATTATCAGATTTCATAGGTGCGTTCCATGTTCTTAGGCCAAGGGTTTTTTTGTAACGTGTCTATCAAGATACCTAAGTCGCACGTGTGGTTTATCCAAGCCCCTGTGACAATCCTGTGATAATCTGCAACTTACGTCGCCTCAGGCGCCAAACCGCGCCATGAACGTATCGACCGCGTGTTGGACCACCTCGTCAATCTCTTGCTCAGAGAAGGTAACCTGAATGCCAAACACCGCCCGGGCCCAAAGCCTGACCTTGCACAGTTCGGAAAATTGTTCCGCCGCCATCTCGATATCGTCGATAATCAACTCGCCCCGGGCCACGGCATCGACGAAATACTCGCTAATGCGCTGACGACCCATTTCCGGGCCGGCGGTGTAAAACGCCTGACCCAGCTCGGGAAACCGGTCCCGTTCAGCGACACAAATGCGAAAACACTGCATGGCAAAATCAGACAGCAAAAACCGCACCAACTGAGATGCAGCAATCCAAAGCACCTCTCGCGGGGGTCTGCCTTCGCCGATCAGTTCCAGCGCCCGGTCGGCCATCAACGTGCATTCGGTGGTGGCCACCTCCATGAACAATTGCCGCTTGTCCGGGAAATAACTGTAAAGTGTGGCCTTGGACACGCCCGCCACCCGGGCAATGTCATCAACGCTGGCCCCCTCAAAGCCGTCCGACATGAACACCTGCCGGGCACCTTTCAGCACCTGTTCAAATTTGCGGCCTGTTCGCGTGATTGTCGGAGTGCCGACCATTATCCCTCTCAAGAATCCTGAACTGACAATATAAACTGAACAGTTCATATTAGACAACCAAGATGTAATCCACTTGCCGATACCGTCGCAATGGTTGATATTAGAATCATTCTAATTAGAGGTGCTGCATGAACTTCCTCAAACACCGCAAACAGTTTCGTGATCTTAGCGAACAGCAGATCCTTGCACTGGCCATTTCCTCGGAAGAGGATGACGCGCGCATTTATCGTGGCTACGCCGAGACCCTGCGCGCCGATTATCCCGGCAGTGCTGCAACATTCGAAGCCATGGCCACCGAAGAAGATGAGCACCGCAGATTGCTGATCGACCTGCACGTATCGCGGTTTGGCCCGACAATTCCGTTGATCAGGCGCGAACATGTGGCGGGGTATTACGCCCGCCGCCCGGTCTGGCTGATTGAAAACCTTGGTTTGGACCGTATTCGCCAAGAGGCCGAACTGATGGAATATGATGCCGAGAGGTTTTACCTCGCGGCCGCCGCCCGCAGTTCTGACGCGGCCACCCGCAAACTGTTGGGTGATCTGGCCGCAGCAGAGGCCGGGCACCAAAACACCGCCGCCGACCTTGCGGATGCTCTAAAGGATGGCGGGGTCCTGACCCGTGAAAACGAAGTGGAACATCGACAATTCATCCTGACCTGGGTTCAGCCTGCGCTGGCCGGGTTGATGGACGGGTCCGTGTCCACCCTGGCGCCGATATTTGCCACTGCCTTTGCCACCCAGGATACCTGGACCACCTTCCTTGTGGGCATCGCCGCATCCGTGGGTGCCGGCATTTCCATGGGCTTTACCGAGGCGGCGTCGGATGACGGCGAACTCTCCGGGCGTGGCTCACCGATAAAACGCGGGTTTGCCTCGGGGGTAATGACCACCGTCGGCGGGCTGGGCCATGCGCTGCCGTATCTGATAACCGACTTCTGGACGGCGACCGTGATCGCCTTTGTCGTGGTATTCCTTGAACTTTGGGCGATTGCCTGGATTCAGAACAAATACATGCAAACCCCGTTTTTCCGCGCCGCATTTCAGGTGGTTCTGGGTGGTGCCCTGGTTCTGGCGGCCGGCATCCTGATCGGCAGCGGTTAGGGCGCGCTTGCAGGCCATTGCGGGAACGGCTAGGCCATATCAATGATCGAGATTTTCATCCGGGTATTGCCGTTCTTTGCACTGATCGGCCTGGGCTACGGCGCCGGGCGAACCGGCTTTTTCACCCAGGATGCCACCGCCTGGCTGACCAAATTCGTGTTCTACTTTGCCTTGTCAGCAATGATATTCCGCTTTGCCGCGACCCTGCCGCTGGAACAGGTCTTCAACCCACGCCTGATCGCCGGCTACCTTTGGGGTACGGCATTTGTCTATGGCATCGCCACCATTGCCGGGTTTCTTCGTAAACTCGACGTGCCAACAACCGCAGTCGAGGCCCAATGTGCGGCAATCGGCAACGTCGGCTTTCTTGGCCTGCCAATGTTCGCAGTCCTGTTCGGACAAGAAGCAATCGGCATCGTCATGATGGTACTGGCCACCGATCTGATCGTGTTCTCCGGCCTGATCGTCATCCTGATCAACGGCGGTCGCGGTGAACCGATTTCGCTGCACCTGCTGAAAACAATCGCCCTTGGCCTGCTGCGCAACCCGATGATTGTATCCATCCTGCTGGGGCTGACATGGTCGGCCTTGTCGCTGCCAATCCCTGGCCCGTTCGACGATTTCCTGATAATCCTCGGTGGGGCCGCCACGCCGGGTGCGCTGTTCGCCATCGGTGCCTCTCTGGCGCGAAAGTCTGGCGAACGGGTGCAGATCGCAGGCTGGCTCAGCTTTTGCAAACTGGCGCTGCATCCGATCTTTGTCGCCATTGGCGTTTTGTTCCTATTCCCGATCGACACATTTTCCGCCACTGTGGTTATTTCCGCCGCCGCTCTGCCGGTGGCTGGCAATGTCTTCATGCTGGCGCAACACTATAACATCGCCGCCCAGCGCGTATCGGCGGCAATCCTTCTGTCAACAGTCATCAGCATCTTGTCCGTCCCGGCCATCATCGCCCTCCTAAGTTCTTCCTGATCTTCATCTTGCAAAATAAACTCCCGCGCGGCGCGCTCCCGCACTGGACGCGCACGCCAACGCCCGCTAGCGATACCTGAACCCAACAATAAAGGTGCCCCAAATGGAAACCCTCGCAGAAAACAAATGTTTTGGCGGCGTTCAGGGCGTCTACAGCCACAAATCAACCGCCTGCAATTGCGACATGACCTTCGGTTTGTTTCTGCCGCCAGAGGCCAGGGACGGCCCGGTCCCGGTCCTGTGGTTCCTGTCCGGCCTGACCTGCACCCACGAAAACGCCATGGTCAAGGCAGGCGCCCAGACATGGGCCGCCGAACAGGGTATCGCGCTGGTGTTCCCGGATACCTCGCCGCGCGGAGAAGGCGTGGCAAATGACGATGATTATGACCTTGGCCAGGGGGCCGGTTTCTACGTCAATGCCACGCAATCCCCCTGGGCACCACATTTCACGATGTGGGACTATGTGGCCATGGAATTACCCGCCCTGCTGGGTGAAAATTTTGCCATCGACCTTGATCGCCAATCCATCACCGGCCATTCCATGGGCGGGCACGGCGCGCTGACACTGGCGATGAACCTGCCCGGCAAATACCGTTCGGTGTCGGCCTTTGCACCGATCTGCAACCCGACCGCAACCGATTGGGGCCGCAAACAGCTTAGCGCCTATCTGGGTGGCGACGAAAGCAAATGGGCCAAACATGACGCCACCCTGATGATGGCCAAATCCGGTTTTGACGGGCCAATGCTGATCGACACAGGTACTGCCGATCAGTTCATGGATTTCCTGCGCCCCGAAGCCCTGAGTGCCGCCATCGCCAAACGCCGCCAACAGGCGGTGATCCGGCTGCAACCGGGTTACGATCACAGTTATTTCTTCATCTCCAGCTTTATCGAGGACCACGTGACCTTTCACGCCGAAGCCCTCTGGACGTGAGCAAATTGTACATCGACGCCGATGCCTGTCCCGTTAAGGCCGAGGCTGAACGGGTGGCAACGCGCCACAAGATGCCAATGCTGGTGGTGTCAAACGGCGGATTGCGCCCGTCGCAGAACCCGCTGGTGGAAACGGTCATTGTCAGTCATGGCGCGGACGAGGCCGACATGTGGATCGCCGATCGCTGCGGCCCCGGTGACGTGGTTGTCACCGGCGACATCCCCCTGGCGGCCAAGTGCATCGCCACCGGCGCGCGGGTGCTGCGCCACAACGGCGAGGCGTTCAGCAAGGCCAATATCGGCCGACAACTGGCGATGCGCGATCTGATGGCCGACGTGCGCGCCGCCAACCCTTTGGGCGTGGGCGGTGGCGGCAAACCCTTTACAAAGGTCGACCGCTCGCGTTTTCTGGACGCGTTGGAACGTGAAATCCGGGTGGCGCTCAAATCCGGGCAGGCCACTGTGAAAGGTTAGAACATGCAGCCTAAGGCAGTCGTATTTGATATCGGCAACGTTCTGTTGGAATGGCACCCAGAGCCGTTTTTTGACCGGGCAATCGGCCCCGAACGGCGCAAGGCACTGTTTGCCGAGGTTGATCTTTATACCATGAACGATGCGGTTGATCTGGGCGGGCATTTCCAGGACACTGTGTATGCCCTGGCGGATCAGCACCCCGAATGGCGCGATGAGATCCGCCTGTGGCACGACCGCTGGATCGAAATGGCAGCCCCCGGCATTCCCCATTCCGCCCGACTGTTAAAAGCCTTGAAAACCAAAGGCGTGCCGGTCTTTTCACTGACGAATTTCGGCATCCAAAGCCTGGAACTGGCGCGGCGGCACTATCCCATCCTGACCGAATTTGACCGCGAATACGTGTCTGGCCACCTTCAGGTGATCAAACCCGACCCGACCTTTTACGAAATTCTTGAACGCGATTGTGGCGTCGCACCCGACGCACTTATTTTCACCGATGACAGACCGGAAAACATTGCCGCCGCCGCCGCCCGTGGCTGGCAGGTGCATCTGTTCGAAGGCCCACAAGGCTGGGCTGACCGACTGGTTGAGACCGGCCTTCTCAACCCCGGTGAGGCCGGATGAACATTCCCTATATCCCCTTTGACCAAGGCGAGGCCCTTCTCGACTGGCACGAATTGACCAAGGTACTTGCCAAGGGTCACGCGCTGCCCAAGGCCAAGATTGGCGATACCTTTCTTTACCGCGATCCCGACACGCTTTTGTCCCGCGCGGCCTGGATTGACGGGCTGGGGATGGCCGTCAAGACGGCGACCATTTTTCCGGATAACCCCGGGCAGGGTCAGCCGGTGATCAATGGTGCGGTCTGTCTTTATTGCGACCAGACTGGCATACTTACTGCGCTGATCGACTTTCATCTGGTCACCAAATGGAAAACCGCTGGTGACAGTCTTTTGGCCGCCCAGCGTCTGGCCAACCCGGATGCCCGCGATATCCTGATTATCGGTGCCGGCACGGTTGGCCGCTCATTGATCGAAGCATTCAGCACGGGTTACCCACAGGCGAAAATCCATCTGTGGAACCGGACCACCGCCAAGGCCGGGCAATTGGCCGCCGAATTGCCCGATGTCACGGTTGCCCCTGATCTGGAAGTCGCAGTGCGCCATGCCGACATTGTTGTCAGTGCGACCATGTCCACCGAACCTTTTATCCGCGGAGACTGGCTTTCTCCGGGGCAACACATCAACCTGATCGGCGCGTATCGCCCTGACATGCGCGAGGCGGACGATACCGCCCTTGCCCGTGCGCGCATTTACGTTGACAGCATCGACACGACGATTGAGCATATAGGTGAGTTGAAAGTCCCGATCTCTCGGGGTGTGATAAGCAAGGATGCGGTGATCGCCGATTTCTATCAATTGTCCAGGTTCAACCGCTGGAACGCGCAAGACATCACCTTGTTCAAAAACGGCGGCGGAGCACACCTGGACCTGATGACCAGCCGGTACATTCTGGACAAATGGCAGGCTGCAACATGACTTATCTGGCAATATTCCTGCTTGTCATCGCGGTCTTGCCCTATGCCGCCGAAGCACGCCGCAAGCCAATGGATGCCTCGGCCCGGGTCGGGGCGACAGGGGCGTTTGCAACATTGTCCCAAGGCACCACCTTTTACGAATGGCTTGGACCAACGCGTGGACCGGTGGCGGTTTGCGTACACGGGTTGACCACGCCGTCGTTTGTCTGGCGTGGTCTGGCACGAGGGTTGGCGCGAATTGGCTATCGGGTGCTGATCTATGATCTTTATGGCCGGGGGTATTCCGACCGGGTAACGGGGCGGCAGGATCAGGCATTTTTCCAGCGGCAATTGAACGACCTGCTGGATGATCAGAACATCGAAGGCGACATCACCCTGTTGGGCTATTCCATGGGCGGGGCGATTGCCACGGGTTTTACCGCGGCCCATCCTGACAAGGTCCGCCAACTTATCCTGCTGGCTTCGGCGGGCATGGGCGTTGGCGCCAAGCGCATGACCCGGTTTATCGCCCGGACTCCGGTGATTGGCGATTGGTTGTTCCTTGCACTGTTTGCACGAACCCACCGCAAGGGTTGTGAAGCGGAACGCCACCTGCCCAGTTCGGTTGAAAACATCATCGACCTGCAATTGAACGAACTGCGCTACAAAGGCTTTGTGCCTGCCGTATTGGCCAGTATTCGCGGTATTCTTGCAAGTTCCCTAACCAAAGAGCACAAGGCCATTCACCGGGCCGGCATCCCGGTTCTGGCGGTTTGGGGCAGTGATGATGCGTTGATTCCGTTGACTGCCATGGGCAACCTGACAGAGTGGAGCCGGGATGTAAGGCAAGATGTGATCGACGGGTCCGGTCATGGGCTGACCTATACCCATACGGATGCGGTTCTGGCGTCGATCTCGGGGGCGTTGAAGGGCGGGCTGAATTGACCCGTAAGCAGCGACAACCAAAAGCCGTTCCTTGATTGGCAAATGTATGATGGCGCTGAACGCCCCGACCCCGACACCAATCCACCAGACCAGGGTGTAATCGCCATAGATGTCATACATCCGCCCGCCCAGCCAAACGCCCAGAAAGCTGCCCAACTGGTGTGAGAGAAAGACAAAACCGTATAATGTGCCCATGTACCGCAGCCCGTAAATCTGCGCAACCAACCCCGAGGTGAGCGGCACAGTCGCCAACCATAAGCTGCCCATCAGCACCGAAAAAAGGATCACCGTGGTGGGCGTGATCGGCAACAGGATGAACATTGCCGCCAGCAATGTCCGCGCTGTATATATCCCCGCCAACAGGTATTTTTTTGGGTCGTGGGTCACTTTGAAATATCTTTTTTGCGCGGTTTGTACCCCAGGCGATGTTCTGAATGGCAATCGCCAGCGAAAATTCCGAGCGAAGCCAGCCGAATTCATCGGCAATCGGAATCTGGAACACGCCAAATGAGACCCGAATGGCAAAGCTCATCGTGATGATGATGCACGATACAATCAAAACGGGCGTTACAAGCGAGGGTTTGCGGTCCATGGGGTTCTTCTCCGGACCCAGAAAGGCGAGGTTACGGTGCCTGCCTCAGAGGTCAAATCAGAGTTTATGCGGTATGGGACCTCCAACGGTGATGTGGCTACGGAAAATTAACTTGATTGCCGATAAATCACGGTGAGAAAACTGTTTCTCCGGGCAATCGACTCTGGCCCTTAGCCACGATAATTCACGGATATGACCCTGCGCCTGACCAATCATTACCAGTCCCTTGTTCGCCAGGGCGCGTTGCAGCCGGACGAGGCGCAGATGGCAATGTTGCCTGCGTTGGAACGGATCGCAGAGGCACTGAGCGTTCCCGTCAAACGCAGCTTGTTCCGCAAGCCGCCCAAGCCGCCCAAGGGTCTTTATCTTTGGGGTGGCGTTGGTAGCGGCAAGTCGATGCTGATGGACCTGTTTGTCGATACTCTCACGGACATCCCGGTACGGCGTGTGCATTTCCACGCCTTCATGCAAGAGATGCACGGGGGCATGCACGCCGCACGTCAGAAGGGCATCGAGGATGTGATTGCACCCGTTGCGGCCTCGGTCTCTGACCATATCCGCCTGCTGGCGTTTGATGAGGTGCAGATCACCGATATCACCGATGCAATGATTGTCGGGCGTTTGTTCGAGGCGCTGTTCAAGGCCGGTGTGGTGATTGTTGCCACCTCAAACCGGGTGCCGGATGACCTTTATAAAGACGGGTTGAACCGGCAACTTTTTCTGCCATTCATCGACCTGATCAAAGCGCGGATGGATGTGCGTGAACTGATCAGTCCGACTGATTACCGCCAGAACCGCTTGCAGGGCACGCCAGTATATTTCACACCCATAAGCCCGGGCACCCGCAGCCGCGTCCGCGCCGTCTGGCATGACCTTGCCGGTGGCAAGGGCGCCCCCCTGACCTTGCGGGTCAAGGGGCGCGATGTGACCTTGCCGGCCTTTCGCAACGGGGTGGCGCGGGCGACGTTTTATGATCTGTGCGGCCGGATGCTGGGTCCGGCAGATTACCTGGCTTTGGCCGGCGCGGTGAAGGTTCTGGTGCTTGAGGATATTCCCCTATTGTCACGCTCAAATTTTAACGAGGCCAAGCGGTTTGTGATCCTGATTGATGCCCTGTACGAGGCGCGGGTGCGGCTGATCTGCTCAGCTGCGGCCAAGCCAGAGATGCTGTATGTCGAAGGCGAAGGCACGTTCGAATTTGCCCGCACCGCCAGCCGGTTACGGGAAATGATGGGGGCGCAGTGGGGCAAGGTTGAGATTACAGAATGAGGGAATCGATGCTCAAGCTTGAAACACCGTTCATGGCAATGGTGAAATCGGCTTGGGAATCGCCATCCACATCGCCGAAAAGTTGGCCGTCGGCAAACCTCAGCTCTCCACCTGCGCCACTGAAATATCCGGCCCCCAGAAACAGGAATGACTGATCGCCTGACAAAGCATTATTGGCGTCGATGGTGCTGAAATCAAGCAAATCACGATTGGTTTTAAAATCGGTGATCTGTTCGGCCAGCCCGCTGGCAACGGACGATGATCCATCCAGCAGCGCCGATGTGAACAAAAACACATCGGCCCCGTCGCCGCCGGTCATGACATCCAACCCGGTGCCACCTTGCAACACATCGCCGTCTTTGCCGCCTGACAGGATGTCGTTGCCGTTGCCGCCGTTCAGGATATCCCGGCCAACACCGCCTGACAGGATGTCGTTGCCGGCGTGACCGATAATCAAATCGTTTCCAGCCTGACCCAAGGCCAGATCAGCACCCTTACCCCCCAACAGCCGATCATTGCCGCCGCCGCCGAACAAAATGTCACGACCCAGACCGCCAAACAGCTTGTCATCACCGGTGCCGCCAAAAATCTTGTCAGGGCCACGCCCTCCGGTAAGGCGGTCATCATCCCCGGCCCCGCGCATATAGTCGCCGGCATTTGTTCCGGTCAGATTGTCTGCGCCAGACGACCCTTGGATCAGACGATAGGCGGTCAGGCTCCAGCCGCCCAGATCACTGGGGTTGCCGCCGGTCACAGCTAGGTAAACCTGTTCCTGCGCCGCAAGGTCCAGTATTGCAATCTGACCGCCTGAGTTGCTGGCATAGCCCTTTGTCAACAGATCGCCGTTGGCATCATAAACTTTGATCTTGGGCGTCGTCAGTGCGCCCAATGTGGTATCATCGCTTTCCAGTTCGAACAGGAAAAGTCCTGAGCTGACGATGCTGTATTCCAGCCAGTCAGCATCCCGCCGATAGCTAATTTCGCCGGTGGCAGTGAAGTCCAGGCTTGCGCCGCTGTCCAGATCATTGCCAAAATCATCTTCCCGCACGGCTTCGGTCAGGTTCAGCCCGTCCAGCCACCTTTGCCAGACTTTCCGCGGCGTGGCATCGGACCACCGTACCATGCCTGTGGTGGCCAGCCATTCTTCCAGCTTGTCAGCCAGGTTAGGAAAACCAGCGTCATGCAAAGGCTGGGCGAATTCATGCGCCAGTTCGGGCGACCAGTCGTAAAGCTGGAAAATCACTGCTGCGCGTAATTGGTCGTCATAGGCAAATTGCTTCATCATGTATTTCAGGAACCGCGTCTGATAGCCGGGCGAGCTGTCGATAAGCCCGTCAGGCTGAGGCGGCGCATCAGCGCCCGCATCACCGTAACCGGCAGGCGCGCCCAGTTCCTGAATGATTATTTCCTTGTCGCCGGCGGTTTGTTTGAACAATTCAATCATGGCGGCCCATTCCGCCTTGGTTTGGGTCTTTAAACCGGCATCCAGACCGGCATAGTTGAACGCGACGATGTCCAGTTGATCCACCAGATCTGGTAGCAGGTCAGGTATTAGGTCATTGGCAAAAGCCGAAAATGTGATGGTCGTGGCCATGTCTGGGTCAAGCGCCTTGATGGTCTCGGCCCCCAACGTGTAGAAATTCAACGCCTCTTGTTCGCTGACCGCACCCTCCTCGATCACGATGCCAATTTCGTTGCCCATCGACAAAGCCCAGACACCACGTTCCTTGAGAATAGGCACCAGCCATTCCAGCAGATCGACCCAAGCCTCTGATACTTCAGCGGAATCGAGCGCTTTGCCGTCCAGAAATGCCGGCAGGGTGCGTCCTTCGGAATCCAATGTGGACAAGGTTACAAATGGCGACATACCCTGTCGCTCGGCATAATCAAGCGCGTCTTCAATTGCTGCGCGATCATATACACCCTTGCTTATTTCCAGATCCGACCAGTCAATCAGCACCCGCGAGATGGTCATGCCCGCATCAACTGATTGCGCGCGCAGATCATCTGCCACCAGCTGCCGGTCTGTTCCGTTAGCGGTAAGTCCAAGAAATTCAAAGGAATCAAGAATGCCCATATGCGGGCCATCGGTAAGGCGGGTAATCAGGCTGTGGGTCATTTCAATGCCTGCTCTGTCATTGTTTTGTCAAAAGCCAGTTTTACTCTATGCCAAGATACTGAATGCGCAACTATTTTTGCAGTTATCGGCGAATGATAGCTTGATGTTAGGTTTCACACGGACCTTCTGGCCCATTGTGCGCCCACGCAAGAGGCGCTCTTAGCGATTGTCGCGCAGCACTACCCCGGCCAGGTAAAGTGAGCCGCAAATCAAAACCCGGGCCTGGGGTTCGTCACTGGCAATCCGGGTCAGGGCCTCGGATACCGATGCCGCTGTTGTCGCTACCAGCCCGACAGTGTGGGCCGAGGATGCGGTTTCTTCGGCCTCTAATGTGTTGACTTCTCCGGGAATGGATACGCCCGTTAGGCTTAGAGCCTGCCTGGCCAGTGGTGCAAGGTAGCCGGTTACATCCTTGGTGTTCAGCATGCCGCAAATCAGATGCGTCGGGCGCGGTGGCAGGGTAGCGAGATGTCCGGCCAGGGCCTCGCCTGCGGCGGCATTGTGGCCGCCGTCCAGCCACAGTTCAGCCAAAGATGCGAGGTCCGTCAATGTGCCGGAACGGAGGCGCTGCATGCGGGCAGGCCAATAGGCTTGGGCGACGGCGGCCTCGCAAGTCAATTGATCCAATTCGAGATGGCGTAGTGCTGCGATTGCCGAGCCTGCGTTTTGCACCTGATGTGCG
This sequence comes from Paracoccaceae bacterium, assembly GCA_021648025.1. Classification (GTDB taxonomy): domain Bacteria; phylum Pseudomonadota; class Alphaproteobacteria; order Rhodobacterales; family Rhodobacteraceae; genus NVQY01. The sequence continues at coordinate 30,498 of JAKITO010000005.1, forward strand.
CCAGGCAGGTTGGGCAGAGGCAGGTCGACAAGGCCGGTTTCATCGCGGTAGATCAGCCGGTCCCGTTCCACGGCTACATGCCAGTGCTGGCCATGGGCAATCAGTGGGGCACCGATACGGGCGGCTTGCGTTTCGATCACCTCCATTGCTTCGTCGGGTTGCGGGCCAACGACGCATGGCACGCCACGTTTTAGGATGCCCGCCTTTTCCGTCGCAATACTGGTCAGGGTGTTGCCCAGGAATTGCACATGGTCGATGGATATCGGGGTGATGATGGTCAGCTTTGGCTGGGCCACAACGTTGGTGGCATCCAGTCGCCCGCCAAGCCCCACTTCCAACAGGGTGTAATCCGCCGGAGTGCGGGCGAATTCCATTATGGCGGCGCAGGTGGTGATCTCAAAATAGGTAATCGCCGCCCTGTCATTGACTTCGTAACACCGGTCCAGCGCCTTGGTCAGATCATCTTCGCTGATCAGCGTACCGGCCAGGCGGATACGTTCATGAAATCGCACCAGATGCGGCGAGGTAAAGGCATGCGCACTAAGCCCTGCCGCTTCTACCCCTGCGCGGATCATTGCCAGAGTAGACCCTTTGCCATTGGTGCCCGCGATATGGATCACCGGCGGCAGGGCATCTTGTGGATTGCCCAAAGCCGCCAACAGGGTCCAGACCCGGTCAAGCGTCAGGTCGATGATTTTCGGATGCAGCGCCATCATCCGTTCAAGGATAAGGTCAGAACTGGCCGTGTTCATGTCGCGGGAATGTCTTTCGTGGCAGGCTGCTCCTCCGCCTTAGCAGGCGTCTTCGCATCTTGCGTCGGATCGGGCGGGGGCAGATCACCGCGAATGGCAGGGGGCAGGCCCAAAAGTAATCGGGTGATGGTGATCAGTTCCTCGCGCATATCCGTGCGCTTGGTGACCCGGTCCAACATGCCGTGATCCAGCAGATATTCGGCCCGCTGAAACCCTTCGGGCAGCTTTTCACGGATTGTTTGTTCGATCACCCGGGGCCCGGCAAAACAGATCAACGCGCCGGGTTCGGCGATATGCACATCACCCAGCATCGCATAAGACGCCGTCACCCCGCCGGTGGTCGGATGGGTCAGCACGACGATATACGGCAGCCCGGCCTCTTTCAGCATTTGCACCGCTACGGTGGTCCGGGGCATCTGCATCAGTGACAGGATGCCTTCCTGCATCCGCGCGCCACCTGCGGCGGAAAACAGGATCAGTGGGCGTTTCAGTTTCACCGCAGTTTCGGCAGCGGCAATGATGGCATTGCCGACATACATGCCCATGGATCCGCCCATAAAGGAAAAATCCTGGGCTGCAACCACCACAGGTGTGCGGCCAATGTCGCCGGTTCCGACCAGCATGGCATCAACTTCGCCGGTGGCTTTCTGCGCCGCTTTCACCCGGTCGGGATATTTTTTCTGATCCCTGAACTGCAATGGATCAGCCACCGGCACAGGCACGTCGATCCCGGTAAAGATGCCACCATCAAACAACGCCGTCATCCGCGCCCGCGGGCTGATTCCCATGTGGTGGTCACAGTTGGTGCAGACGTTCAGATTATCGCTCAGCTCGCGATGAAACAGCATGGTGCCGCATTCTTTGCACTTGTGCCACAGGTTTTCGGGCGTCTCACGCCGCGAGAAGATCGAGTTGATCCGGGGTCGGACGTAGTTGGTGATCCAGTTCATAATATGCGGCCTTTGGCGAAGGGGTCTGGCGCTGAACTAAGCGTGACTGAGGTGAAATGCAATCAACGTCATCAAGCAAAATGCACACGCTTACAGGTCGTCCGCAGGGTTCTGCCTGCTTTGGATTGTGCCGGACCCGGGGGCAGGCACGGTTAGGGGCGCGGGCGGTGATGCCTTCTGACCCGTCGAATGCCTGGTAATCCACCGTATTTTTGTCTGTACTTCTGCCAACCGATATGTCGACCCAAGCGCAAGAATATTCGAATTTTCTTGCCTGCGCTTGTATCGGTCTTGGTGCCTCGCTATTGCTGGTAGGATCATTTTTCCAAGGGGGTCCCGACATGCTCAAGCGTACATTCGACAAATCCAAGCTTCCCAGCCGTCACGTCACCGAAGGACCAGAGCGCGCGCCGCATCGATCGTACCTGTATGCCATGGGGTTAAGCGAGCATGAGATTCACCAACCTCTGATCGGGGTTGCCACCTGTTGGAACGAAGCCGCCCCCTGCAATATCTCGCTGAACCGGCAGGCGCAGGCGGTGAAACTCGGCGTGAAGGCCGCCGATGGCACCCCGCGCGAGTTCACCACCATCACGGTCACCGATGGCATTGCCATGGGCCATGAGGGCATGCGGTCTTCGCTGGCCAGCCGCGAGGCAATTGCCGATTCGGTTGAACTGACCATGCGCGGCCATTGCTACGACGCTATTGTCGGGCTGGCGGGCTGTGACAAGTCGCTGCCGGGGATGATGATGGCGATGATCCGGCTGAACACTCCGTCGGTATTTGTCTATGGCGGCTCGATCCTGCCGGGGCGGCTGGATGGCAAGGACGTGACCGTTCAGGATGTGTTCGAGGCCGTGGGTCGGCATCAGGCCGGCACTATGACCACCGAGGAGCTGGAAAGGCTTGAGACCGTGGCCTGCCCGTCGGCCGGCGCTTGCGGCGGGCAGTTTACCGCCAATACCATGGCCTGCGTATCCGAAGCGATTGGCCTGGCGTTGATGAACTCCTCTGGCGCACCGGCGCCGTATGAAAGCCGGGATCAATATTCGATTGCTTCGGGCGAGGCGGTGATGAACCTGATCGAAAAGAACATTCGTGCGCGTGACATCGTGACGCTTAAGTCGCTGGAAAATGCTGCGCGGATCGTTGCCTGCACCGGGGGGTCAACCAACGCCGGGCTGCATCTGCCAGCCATGGCCCATGAGGCCGGGATCGAGTTTTTCCTGGATGACGTGTGCGAGATTTTCCGCGATACGCCGTATTTTGTCGATCTGAAACCGGGTGGGGCATATGTTGCCAAAGACCTGTACGAGGCAGGCGGCGTGCCGGTTGTTCTCAAGGAATTGCGCAAGGCGGGATTGCTGCACGAGGATTGCATGACAGTGTCGGGTTATTCCCTGGGCGAAGAACTGGACAAGATCGAAGGCGTGGCCGATGGCCGGGTGATTTACCCGATCGAAACCCCAATCTCGACCACTGGCGGTGTTGTTGGCCTAAAGGGCAACCTGGCCCCTGAAGGCGCGATTGTGAAGATCGCAGGCATGAGCGGCAATCAGATCGTGTTCACCGGCCCGGCCCGGGTGTTTGAATGCGAACAGGATGCGTTCGAGGCGGTACAGGCGCGCACCTATGAAGAAGGCGATGTGTTTGTAATCCGCAACGAAGGCCCGTCCGGCGGGCCGGGCATGCGCGAAATGCTGGCCACCACCGCCGCCCTTTCAGGGCAGGGCATGGGGGCCAAGGTGGCGCTGATCACCGATGGCCGTTTCTCGGGCGCGACCCGGGGCTTTTGCGTCGGGCACGTAGGGCCAGAGGCGGCGCATGGCGGGCCAATTGCCTTGCTGAAGAACGGCGACATCATCACGTTGAACGCCATTGAAGGCACTATATCGGTTGATCTGAGTGACGAAGAACTTGTTGCCCGCAAGGCCGACTGGAAAGGTCCGCGCGAGACGATTTATGCCTCGGGCGCGTTGTGGAAATACGCGCAACAAGTGGGTGAGGTTTACAAGGGTGCGGTGACTCACCCTGGCGGCAAGGCGGAAAAGCACATCTATATGGACCTGTGAAGCGTTTTGGGCCGGACCATTGTCCGGCCCGGTTGTCGTTTCTTGAACGCGCCTGACCATAACCGTCCTGAAAACGTGACGCTTCTTGCGCCTGTTTGACGCAATTTCGTGCACAATCCAAAATAATCTCGTGGATTGTGTCGATTCCCGGTTTATTTGACCGAAACCCTTTCGTTACATAGTGGTACAATCAAAGGACCATCCGCGCGTCGTGTAAAGAAGAGTATTATGGGCAAGATATTGGACCAGTTGTTTCAGGGGCGCATGCTGCGCCAGTGGCGCAAAGCTGCGCGTTTGTCTGGTGAAACTGGGCTAACTGAATTGCGGGACCAACGCAGCCAGGCGCGCCAGATGCGGACCCATCTTGACCGGCTGATCCATGTAGCCGACGGGCGGCTGGCATTGCCGAAAATTGGCTCGTCTTTTTTTTCCAAACCGCATGGTACCGACTGGTCATGGCGGCCCGAATTGTGGCGCGGGCCTCTGCCCGTGCCGGGGCTAAGCTCGGTTCCGACCAAATCCATGCTGGGCGGCGAGGTGACGCTGTTTCATGACTGCGATTATTCCGAACTGACCCTGCGACAGCTGCGCAATACCAGGGAAGAGGATCTGGCCCCTTATGGGCTACGGATGGATGTATTCAAATTTGATGGGTCATTCCTGTCACTGGTGATTGACCTGCCCAATGACGCAACCCAAGAGTTGACGCGCGAGCATCTGATCCGCATCGACACCATCATTGAAGCCGAAAAGCCGTTAGAGATTTTCGCCCGGTTGAACATCAAACATGGGCCCAACACTGAACAGATCGTGCGAGAGCTGCCACTGAACGAAGAGGATGTGATGGTTGAATTTGACCTTGCATATACCCGTCTGAACGAAAAGCGGATTGAACGGATATGGCTGGACCTGATATTCGAGGCCCCAGATATGAACCAGGTGATCCTGCGCGACCTGACCTTTGCCCGCCACCGCCGCGCGGCATTTTAGGAGACTGAGATGAGCGATTTGATCCTGGCCAAGATGAGGCTGCGCAATGGCATCTGGGAAGGCCGGATTGGCGGGGCTGACGATGCCCGCCCGGATATTCGGGTGATGTACCTTGATCAGCCGGTTGAAGGCGTTGAGATCAGTGAAGAAGATGGCGGATGGAAGTTGTCAGTGCCGGTGCCGATCCATGCCATTGCCGACGGGGTGCATACGTTTTTGATCATCAACGGATCGGGTGATACCAAACTGGGTGATTTTACACTGATCGCGGGCGAAGTCCTTGCCGACGATCTGCGCGCCGAAGTGGAGTTGCTACGCGCTGAACTGGACATGCTGAAACGCGCGTTTCGGCGGCATTGTCTGGAGACGATGTAGGCAAGTCTACCAGCTACAAATTGCTCATCAAGCCCCTTGGGCTTTCTTCGCAACTTCCTGTCTTGCCCAAGGAGTTGCGAGGAAATCCCTCTTGGGGGATTGAAGAGCGGCTGGTTAATGTGCTTCAGCCCAGTTAGCGCCTTGCCCTGCATCCACCGTCAATCGGACATCAAGGTGAACCACAGGATCAGGCGCGTTTTCCATTACTTTTCGTGCGATTTCGATAGTCTTGTCCACCGCATCCTCGGCCACCTCAAACAGCAATTCATCATGCACCTGCAACAACATTCGCGCAGGCAACCCGGCGATTGCATCCGGCATCCGGATCATCGCGCGCCGTATCACATCCGCCGCCGTGCCTTGTATTGGCGCATTGATCGCCGCGCGTTTGGCAAATCCGGCGTGCGGGCCTTTTGCATTGATCTCGGGCGTATGTATCCTGCGGCCAAACAGGGTTTGGACGTGCCCATGTTCTTTGGCAAACGCCACCGTGTCGTCCATATACGTGCGAATGCCCGGAAAGCGTTCAAAGTACCGGTCGATGAACCCCTGCGCCTCAGCCCTTGGAATACGCAGATTACGTGCCAGACCAAAGCCTGAAATGCCATAGATCACCCCAAAATTGATCGCCTTGGCGCGGCGGCGCACATCCGGCGTCATCTCGTCCATCGGCACGCCGAACATCTCGCTCGCGGTCATGGCGTGGATGTCCAATCCGTCGGCAAAAGCCTGTTTCAACGCCGGAATATCGGCGATATGGGCAAGGATGCGCAGTTCAATCTGGCTATAATCCAGCGATACCAGAACATTGCCCGGCTCGGCGATAAACGCTTCGCGGATACGGCGTCCATCCTCGGTACGTACCGGGATATTTTGCAAGTTCGGGTCGGTTGATGCCAGCCGGCCAGTGCTGGCACCGGCAATGGAATACGACGTATGTACCCGGCCCGTATCGGCGTTGATATGGTCCTGCAATGCGTCCGTATAGGTCGATTTCAGTTTTTGCAGTTGGCGGTAATCCAGCACCCGGCCCGGAAAATCATGTTCAGTGGCCAGGTCCTCCAACACTTGCGCCGGGGTTGACCATTGGCCGGTCTTGGTCTTCTTGCCGCCTTCCAGGCTCATCTGGTCAAACAGGATATTGCCCACCTGAGCCGGCGATTGCACATTAAATTCATGCCCCGCCAGTTGGTACAACTCTGCCTCAAGCCCCGCCATCTTTTGTGCAAAAGCATTGGACATGCGCGATAACGTATCGCGATCAACCTTGATGCCATGCCGCTCCATCTGCGCCAGAACCGGGATCAACGGCCGTTCCAGCGTCTCATAAACCCGCGTCACCTGCGACCGGTGCAGCAGCGGCTTGAACAATTGCCACAGGCGCAGGGTGATGTCGGCGTCTTCGGCCGCATACGGCACCGCCTTGTCAATCGGCACCTTGTCAAAGGTGATCGCCGATTTACCGCTGCCCAAAAGCGGCTTGATCGGGATTGGCGTATGGTCAAGATAGCGGGTGCTAAGCGTGTCCATACCGTGATTGTGCAACCCACCATGCAGCGCATAAGACATCAGCATCGTGTCATCAATCGGTGCAATATCAACGCCGTAACGGACGAATATCTTGGCATCATACTTCATGTTCTGGCCGATTTTGATGATTGCCGGATCTTCCAGCACCGGCCTTAGCAGGTCCAGCGCCTCATCCAGTGCCATCTGACCATCAGTCAGATCGCCCGAGCCAAAAAGATCGTCACTGGTCCCGTCGCGGTGGGACAGAGGGATGTAACAGGCCGACCCGGGTTCAACACAAAGTGAGATGCCAACCAGATCGACAACCATCTCGTCCAGCCCGGTGGTTTCAGTATCCACCGCAACCCAGCCGCGGTGGTAAATCTTTTTGATCCAGCGCTTTAGGGCGGCGCTATCGCGCACACACTCATATTTCCCGACCTCAAACGGCGGCGCCTCTGGCGCGCCGTCGGCGGCCCCTGCCGGGGCAATTTGCGGAACTTCAGGCGCTTGGATTCCCATTTGTGCAGCGATGCGTTTGGTGAGGGTGCTAAACTCCATTTCAGCCAGAAACGGCATAAGAGTTCCCGGGTCCGGGTCGCGAACTTCAAGGTCGTCCAGAGTGAAATCCAGCGGAGTCTCAGTATCCAGTGTAACCAACTGACGCGACAAAAGTATCTGGTCGGCATTATCAATCAGCGTCTGGCGGCGCTTGGGTTGCTTGATCTCGCCCGCGCGCTCCAGCAAGGTATCAAGATCGCCGTATTCGTTGATCAAAAGTGCCGCAGTCTTGATGCCAATCCCCGGCGCACCCGGTATGTTGTCAGCGCTGTCGCCGGCCAGGGCCTGCACATCGATCACCCGCTCTGGCCCGACGCCGAATTTCTCAAACACCCCGTCGCGGTCAATGCGTTTGTTCTTCATCGCGTCCAGCATCTCCACTCCGCCGCCGACCAGTTGCATCATGTCTTTGTCGGATGAAATGATGGTACAGCGCCCGCCAGCATCGCGCGCCTGCACCGACAGGGTGGCGATAATATCGTCCGCCTCCCAGCCCTCAAGTTCTTTGCAGGCGATGTTGAAGGCGCGGGTGGCGTCGCGGGTCAGGGGCATCTGCGGGCGCAGATCCTCGGGCATTGCGTCGCGATTGGCTTTGTACTGGTCATACAGATCGTTGCGAAACGTATGGCTGCCCTTGTCAAAGATCACCGCCACATGGGTTGGCGCGTCCGGGCCAGTGTTGCTTTCGACATAGCGGTACAGCATGTTGCAAAATCCGGCCACCGCACCAATCGGCGCGCCGTCTGACCTGCGCGTCAATGGCGGCAAGGCGTGATAGGCGCGAAAGATAAACGCGGACCCGTCGATTAGATGCAGGTGGCATCCTTTTCCAAACCCATCTGCCATAACGCGCTCCTATCTGAATGATTGGTGTGGTTTGCCACGCAACGGCGCGCGAGGCCAGCGCAATTGCGCCTTCAGGCTTGCGCCTCAAGACGGTGCGCCCGGCGCGCCAGTTTTTCCGCAAGATTCAGAATGACGCCGGGTCGCGACCAGGGACAAACGGCAATGCAAATAGCACAGCCCGAGGTTTCGGCAAAAAACGGAATGCACTTGTCAAAATCCACATACCACTTGTTTTCCCCGCGCACTGTTTGCTTTTCTGGCGCGATAGCCTCTGGTGGACAGGCGTTTTCGCAAACCCGGCAGCTTTGGCAAAATTCGTCGATGCCGAACCCGCATTCCAGGGCTGGCGGCCTTGTCCGGTATTGATGAACCGGCCCAGCCCGGCAGTCCAGTCCGCAGGCGCGCAATCCGCAGGCCGCGGTGCGACATCCGGCAGTGGCGATGTGGTTCAAGCGGTCTGAATGCAATGGCTTTGGCCATTTGTGCCCCCCCTGGCATTGTCAGCTTGGCAACACGTTTAACACATCGCATGTCAGCCTCATTTGGCCTGTTCGGTGTGATCCTTGTGTATGAATTTGCAATCGCAATAAGGGCATTCAACCCAGCCGGAATCGTTCGGAATTTGCAGCCAGACCCGTGGGTGGCCGCCCTCTCCGCCGTCACAAGCGATACGATAACGGTCGACAATTTTGGTTTCTGGGGCCGGAATTGGGGCTTTAATACTCATCGCATGGCGGTCCTTTTTGGTGTTGTCCGATTGGTCAAACTGACCCGTTGTTTATGAGCCAAGGCAATTCGCGGAGCAAGAGGGGCCGTTGATGAAGATGGTTGACAAATATTGACCAATTGGTCAAATTTAATCCATGAGCATGACCACCACTCAAGCGATGGCCTTTGAAACGGCGGATGGCGACGCATTGCGGGCGCTTATGGCGGGGGCCACGGCCCGGCGTCGGGCGCAGTGGGGCGATGTCATCACCTATTCCCGCAAAGTGTTTGTGCCGCTGACGAACATGTGCCGCGACACTTGCACCTATTGCAGCTTTGTCGAACATCCGGATTCGCCGAAGGCCAATTTCATGACGCCCGATCAGGTGCTGGCCACGGCCCGCAAGGGTCAGGAGCAGGGATGCAAGGAGCTGCTGTTCAGCCTCGGAGAACGGCCCGAACTACGCTATGACAAGGCGCGCGCGGCGCTGGACCGGCTTGGCTACGAATCCACAAATCACTATCTGCGTGCCATGTGCGAACTGGTGCTGACGCAAACAACCCTGTTGCCGCATGTAAATGCCGGCACATTGAACGGGGCTGAGATTGATATGTTACGCCCGGTTTCGGCCTCGATGGGGATGATGCTGGAAACCGTGTCGCGCCGGTTGACCCGCAAAGGCATGCCGCATCATGCCTGCCCCGACAAGGTGCCGACCCAACGGTTGCGTACCCTGGAACGCGCCGGGGAACGCGGTGTGCCGTTCACCACCGGCCTGTTGATTGGCATTGGCGAAACCTGGGCGGAACGGGTTGAAAGCCTGGCGGCGATCAACGCCGCCCACCTGCGCCATGGTCATATTCAAGAGGTGATCATCCAGAACTTCCAGCAAAAGCCGGGAATTGTGATGGCGGATCACCCGGAACCAGACCTGAACGATATGCTGCGCACTTTGGCGGTGGCGCGCCTGATGCTGGAGCCTGAGATCAGCCTGCAAGCGCCGCCCAACCTGTCGGCGCGCCATATGGAATACCTGAATGCCGGGATGAATGATTGGGGTGGCATTTCCCCCGTGACCATCGACTTTATCAACCCCGATCACGAATGGCCGGAAATCCAGACGTTGGCTGCGTCAACCCAAACGGCGGGCTGTGAACTGGTCGAACGGCTGACGATCTATCCCCGGTATCTGCGCCGCTCGGACACCTTTCTTGACCCGTCCCTGCGCACAAGGATTGCCGCCATGTCCCGGCCCGATGGTCTGGCGCAACAGCAATGTCTGGAAACCATGGCATGAGCATCCCCCCTTGTTCCACACCCGTCACCCGTATCCTCGACCGGTTTACCGCCGGGCAAGAGGTCAGCCAACAAGACGGCGAGGTCCTGTTTGGCGCGCAAGGCGCGGACATTGCGGCGATCACCGCCATGGCCGATCATCTGCGCCACCAGGTCAACGGCGAACAGGTGGGGTTTGTCGTCAACCGCAACATCAATTTCACCAATATCTGCTACATGGGCTGTCGGTTCTGCGGCTTTGCCAAACGGCGCGAAGATGCCGGGGCCGAATGGCTTAGCTTAGAGACCATCGTCACCCGCGCACAACAGGCGCAGGCGCGCGGTGCGACCGAGGTGTGCATTCAGGGCGGCATCCATCCCAAGATGCCCGGCACCTATTATCGCGACATCGTGCTGGCGATCAAAGCCGCGCTGCCAGACCTGCACATCCACGCCTTTTCACCGTTTGAAATATGGTACGGTGCGGCCAAGACCAAAATGTCTTACGTCGATTTCATCACCGACCTGAAGGAATGCGGCCTTGGGTCAATTCCCGGTACGGCGGCTGAAATCCTTGATACCGAGGTGCGCAAGCAACTGACCAAAGACAAGCTGAGCGCAGATAAGTGGGTCGAGATCATCCGTGCTGCACACCACGCAGGTGTCAGGACCACGGCAACCATCATGTACGGCCATATCGACGGGCCAAAACACTGGTCGGCGCATATCGCCATTTTGCGCGAAATCCAACGCGAAACCGGTGGGTTTACCGAACTGGTACCGCTGAGTTTCGTGCATTATGACAGCCCGCTTTACCTTGCCGATCCCACCCATGTACGCCCCGGCCCGACCACTGCCGAAGTCAATTTGATGCATGCGGTGTCGCGCATCATGCTGCATGGGTTCATCGACAATATTCAGACATCGTGGACCAAACTTGGCCCCGAGCGGGCGCAGGAATTACTGCGCAGCGGGGTGAATGATTTTGGCGGTACCTTGATGAACGAAAGCATCTCACGTGCGGCAGGCGCAGGCTTTGGGCAAGAGGTGACGGCCTTTGAAATGGTCCAGATCATCCGCGCCGCTGGCCGCATTCCGGTCCAACGCACCACCACCTATGACGTATTGGAAGTGTTCAATTCACACGACCCCGCCCGGCAGGCGCCGCTGGTCGAACGCGACGGCCACACACCGCTGGATTTCCTTGGCGCGGACCTGCCCGGCTTTCTGAAAGAGGACGCCTGATGCAACGGGTAACCCTTTTGGCGGGTGGCGTGGGCGGGGCCAAGATGGCCGAAGGTTTTGACGCGCTGGGGGATGTGGACCTGTCGGTGATCGGCAATATTGCCGATGACGCCGCGTTTCACGGGCTTTGGGTGTCGCCGGACATTGATACGCTGACCTATTCTCTGGCCGGTCGGATTGACCGGGCACAAGGCTGGGGCGTGGCGGATGAAGCGCTGCGCGCCTTGGGTGTGTTGGGCGAGTTGGGCAATGACACCTGGATGACGCTGGGCGACCGCGACTTTGGCCTGCATATCTATCGAACCCACGCCCTGCAACAGGGTCAAAGCCGGTCTGAAATTGCCGCCCATGTGGCGCAGGTATTCGGGGTGAAATCACAGATCATCCTGCCCACGGATGATGTCGTTCAAACCCGTGTTCGCACCGCCGATGGTTGGCTGTCGTTTCAGGAATATTTCGTGCGCGAACAATGCCAGCCCGACGTTCTGGAACTGGGTTTTGACGGCATCAAAGCTGCCCGCCCCACAGCGGCGGCGCTTAACGCCATCAGCACCGCAGACCTGATTGTTATCGCCCCCAGCAACCCATTGGTGTCGATTGATCCGATCCTGAACGTTCCCGGCATCCGCGCCGCCATGGCTGCCGCTTCAGCGCCCAAAATCGCCGTCAGCCCGTTGATTGACGGCAAGGTGGTCAAAGGCCCGGCGGACCGGATGATGACAGCGCTGGGCCTGCGCGCCGATGCGCTGGGCGTGGCGCAGCATTATGGTGATCTGATCGACACGATGGTGATCGACCACGCCGATGCCGCCCTTGTCGGCCCGATCAATGCACTTGGGATAAGCGCAAAATGCGCGCAGACCCTGATGAAGGATTTAGGCGATAAATCCGCCCTTGCCAGTGCCATTCTTGCAGGGGTACGCTGATGCAGGATTTGCTGTTTGTCATCCCGATGAAAGACCCTGACAAGGGCAAATCCCGCCTTGCGTCCGTCTTGCCCGCGCCTGCGCGTCGGCGGTTGGCCATCGCGCTTTTCCGGCAGGTTCTGACGTTTCTAAGGGATAACCAACCGGCGCATGGCGTGCTGGTTGTCACCGGTTCCGACAAGGTCATTCAAGTCGCCGGTGAATACAAGGCTTTGACCTTGTTAGAGGCTGATACCGGCCTGAATAACGCCATTTCTCAGGCCGCCGAATGGGCCAAATCCCGCTATAAATCCATCTGCATTCTGCCCGCCGACCTTGCCGACCCGGACCCGGACGACCTGGCACAATTACTGGCCTATCCGCGCGACGGGCGCTATATCACGATCGCGCCGTCGCACGATGGCGGCACCAACTGCCTGATCACCTCGCCGCCCGGTACCATCGCGTTCCGCTATGGCCCCGGTTCCAGCCACGCGCATCAACGCGAGGCGGTTGCAAACGGCATCGCCTGCACCATCGCCCCCCTGTCCAGCTTTGCCTGGGACATCGACACAAGCGCTGACCTGCACCGCCTGCGTCTGAAAACGGATGCACCATGAGCGTTTCCCTGACCCCCGTTCCGGGCATTCCCGACATTCATCCGGGCGATGATCTGGCATTGATCGTGGGCAACGCATTGGCCCCGATGGGGTTGGTGGATGGCGACATCCTGACCTCGGCGCACAAGGTGTTCTCAAAGGCCGAAGGGCAGGTTGTCGCCTTGGCTGATGTAACCCCGTCCCCGCGCGCCCGTGAGATTGCCACCGAGTTGAACAAAGACCCCCGCAAGGTCGAAGTGATCCTGTCCGAAAGTACCCGGGTGGTGAAAACCTTTCGCCATCCGCACCAAAGCGAAGGCGTGATGATCTGCCAGCACCGCCTTGGCTTTATCTCGGCCAATGCGGCGGTGGATGAAAGCAATACCGGCCAGGCTGATACGGTTATCCTGCTGCCACGCGACCCGGACGCCAGTGCGCGCGCCTTTCGCGATGCTTTGGCGGTCCGGTTCAATACGCGGCTTGGCGTGGTGATCACCGATACCTTCGGGCGGCCATGGCGGTTGGGGCAGGTCAACGTGGCCATCGGGCTGGCGGGGGTGCCTGCGACCAGACACGAAGGCGGGCACAAGGACGCTTACGGGCGCGAATTGGCCATAACAGAGCCTGCTTTTGCCGATGAAATCGCCACCGCCAGTGGGTTGGTGGTTGGCAAGGCGGCGCAAACACCTGTGGTGCTTGTGCGCGGTCTGACGTGGGAAGACACAAATGACACAGCGGCGGACATCCTCCGCCCCGGCAAGGAGAACGTATTTTGACCGAGGTAATTGCAATCATCGGCGGCACAGGGCCGCAAGGGCAGGGGCTGGCGCTTCGCTTTGCCATGGCCGGGGTGCCTGTGGCGCTTGGGTCACGCGATGGCGCGCGCGCAGCGGAAATTGCGGCAGAACTGAATGCCAGGATTGGCGGCGATCTGATCACCGGTCTGGAGAACGGTGCCGCGGTTGCGGTGGCGGATGAAATGGTGATCCTGGCGGTGCCATTTTCGGCCCATAACGCCACGCTGGAAGCGCTGAAGCCCGCGCTGGCAGGTAAAATCCTGGTGGATATCGTTGTGCCACTGTCAGCTGACGACCCCAAGCTGGTGGATATGCCCCCCGAAGGGTCGGCCACCGAGGCCGCGCAGGCCTTGTTAGGGCCTGATATTCCGGTGATTGGTGCTTTGCACAATGTGTCGGCGCATACGCTGAACAATCTTGAGGTCGCGATAAATTGCGATATTCTGGTTTGCGGCAACAAGCTTGAGCCGCGCAAGAAGGTGATGGCGCTGATCAGCAAACTGGGTGTCACCGCCTATAACGCCGGGGGGGCGCAGGCGGCGCGCTGTATCGAGGCATTTACCCCCATTCTGATCCGCCTGAATATTTCCAAAGCGGTGCCATTTTCCCATGCCGGCCTGAAAATCTGGGCCCCTGATACCTGAACCAAACAAGGAGAGAAATAATGGAATTTGCAATCACTTTCAAAGGTGTAGTTGAACCAAACCGCGCCCGTGCCATCGTTCGGCAAGCGGAAAACGCCGGGTTTGAATATTGCTGGTATTACGACAGCCACATCCTGTGGCGCGAAAGCTTTGTCGCCATGGCGATGTTGATGGAGCACACCACAACCATGCGGTTTGGCCCGTTGGTGACCAACCCCAACACGCGCGACTGGTCGGCGGCGGCAAGCCTGTTCGGTTCACTGGCGAAACAATCCGACGGGCGGTTTGATATTGGTCTTGGGCGCGGAGATAGTGCTGTTCGGGTGATGGGGAAAAAGCCGGCACCTTTGGCGCGGCTTGAGGAATTTGTCGATGTGGTCAAAGGGTTGGTCCGGGGCGAAGAACGTCAGTATGGCGAATGCCCGGCGCCGGTGAAATTTCCCTGGGCGACGGGATATGAGTTGCCGGTCTGGGTCGCGGCCTATGGGCCAAAGGCACTGAAATCGGCGGGCACAGTGGGCGACGGTCTGGTGTTGCAGATTGCCGAACCGGCGATCTGCAAATGGCTGGGCGATCAGGCGATTGCGGCGGGCAAGGCGGCAGGGCGCGACATGTCCGGCTATCGTATCATGTCGGCGGCCCCGGCCTGGACCGGGCCCAAGGCAGACGGGATCGCGGCAACACGGTGGTTTCCGGCGATGGTGGGCAATCATGTGGCTGATATTGTTGAGAAATATGGCAGCGACAGTGATATGGTTCCGGCCAGCCTGACGGCCTATATTGAAGACCGCAAGGGGTATGATTATTCCAAGCACGGTCAGAGCGATAATCCTTACCTCGACTTCATCACCGACGATATTGTCGAAAGTTTCGCGGTTCTGGGCAGCCCGGATGAGCATATTGCCAAGATCAAAGAGTTGGAGGCCGTCGGGGTGACCCAGTTCAACATCTACCTTGATAATGGGGATGAAGAACGCATTATCGCGGATTACGCTGAAAAGATCATTCCGGCGTTCCGGTAAACTGCGACGGGGTGGCGTTTACCGCCACCCCGCACTATCGCGCCAGCAGGCTGATATCAAAGAATTGCGTTCTGAAGGCGCAGGGTTTTGCGAATGCCGGCGATGGATGGCACCGTATTTTCAACCGACAATGCCGCAGCGACACCACAGGCCTGCCCGGTGGCAAAGGCCGTTCCCATCACCCGGATGGCAGCCCCTCCAAGACGATCCCCGTCCGCCAGCCGACCCGCGGCAAATAATCGGTTGGTGTTGCGGCTGATCAGGCAGGACATTGGTATCTGATAGGCATCCCTGTTGGGCGGCATCTCAAAACTGCTGCTAAAGTCCTGCCGGTCGTGCCATTCAGCCCCCCAGGCGCCATAGGCGATGCAATCGTCAAACTGTGTGCCTTCAACCACATCGCGCCAGGTGAACATTCGTTTGGCCTGAATATGGCGCGATTCCCGCGTGCCAAACTCTGGGCCGGTTGACACAAGATAGGCATTTTCACAGCCCGCAATGGTTTTTAGCGCCGCAAGATAATGCCAGACCTGCCGCCGCCCGTCGCGTTCTGCCGCTGACATCGAATGCGTGTCCCTTGGATCATAATCCGCTGAGGCCACATAACAGATCAGATCATGGGAAATCGGCAGACGAACAAGGACACTTTTGTCCTTGGTGGTATGAACCCTGTCCTTGTCATAACGCGCCACCGCATCGGCCAGATTTTGTGCCGAAACGCTGACGCCTTGCGGAATGCCACCAAACCGGGCCGCAAGCGTGCCCAGATTCACCTGACCATCATTGCCATAGCGTGTATCAGCCCCGCTTTGCGCCAAAAGATCGCCGTCGCCGGTGCAATCGACAAAGGCGGTTGCGGCGACATCATTCAGGCCGGAATGATCGGCGATTGTTACGCCGGTAATCTGCCCGTCCTGCCGGTTGGCCGCCACCACCATCGCCCCAAGCATGACAGTAACGCCCGCCTGAACACACAAATCATCCAGCACGCATTTCACCGATTCCGGGTCAAACACCACAAAAACGCCGCGATGGCGTTGGACATCTGACACGGCCCCGCGTTGCCTTAGCCCCGCCAGCACCCGGTCGGCAACGCCGCCAACCACCTGCCGGGGTTTGTCGCCAAGGGTATACAGCCCGCAATAGGTGCTGACGCCGCGCATGGTTGACGCGCCACCCAGGCAATTGAATTTCTCGACCAACAAGGTGCGCGCCCCGGTCTCGGCGCTGGCAAAAGCCGCCGCAACGCCGGCACTTCCTCCGCCTGCAATAATCACATCGTAGGTTTCTGGCTGCACAGATCAGGTGTCCGGGTTCAAAGGGGTTTACCGGTGGCGGCAGGACCGCCACCGGATTTCAGGTATTACTTGGCTTCAAAGTAGGACGAATC
Organism: Paracoccaceae bacterium; assembly: GCA_021648025.1. Lineage (GTDB taxonomy): Bacteria > Pseudomonadota > Alphaproteobacteria > Rhodobacterales > Rhodobacteraceae > NVQY01. The sequence continues at coordinate 47,142 of JAKITO010000005.1, forward strand.
CACCAGCATGTCGAAGGTGATGGACTGGTCCACCAGGTCTTCCGACTTGAACCAGTCAAGCTGCGCCTTGACGTTGTCCACATTCATCGCCGCATTTTCGTTGATCCGCATCGACCCGTTGATGATGCTGGGTGCCGCCTTTTCATACGGGCGGTCAGCATAGACATATTTGTGGATCAGACGCACCATATCATCGGCCGCTTCGTCCCCCAATGTCCGGTCAACCAGGGCTGCGTTGAAATCCGCCGCCCCGCGGGAAAATGCCCGCAGGAATGCCTCGGTTTTTTCCCGCTCGTTGGCCGCATTATCTGCCGAGGTGAATACCACCGTGACCTGATAATCCGGGATGTAATCGGCAATCGCACCAATGATGTGAACCGCACCGCCTTTAGCGAGGCCCTTGGAGATATGCGGAACAATCGCCCAGGCATCGACCTGCGACGATTTCATCGCGCCAATGATTGCACCAACCTTTTGCAACGGTTTGAACCGCAGGGTTATCCCCTCACTTTTGGCCACCTGAGAGCCGGTATAGTGAAATGATGATCCGGTCTGCGTCAAAGCCCACGCCGCTCCGTCGAGTTTGGACGGGTCGGTCATCCCGGCCTCAAACGCCTCGTTCGAGACGATGATCATCGAGCCATCAATGCCAACCTCTTCCGACAACGCGCCGCCAATTACCTTGGTCGCGCCCTTTTGCGCCAGCGATATCAACCCGCCGGAAATGGCGGTAACGGCGTAATCCACATCCTTTGAGGCGACGGCCACAGCCATCGGCTGCGCGGCCTGAAAGAATTTCAGCGTCACATCCAGGCCTTCATCGGCGAAGTACCCGCGCTCAAGCGCGACAAAGCTGGCCGAGTGGCTGGTAAAGCGCAGCGCGCCGACGTTGATCTTGGTGTTTTCTGCAAATGCAGGGGCCGTGGCGGATGCCAGCACGCCCACGCCGATGGCAACCCCGGCAAATCTCAGCATTTGCCGTCTGATAATACTAAACATCACATCTCCCTAATCGTTCGTTGTTTGATCCCCGGTTGTTACCGGACTTGGACAAGATCACGATCTGATGATGTTTTGTCAATATCCCCGGACCCTTTCGCCGACCGGGCAGCGCCATTCGAAAACCCCGAAAATCGACAAATCAGGTCAATTCTTCCTCAATCCCGGCTGACTTGTGTTACAAATGATCACAGATTCGTAATATCCGGCCCTCATGGGCGGTTGCAGGTGTGCATATCGCTCCCTATATACGCCGAGACGCACGAAAAGTCGTGCAGAGAAATCGAGGCATGAATGCCATAACGGGTTCACTCCTCGGGTCATCGCCTTAAGGCAAAAAGGGATAAATGCTATGAGCAAAGTAATCGGAATCGACCTTGGAACCACCAACTCTTGTGTGGCCATCATGGATGGTGCGCAACCAAAGGTTATCGAAAATTCAGAAGGGGCGCGGACAACCCCGTCGATCGTCGCCTTTACCGATGACGAACGTCTGGTTGGCATGGCCGCCAAACGTCAGGCCGTCACCAATCCGGGAAACACAATTTTTGGCGTCAAGCGTCTGATTGGCCGTCGTAACGACGACGCCAATCTTGCCAAAGACAAAAAGAACCTGCCGTTTGACGTGGTCGACGGCGGCAATGGCGACGCCTGGATCGAAGCCAAGGGCGAGAAATACTCGCCAGCGCAGATTTCCGCATTCATCCTTGGTAAGATGAAAGAAACCGCCGAAAGCTATCTGGGCGAGGACGTCACGCAAGCGGTCATCACCGTGCCTGCCTATTTCAACGACGCCCAGCGTCAGGCGACCAAAGACGCCGGCAAGATCGCTGGCCTGGAAGTGTTGCGGATCATCAACGAACCGACGGCTGCGGCGCTGGCCTATGGTCTGGACAAGACGGAAACCCACACCATTGCGGTTTATGACCTTGGTGGTGGTACGTTCGATGTGACCATCCTGGAAATCGACGACGGATTGTTCGAAGTCAAATCGACCAACGGCGACACCTTTCTTGGTGGCGAAGACTTTGACATGCGCATCGTCAACTATCTGGCGGGTGAGTTCAAAAAAGAAAACGGCGTTGACCTGACCAAGGACAAGATGGCGCTTCAGCGGCTTAAGGAAGCGGCGGAAAAGGCCAAGATCGAATTGTCCTCGACCAACCAGACCGAGATCAACCAGCCGTTCATCTCGATGGACCCGAATGGCGGCCAACCTTTGCACATGGTCATGAAACTGACCCGTGCCAAGCTGGAGTCGCTGGTCAACGACCTGATCAAGGCGTCGATGAAACCTTGCGCCGCTGCGTTGAAAGACGCCGGCCTGTCGCCCAGCGATATTGACGAAGTTGTTTTGGTTGGCGGTATGACCCGGATGCCGAAAGTGGTCGAAGAAGTGACCAAGTTTTTCGGTAAAGAGCCGCACAAGGGCGTGAACCCGGACGAAGTTGTTGCCATGGGTGCGGCCATTCAGGCCGGTGTTCTTCAGGGCGACGTCAAAGACGTGGTGCTGCTTGATGTGACGCCTTTGTCCTTGGGCATCGAAACCCTTGGTGGCGTGTTCACCCGTCTGATCGACCGCAACACCACGATCCCGACCAAAAAGTCGCAGGTATTCTCGACCGCCGAAGACAATCAGAATGCCGTGACCATCCGGGTGTTCCAGGGCGAACGGGAAATGGCGTCGGACAACAAGATCCTTGGTCAGTTCAACCTTGAAAACATCCCGCCAAGTCCGCGTGGCATGCCGCAGATCGAAGTGACTTTTGACATTGATGCCAACGGTATTGTTTCGGTTGGGGCCCTGGACAAGGGCACCGGTAAGGAACAGAAAATCACCATTCAGGCCTCGGGTGGTCTGTCGGATGATGACATCGAAAGCATGGTGCGCGACGCTGAAGAAAACGCCGAGGCGGACAAGGAACGTCGCGAGTTGATCGAGGCCAAGAACCAGGCCGAAAGCCTGATCCATTCGACCGAAAAGTCGATGGAGGAGCATGCCGACAAGGTTGATCCGACCACCATCGAGGCGATCGAACTGGCGATTGTCGCCCTGAAGGACGAGTTGGAGGCTGAAGACGCCGGCAAGATCAAATCCGGCATCCAGAATGTCACCGAGGCGGCGATGAAGCTGGGCGAAGCGATCTATAAATCCAGCATGGAAGAGCCAGAAGATGGCCCGGCCGCCGCTGATCAGGCCCCGGGCGAGGACGATATTGTCGACGCCGAATTCGAGGATCTTGACGACGACAAGCGCGCCTGAGGGCCGGTTTTGAGCAACTGATTTGGGCCGGTCCGGTAACGGGCCGGCCCACCGCATTTGGCGGGGATGAGGAAAAGCAATGGCAAAACGCGATTTTTACGACGTGCTGGGCGTCTCGAAAGGGGCCGCAGACGACGAAATAAAAAAGGCCTATCGCAAAAAGGCCAAGGAATTGCACCCGGACCGCAACGCCAACAACCCTGAGTCCGAATCCCAGTTCAAAGAAGCCAACGAAGCTTATGAAATCCTGAAAAGTGCTGAGAAAAAGGCGGCTTATGACCGCTTTGGCCATGCCGCTTTTGACGGCAGTATGGGCGGCGGTGGTGGCGGGCGTCCCGGCCAGGGCTTTGGCGGCGGCGATTTCTCGTCGGCTTTCTCGGACGTGTTTGACGATCTGTTTGGCGACTTTATGGGTGGCCAGCGTGGCGAAGGCGGACGTCGCGCGGCACGCGGTTCTGACCTGCGCTATAACCTGCGGGTATCGCTGGACGACGCATTTTCCGGCATGCAGAAAACCATTCATGTGCCTACGGCCGTGGCCTGCTCAAAATGCGAAGGCTCGGGCGCCGAAGGCGGGGTCGAACCGACCTCGTGCCCGACCTGTTCCGGCATGGGCAAGGTGCGCGCACAGCAAGGGTTCTTTACGGTTGAACGCACCTGTCCGACCTGTTCGGGCATGGGCCAGATCATCAAGAACCCTTGCAAATCCTGCCAGGGTGCGGGCCGCGTCGAAAAAGATCGCGCCCTTAACGTCAACATCCCGGCCGGCGTTGAAACCGGTACCCGCATCCGTCTGGCCGGCGAAGGCGAGGCCGGCATGCGCGGCGGCCCACCCGGTGACCTGTATATTTTTGTCGAGGTCGAGGCCCACGACCTGTTCGAGCGCGATAGCCTGAACCTTTATTGCCGGGTGCCGGTTTCCATGGCCAAGGCGGCACTGGGTGGCGCCATCGAGGTGCCCACCATCGACGGCGGCCGTGGTCGGGTGCAGATCCCTTCGGGCAGTCAATCGGGGCGCCAGATGCGCCTGCGTGGCAAAGGCATGCCCGCCTTGCGTGGCGGCGCGTCCGGTGACATGTTCATCGAACTGGCGGTGGAAACGCCGGTCAACCTGACGGCGCGCCAAAAGGAATTGTTGGCAGAATTCGAAGACCTTAGTGAAGATAATAACCCGGAATCCAAAACATTTTTCTCGTCCGTCAAATCGTTTTGGGACGGGATGAAGGGTTAATCCCCGCCGGGATCAAACCCCCGTTAACCAATAATTCACCAAGATCGCGCACCGTGGTCGCATGGGCCATGATCATTCCTTTTGCGAAGCACCATTGGCGCTGTTTGACAGCGACGAGGCGCCGGTCGTTCCCCTGCCAAAGGCCCGCCTGCCATCGTATATCGCCGATCACCGCAAACGTCTGCGGGCCCGGTTCATGTCTGGTGGCGCGACGGCGGTGCCTGACTATGAACTGCTGGAGCTGGTGCTGTTCCGCTCACTTCCGCGGGTGGATGTCAAACCGCTGGCCCATACGCTTTTGGATAAGTTTGGCGATTTTAACCGGGTCATTGCAGCACCGGTTGAGCGGCTGAAAGAGGTCAAGGGCGTGGGCGACGCCCTGATCACCGACCTGAAGGTGCTTGAGGCCGCAGCGCACCGGTTTGCCCGTTCCAAGGTGATGAAACGACACGTTATTTCAGGATGGGATGCGATCCTGGATTATTGCCACACGTCGATGGCGCACCGCGAAGTGGAACAGTTCAGGGTGCTGTTTCTGGACCGCAAAAATACCCTGATCGCTGACGAAGAACAGGCCCGTGGGACGGTGGATCACGTCCCGGTCTATCCACGCGAGGTGGTCAAACGTGCGTTGGAGTTGAACGCCAGCGCCTTGATCCTTGTCCACAACCACCCCTCGGGTGATCCGACCCCGTCGCAGTCGGACATCGACATGACCATGCGCATTCAGGACGCTTGCGGTGCACTTGGTCTGACGTTGCATGACCATCTGATCATCGGCAAATCCCGCGAACTCAGCTTTCGTTCGCAAGGGTATCTTTAGGCCGGATCACGCAGCCAGTCCGGTTCGAATTCGATCCTGTCCAACCCGCAGAAACGGGCCACGCGGGACAATTCCGCCTTTAATTGCGTGGTTTTGGCGGCAGACCAACGGGTCCGGCGTTCGGGCCAAAGTGCGCGGATATTCAAGGCACCATAATCGCGCCGGGCCTTCATGTCGATCCGCCCGATCAGGCGGTCGCACTGGAGCAGGGGAAAGACATAATAGCCGTATTTTCGTTTGGGTTCCGGCACGAACATTTCAACCCGGTAGTGAAAGCCAAACAACCGCTCGGCGCGTTTGCGGTCACGCAAGGCCGGGTCAAACGGGCTTAGTACCCGAATTCGTCCGGGCGGGTCACCGATGCCCGCGGCATTGTCGACCGCATCCGGGTGGGCAAAACTACGGCGCAAAGACCCGTCGGCGCAAACCACGTCAATTTCAGCGATTTCGCCTTTCAACAGCTTGTTCGCGCACCATTCTTTTGCTTCCTTGGCACTGACTGTCGCCCAAAATGCCGCCAACTCGCCAGAGGTTGCAAAGCCCAGGCGTTCAAGTGCTGCGTTGCAGAGCCAGTCCACCGAGGTGGCTTCGTCGGGGTGTGACCCGGCATCCAGCAGGGCCGAATCAATGACCCGTTCGCATAAGTCATAATATTTCTGGAACCCTTTGCGCTTGGTGACGGCCAATGCGCCGCTGCGCCAAAGGTATTCAAGTGCGGTTTTGGACGGATGCCAATCCCACCATCCACCGCTGGTTTTCTTTTCGTCCTGGCCCACATCGGATGAACAACACGGGCCGTGGTCGCGAACCTGTTGCAGGACCGCTGCGAATTTTGCTTCAAACCCGTCCCGCCGCCAGTTGCGCCAGCGTGCCTTTAACATTGCCGCATCCCGGCGAAACCGCAGGTTCCAATGCGGATAAAACCCCATCGGGATCATCGCCGCGTCATGGGTCCAATGTTCAAACAGCACGTTTTGCGATTCGTAAAGCCGGATCAGGTTGGATGGCCGATAGGCAGGGCGACGTGAAAACAGGATCATATCATGGGCGCGCGCGACGGTGTTGATGCTGTCCAGTTGCACAAACCCCAGCCGATGGATCAAAGCCAACAGGTCACCGCCCCTGGCCGGACCGACAGGTTGTTCCGCCAAGGCGTGGCGATCCAGAAACAGGCGCCGCGCCGTTTTGTTGTCCAGTTTTTGAATCCCCAAGGTTCAGCGCCGCTTTAATGTGTCGCCAAATGAAATGGTTGGAGTCAGAACAATTGTGCGGTCTTGACCGGTCGGATTGGCCGGTGCGTCATCCATCGAAGAGGCGATGATCTCCGCCGCCTTACGGCCAATTTCCAACCGGCAGGCATCCATTGTTGCCAGTTGTCGCGGCAGGCCTTGCAACAATTCCACACCGTTGAACCCGGCCAGACCAATCTGCCCGGGCACATCAATGCCTTCGTCCAGCAAATGCAAAAGCCCCCCGGCCCCGATCATATCGTTGGAATAATACAGGAAATCCAGATCTGGAGACCTCTCAAGAATGGCGCGCGTCATCTCGCGACCTTTTGCCAGGGCCGACCCGCCGGAATAAAAATCGCGATCCTCGATCTCGATCCCGCCTTTGGCCAGCGCCTCGGTGAAGCCTTCGAACCGTTTGCGGGCGCGGTGGTCCAGCGGCATTTTGGTGCCCATAAAGCCGATGTGACGATACCCTGCCTTGAGGATGGCCTTGGCCATCTCGGCCCCGGCGCGGCGATGTGAAATACCGACCATGGCGTCAACCGGATTGCCATCGGTGTCCATGATCTCGACCACCGGAACGCCCGCGTTTTCCAGCATCGCACGGGCCGCTTCGGAATGTTCCAACCCGGCGATTATCACCCCGGACGGGCGCCACGACAGCATTTCGTATAAAACCCGCTCTTCTTTTTCCGGCAAATAATCGGTAACGCCGACCACCGGCTGTAATGCGGTATCTTCCAGGATTTGGTTGATGCCGGTCAGCACCTCGGGGAACACCATGTTGGACAGGGACGGGATGATCACCGCCACCAGATTAACCCGGTTCGACGCCAATGCCCCGGCGATTTTATTGGGGACGTAACCCAGTTCCTTGGCGGCCGCCTGAACTTTGGTGCGGGTGGCGGCAGACACATCGCCGCGATTGCGCAACACCCGGCTGACAGTCATTTCAGAGACGCCCGATGCTTCTGAAACGTCGCGCAGGGTAAGGGGGCGTTTGGTAGCTTTTGACACGACGGTAAATCCTGGATTGTTCACCGTGATGTTAGGCAATCCGGCGACCCTGTACAACTGCTACGCAAACGCCGCGACAATAACCATGACATTCACGAATTTCCCGGATAAGAAAACGGGATTGGCCCCGTGGCTCAACTGGATAGAGCAGCCCCCTCCTAAGGGGCAGGTTAGTGGTTCGAATCCACTCGGGGTCACCAAAAACACCTTTAAAATATGGCCTATTTACAGGGCTTTGCGCAGAAGCTTGCAGAAACTTACGAAGCGATACGGGCCGCATTCGGGGAAAATGGCGGAAATCTCGTACAAAACCTGTACAAAATTCGCACGTGTTTGCGCACTTTGAGGCCAGCCAATGAGCTGGCGCGTCGCAAATGAATGCGCTGAACGCAAGTTTGGCAGCGCTGCCCGCAAACAGATCATCATGTTCCTTGCCGACAAGGCGAGTGACGATGGTTCTGGCATCTGGTGTTCCAAGGGCACTATTCAACGGCACACGGAGCTTGGCGAAAGTACGGTAAAACGCACGATCGGCGACTTCCTGAAGGAAGGCATCCTGATCGAGACTGGCCGCAGGAAGTGCAAGAACGGCTTCACCGTCGTCTACCACATCTCTTTGGCACAAATTGCCTTGCTGGAATCGACCGTAGAACCCGAGATCGCGACGGGGTCCATGGTGGACGGGGTACCGGGTCCGCAGTGGACCCCAAACCATCCTAAAACCATCCATAAACCACCAACGCGCAAGCGCGAGGCAGCGGAGGCTTCAGAATCTGGAAAGATTTTGGCGGCATATCCGCCCGACCGACTGCGCGGCAAAGCGGCCTGCCTTGCCCAGATCGAAGTGGCCATGAAGGAAGGATGAGTTACTTGCAGGGGGCTGGCCCCGGTTATCGCGTCTACTTTGGCAAAGACGGCGATAAGCTTGTGATCCTGCTTTGTGGCAACACAAAAAAGCGCCAGTCCAAAGACATCGAGCAGGCCAACGCATTTTGGGACGATTACAAGAAACGAAAACAGAAAGGAGACTGACATGCCGCTGACTAAAGATTTCAAAGGCACGATCAAAGCACGCGCCGAGCGCGATCCCGAGTTTCGGGCTGGTTTGTTCCGCGAAGCAATCGAAGCGATGCTCAGTGACGACTTTGAGACCGGCAAGGTGCTGTTACGCGACTACGTGAACGCCACCGTCGGGTTCGAAACCCTTGCTAAGGATATGCAGAAAGACCCCAAGAGCCTGATGCGTATGCTTAGCGCAACAGGAAACCCTCGTGCCAATAATCTCTTTGCTATGATAGCCCGCCTCAGGCAACGCGAGGAACTGTCATTTCCGGTGGCACAACATAACTAATTCTGCGCATGAGGGCGGAAAGCGGAAATTCGCAGTAGTCGTAAGAGCTTAACGCAGCTACCCAAAAGCGGACATTGGTCTCGCAGCCACATCAACGGGCCCGTGACCAATTGCGTGTTTCAAACCTCAAGAATACTTGAGCCTACAGACTCAATTTGTTGACCGATACTGACCTGCGCCCCAAGTTTTCTCCACCATTTGTAGAGTCCTTGGTTTGCTTTATGTTTCTGTGTTGGGTGGCGATCAAAGTCCAACAAAAAACTTGATTATGAATGCGTTGGCCAAGTCGACAAAAAACGCCGAGACCAGAGGCAATACAATGAACGCCAGTGGCGCTGCTCCGTATCGTTTGGTGACGGATGACATGTTGGCGATGGCCGTTGGCGTCGCCCCAAGCGAAAACCCGGCAAACCCCGCGCTGAGAACTGCCGCCTGATAGTTCCCGCCCAGCACGCGGAAGACCACGAACATGATAAATGTCACCGTCATCAGTACTTGCAGTGCCAGGACGGTCATCAGTGGCGCGCCAAGTTCGGCTAGAGACCCAAGATTCATGCTCATCAGCGACATCGCCAGAAAGACCGACAGACTATAATCCGACACGACGGCCAGGGAGCGACTGCGGGCGGGCCATATCAGGCGGGGAAAGATATAGGGGATGGTGTTCGACATGATGATCCCGACCAGCAGGCAGGGGACAAACAGCGGCAGATCTAGCCCCGCTTCGGCGATGAAGATATTCGCCATGGCTCCGAGAAGAATGGCGATATGGATGGTCAGCATGCTCCGCATCAGGCTGATCTGATCGACTGTTCCATCGGGCGTGCCTTCGTCTTTGAACTCGAGGCCGACAATCGGGTCGGCATCTTCTTCGGCGCGCAGCTTGTTGCGGTCAATCAGGAACTTGGCAATCGGACCGCCGATCAGGGCGGCAAAGACAAGACCAAGCGTGGCCGACGCAATGCCGATTTCAGCCGCCGCTGCAAAGCCGGTCGCCTCCTGAATTTTCGGACCCCAGGCAATCGCTGTGCCATGACCGCCGATCAGCGCGGCCGAACCAAGCAGGACGGCGACGGGCGTTGGCAGGTCAAAGAGCACAGTACCGACCAATCCGACAACATTCTGAAGCAGCATAAAGCCAACGGTCAGGCCAAGAAGGATTATCAGCAGCCTTCCGCCTTTGAACAAATCGGCGATCCGGGCGTTCAGACCGATGGTCGCGAAAAAAACCACAAGCAGATAGTCGCGAACTGCAAGGTCAAAAATAATCTGGCTTCCGGTGACGACAAAATACAGCCATGTGCCCAACGCAACAGCCAGGCCACCAGAGACCGGCTCGGGGATGTTATAATTGCGCAGAAATGCCACTTTGCGGGTCAGGAAAGCCCCGAGGAAGTAGACAATAAAGCCCATCGTTACTGCGACAAACGCGTCTATTTGCACTTCGTTCATTTCAAGTCCCTCCTAAATTTGCCATCCACTACCGGTCCAACAATTGTTGAAACGTCGGCAGCGCATCATTTGCGTCCCCGTCAAGCCTGTTTATCAGCGCAATCAAAGCCGCGGAATCTGCCAGAATGAAATGACCCAGGCCTCGGTCACTGGCAAACTCAGTGAGATCATAAACCGTGATCCGGTCATCCTCGACCTTGCCCGGATCAACATTGTTACCAACCCGCCTGGGCTTTCCTGCGAGAAAGCGCAGAAACCTCAGCGCTTTGTCTTTGCCAGAACCAAACACCACAAACTGCTCTGGCAGAGGTTCCAGGGTCGAGACCTGCTGGTTAAACAGGTCGATATCAATATCAGGAGAAATCAGCACAACAGTCGCGATTTTGGCCGGCACCGGTGAGTTCGAATCCTGATATATCTGCCTAAGCGTTTCCATCAGCAAATTCGCGCCCATTGAATGGGCAACCAGTGAAATTTTGTCGGCCCGCGAACGCGCAAGCCCATTCAGTAGTTCTGCAAGCCCGTTACGGGCAAACAACACACTATCACGGTCGTAGACATAAAGCCGCGGGTTGGCCGCCGATGGCCAGGAATACAGAACCATCGGGGCCTTTTGTCGGTAGTCATGCTTAATTTGCGCCACACGGTACAGAGCCTCGGCAAAATTGGTGTTGAAGCCGTGTATAAACACCGTCACTTCGCGTTTGCCATCCTTGTCTACGGCAGCGGGTTCCAGAAAGGTCCTTTCCACCTGGGTTTTCAAGGCCGTAATTGATGCAAATTGATCCTGGTCAGCGATGGCAAAATCCGTATCCGGATCGACCAAACCAGATGGCCATTTGATTGTACCGGGTTCACGCGCGTTCGGTATCGACACCTCATAAGAGGCAAAGCTTAAGGTTTTCGACCGCCCCCCGCCAAAACCGCCGCCCGCCTCTTTGGCCCTGCTGGTAGCAACAAAAACTGTTTCGATTTGCTCGGCCTGATCTGGCGACGCAGTATACCCCAACTCACCGCGTGGTGCACAAGCGGCAAGAAGCGCAACAAAAAGAAGTGCTGGATATCCTGAATTCACGGCTTATTCCTCATCAGCTCACCAAAACAGTCAACCAGGTAAGCGGTTGCAATTCCGAACATCAAAACACCGGTGATGGATTCCATCGCACCAATATTCGGAACTGATCCGGCTTGAGTTTGTGCCAGTCCCTCATCGCTTGATCCAGGCAACAAGGCCGCTAATCGGAATTCCCCAATTCGTTCTGCTTCACGCCAAAGAAAATTGCGTAAAGCGTCGGAACGACGATGAGAGTCAGTATTGTGGCAAAACTCAAACCGCAAATGATCACCACTGCCAAAGAATTGAAGAATGGATCCCACAACAACGGGATCACGCCCAAGACTGTTGTCAGGACACCCAGAGAGACAGGTCGAAGGCGGCTGACGGCGGCATCAACGATCGCCTGCATTCGTGCTTTGCCATCCGATATTTGCGTATCGGTTTCATCGATCAGAACAATGGCGTTTTTAATCAGCATTCCGATCAGTGACAAAATGCCCAGAATTGCCATGAATTCCAACGGGGTTTGGGTGATCACCAGCCCCCAGACGACCCCAATCAGGGCGAGTGGTACGGTTAACCAGATGATTAGCGGCTGGCGCACGGCGTTGAACAGCAGGATCACCACGACAATCATCGCACCAATCCCGATTGGCATGGTCGCGGCAAGGCCTGCGTTTGCCTCGGCGCTATTGCCGAATTCGCCTTTCCATTCCATTTTATAACCGGGCGGCAGGGCAATGGCCTCAACAGGTGCGCGCACGGCTGCGAACAAATCGCCTGAAAGAACACCAGATGCATTGTCAGCTTGTGCGGTAATCGCAAGCTGGCGGTCAATGCGCCTTAGATTGCCGGATTCAAACACCAGTTCGAACCTGTCCACAACTTGTGCAATCGGGATATATCCGCCTGCGATCTGGCTGAATACTTGAATATCACGCAACCCTGCGATGTCATTTCGATCCACCTCAAAGGGGCGCATCACAATATTTCGCAGTTCCTCGCCTTCCCGGTAAACACCTATATTGGCACCGTTGAGATGGGAATAAATCGCATTCGATATCTCGCCCTGCGTCAGACCCAGCCGTCGGGCGTTTTGGGTATTGATGATGGGGCGCATGACTTTGACCTGCTCGCGCCAGTCATCCTTGATGGCAACAGCGCCCGCATCAGCCAAAATATCCTTGGCCTGATCAGACAGGCCGCGCAACACGATTGGGTCCGAGCCAAAGAAGCGTGCTTCGATTGTTGAACCACCACCCGGGCCCAGGACAAATTTCCAGACTTTCGTGTTGGAGGCTAAATAGTTTTCGCTGATCCAGGATTGAATTGCCGGACGAAGGCGTTCAATATTCCGGTAATCATCCACATCAACAAGAATTTGGCCATAGGCCGAACTGCTGTCCTCCGCCGCATAGGTCAGCATAAAGCGCGAATGCCCGCCACCAATCATTGTGTTGGTTCCGATGACGCTATCAAGCGTGCGAATATGGTCGGCAATCTCGACCAAATCACTTTGGGTTTGGGTAATGTCCGTGCCTTGCGGCAAGAAATAATCAACCACAAACTGCGGGCGGGTCGACGTGGGGAAAAACCCGGCGGGCACCATGGAGAACCCAAGGATCGCCGAGCCAAACAGTGCCACAACAATGGTCATCGTCACCATTCGCACGCGAATTGCACCGCTTAGCAACTTGCGATAGGCGCGAAGGAAAAAATGCTCCTCTTTCGCTTCGACTTTGCCGGGTTTCAGCAGCAAGGTGCAGAAATACGGTGTCAGCCAAATGGCAACCAACCATGAAAACAACAATGCAATGGTAATTGTATAAAACAGGCTGCCCGCATATTCGCCGGTGCCATCCGGTGATAACCCGATGGGTGAGAAGGCCAGAAACCCAACCACTGTACCGCCCAGCAATGGCCACTTGGTCTTGTTCACGACAGAAATTGCCGCTGTGGCCGTATCTTCACCCTTTTGGACACGCACCAAGGTACCTTCAACCACGACAATGGCATTGTCCACCAGCATCCCCAGCGCAATGATCAGCGCCCCCAGCGATATGCGCTGCATTTCCAGCCCATAGGCATACATGCCAAACAATGTGCCGGCAACGGTGACCAAAAGGATGCCGCCCATCAAAAGGCCCGAGCGCAGGCCCATAAATATCAAAAGCGTGCCCACCACAATCGCCAGTGCCAGTGCGACATTCATCACAAAGTCGGCGACCGAGGCTTTGACACTGGAGGATTGATCAGAAATTGGCGTGATGTCGATGCCAATTGGCCGGTCAACAATCAGCGCGTCAATACGGTCCTTTATCGCCTGCCCCATTATCACGACGTTGCCACCCTGAACATTCGAAATACTAATCCCGATGGCTGGCTGACCATCCCGATACAACAGACGGGATGCCGGTTCTTTCAGACCGCGCGACACCGTTGCAATATCAGACAGGCGGAAGGACGCCCCGGTCTGTGGATTGGTGACAATAAGGTTCTCGATTGCGGTTATCGATTCAACGGCCCCTTGGGCGCGCACCGCTATTCGGGTCGGTCCGGCAACGATTGACCCGCCCGGCGTTACCAAATTCTGCCCTTTCAGAACATCGGCGATCTGACCCGGTGTGAGCCCCAACTTAATCAATCTTGCGGGGGCGTATTCAACATAAATGACCTGATCCTGCACACCGTTCAGGACAACTTTTGAAACGCCTTTAACCCTAACCAGTTCGCGTTGAAGATCTTTCGCATATTCATGAAGCTCCGTGATGGAGAAACCTTCGCCGGTGATTGCAAAATACAGGGCAAAGACGTCACCAAAATCATCAAAGACCTGACTTGTCAGTGCATTCGGGGGCAAGCTGCCCTGAACATCCCCGATTTTTGCCCGCATCTGCGCAAAACGCTGATTCAGCTCCGGACGCCCTTTCGCGGATTTAATCGTGAATTCCACTGAAATCTGGCTCAGGCCCGGAGACGAAACCGAACTCACTTCTTTCACACCGCTCAATTGCTGCAGTGCATTTTCAAGAACCTCGGAAACTTCAAGTGCCACTTCTTCGGCGCTTGCACCGGGATAAGGTGTTACGATCTGGGCTTGTCGGATGAGAAACTCAGGGTCCTCAAATCGTGGAAGGGCGGAATAGGCATACATACCAGCCGCCAGAATAAGCAAGGTTGCCAGCGCGGATATAACACGCTTTTCAATCGCAAATCGCGCAAAGTCCATGATTTACCCCCCAGCTTTGGTGATGGGTCGAATAGCCATGCCATCCAAAAGCCTGCTGACACCAGCAGAAACCACAGTGTCGCCATCAGACAACCCGTCAGTGACCACCACCTTATCACCGCGCGCTTGGCCGAGTGTTACGGATTGCTTGGCGACGGTATTTGCAGCACTTTCGACCAGCCAAACAAACGTCGAGCCGTCAGCGTTGGCCCCAACAGCCGTGATCGGGATGTTGATTTCAGTGTTGCCGTCGCTTTGGTAAGTGACAATCACCCTGCCGATCATGCCGGGCAGAACGCTTGTTCCCTCTGGTATGGTAACGGCGACCCTTGCACGATAGGTTTGTGTGGCGGCATCTGCCTGGGTCGAAAACTCAACCAACTCGGCGGGAAACTCTTTGCCCGGCAAGGCGCTTAACGTCACCACGGTGGTTATGTCTATGTCTTGTACCTCGGAAAAGGAAATAACATCCGGCCCCGGCACATCAAAAACCAACGCTATGGTCGACAGCTTGTGCAGTAAAACGACTTCTTCGCCAGCTTTGATATTGCTGAAATTCTCGATATTTCTTCGCGCAATGGTGCCATCAAAAGGTGCGCGCAAAGTAGTGTCTGCAAGGTTGTCGCGGGCCGTTTGAATTTGCGTTTCAATCCCGCTAATCACCGCTTCCCCGACATCAATATCTTCTTGGCGCGCACCGGATTTTGCCAGCGCAAGCTCTTCACTCTTTGCAAGCAATTCAGCCTCGGCAACCTTCAGAGCGGCCTCATCCTGATCCAGTTTCGCCGCAGCAACCACACCACGCTCGGCAAGTTCGCGTGTGCGAACGGCTTGTTCCGTCGCCTGATCAACATTGGCCTGTATCGCCGCGATGCCCGCCACAAGAGCCGCAACCTCGCCCTCGCGTGCGCCTGCGCGCATGGCCTGCAACTTTGCCACTGCCTGATCCAGTTGGCTCTGCAACTGGGCAATATCTTTCTCAAAATCGCGTGGATCAACACGCGCAATAACGTCGCCTTCCTTGACTTGCACAGCGGCCCGGACCGGCAGCTCTATCACCCGACCAGATACACGAAAAGAAAGTGCTGTTTCTTGTGATGGCCGAACAATGGCCGGGTATTGCCGCACAAAATTACTATCGGTCGTATGAACAACCCAGACTTTGGCAGGTCTGACGCTGGTATCTTCTTGTTGTGCATATAGTGGCGCAACGGCCAAAACTGCCACCACGCAACCGAATCCCAAGCGCCTGAAGTTCAGCATAATAACAGCCCCAATAACGATTGTTGTGTGGAATTTTTCAAGGTAAACAATTATAAGCACCCATGCAAGGAGCAACGCATGAGCCTTTTCGGTCAACTCCTTTGGGGGACTGCGGTCTTAAGTATTTGCGCGATTATCCATGTCAGCATGGTCGCTGGCAGTATTCCAATACTGATAAAGGCAGCGCACACCGCAGATGACCGGTTCCCGAAACTCAAAGTGGCGTTTCTGGTTGGCTTGGCCTTTGCGATGATTGTGGCAGCGCATACGGTTCAAATCTGGGTTTGGGCAATTTCGTTCGTTGTTATGAGCGCCCTGCCGGATATTGAAACTGCCGTGTATTTCTCGCTCGTGACCTATACGACGCTTGGATACGGCGATCTTGTTCTAGGCGAAAACCTGCGTATATTCAGTGCTTTTGCTGCGGTGACAGGCTTGTTGACTTTCGGTGTCAGCACAGCGTTCCTAGTAGGGCTGGTCGCACGTGTTCTGCCTAAGTCATTGGATTGATGGCCAACAGCATTTTCTCGCAACACACATCCGAGGTCAGGTTTTCCCGATTAGTTGCCCTTTCCATGATCCAAGTGCTGCGGATTGCATCAATGTCCGCAACCAGAAAACCGCACCGCAGCGACGGAGAGAGCGTCGAAAGGCGGCAAAGGGCCGCTCCTGATTGTCGCCGACGGATGCATATACAATGTACGCATTTTTGGCGAACCGGTGTTCCGATGCCAACAACAATAAATTTACTTGAAAAACCGCAGTCAGTTTATGCTGATTTGTTTTGTGATTTCTTACCTGTCTTGGTTGGCCGCTGACCCTGCTGTCCGGCATTGCCGTTAAGCGCCTGATACCAAGCAGGTTTCTGGACAGGGTTCGCACCTGAGCGTTTTACCTTAGGCTTTTTGGATTTAGGCATGGAGTATCCTTTCCGGATTTCAGGCAGACTTAGAAGGTTTGTGGCTGGATTGAAACCGCCCAATTTGAACTTGGCTTTGGTGTTCGGTAGGAGTGAGAGCACAAAAATCCGCACTGCTGTCCACAGCGCCCCAGAATTGCTGCGCTACCCAACCGCCCTCACATTGTTGTGCACGCGTCAGGTACTTTTTGGGAAACTGACATCGCTCCGATGGGACATCGTCGTAATTTAAATCTGTCCGATGGATGAAAATGCCGAATGCCATACGTCAGAAAACGCCCAGAAAACTGCGCTTTGCCAATCAGGTATACCATTGAATAACGTGAACAAAGACTGAAAATTGTCTGATGGTCATTCGGTCTTGATGGGTTGTGCTATCGGGTGACCTCGGGATCACTCGTTTACTAACTTTTGCAGTGTTCGACTGGCGAAGTGAAGTGTCAGAACTGAGCCGGTGAGGATGGGCACCAATACCCCAGCAAATGCGACAGTCAGAAGTTGTATCGTTTCGATTAAAGTGAAAGAGCCAGAGTGGTCGAAGAACTGGAAATGCAGGCAGCCGACGACATAATAAACGCAAACGGCCACATGGATGGAACGCCGTTGATCCGGGTGAAGCCCTATGACAAGTTTGAGCGGATCGCCCAGGACAAACTGCGGGGCAAGCTGAGCCGCGTTGAACGCACGCCAGCAGACAAGGAATGGATCGAGACGTTTTGTAGAGCTGCTGATCCGTACAATGCGGCGCTTGTGCGTTTCATGTTTGAGACGGCTGCACGGATTGATCAGGCGGTATCGTTGGAACCGGATGACCTTAGGTCAGGCGAGAACAAAGTGCGGGTGAAAGCTCAGAAAGGCCATCCAGAAAGCTGGATTACTGTTTCGCCTGAGATGATGGATGAGCTAATCGCCTTGCCGTCCAAGCGCCCCAAAAACCGCAAGACGGGCAGGTTTATGGCCCCGCGTGTCTTTGGCTATGGCAGCTCCACTGGATACAACAACCGCTGGAAGACAATCTGTAAGCTGGCTGGCATCCAATATCTTTCTGCACACCCTGCAGGACGGCACGGGTTCTTCACTGAGCTGGTCGTGCGGCAAGGCGTTGATCCGGTCACAGCAGCAAAGGCTGGACGCTGGTCAGACCCCAATTTGCCTATGCGCATTTATGCCCACGCGGAGACGGATGAGGCCGATGTCAGGGCGCGTTTTCGTACAAAACATGTACAGGCCGACACTGTACGACCACCTAGAAAATTGAAATCAAAGAAGGAATAACACTATGAACGGTTCCCTCCTAAGGGGCAGGTTAGTGGTTCGAATCCACTCGGGGTCACCAAAACCGCCTATAAAATATGGCTGATTTTCAGACTGTGTGCAGAGCCTTGCGGAAACTTACGCGAAGTTGCGGGCCGGCGTCGGCTGAAATGGTCGAATTCCCGTGCGAAACCTGTACAAAATTCGCGGGGCTTAACCCGTTCTGCGGCTTTCCAATGTGTTGGCGCGCCGCAAACGAGTGCGCCAAACGTCGGTTCGAAAGTGCTGCCCGCAAACAGATCATCATGTTCTTGGCCGATAAGGCGAGCGACGATGGTTCGTGCTGCCGTGCTTAACGGGTTCACCGCGCTTGGTATCCCCAAAATCAGCCCCGTTGAATGAGCCCGTCTTGGGGAATGGGGGGCATGCCTTCAGGCCAAGTTGTGCAACAAAGCCGCCATCCGCTCAGAACCCAACCGGAAAGTCCCCAGGAAATTTACGCAGAACTCTACAAACCACCCACCCCCATTGAGCGGTCTTTGGCAGTTGAGAGCCGTATTTCGCCGTATCGTGACGCGGTACGAAAAAACCTTCCAGAATGTTAGGGCAATGCTCAAACGCGCCCCAAAAAGGCTAGGGTGCGGGTTTTAGGAGCCCGCGACCTAATTCAGTTAAGTACCGAAAACTCAATTCGGCGGTTCTTGGCCTTGTTGGCGCTGGAATCGTTTGGATACAGCGGATTGGCCTCTCCATAGCCGACAATTTGCATCCGCCCGCCGGTAATCCCTTTGGCCTGTAGATATTGGCCGACTGAACTGGCGCGCTTTTGGCTAAGGCGTTTGTTGGCTGGGGTGCTGCCGTCCGAATCCGTGTGCCCGGCAATCTCGATCCTAAGGTCAGGGCAGCGGTTGACGATATCATAAAGGTTGTCCAGCAACGGTTTGCTTTTGTCGGCCAGCCGCGAACTTCCGGCGGCAAAATAGATGTTGCCGGTGCGCGACAGGATCTCAAACCGGCCAATGCACGCCTCGCGGTCCAGGTTGCCCTTGGTCTCTAATGCGGCAGAACCGGGGGTGACGGCGTTTGTCACCAGGGCCAGATTGGGCGGTGTTCCGGGGCTGGAGCGGTCAAACACAAAGTCGAAACTGACAATGCCCAGGGGTACGATTGCAACATTCGCCGCCTCTTGCAGTTTTTCACGTCCCGTTTCCAGATTGAAATCCGTCAACGCCAAGGCGATTGGAGTGGTGGTTGAAACGGTGACCCGGTCGTTGTTGATCAGGGCAATCGCCACCTCGGCGGTTTTGTTCACCGTCACCCCGTGCAAGGACAGGGTGAAATCCAGATCAATCAGCTTGCGCCGGGTATTGTGCAGATCCTGCAAGATGCCTGGATCAAGCTGGGCGGTGATGGTCGCCTCGGGGTGCAGGAAGGTTTCAAAGAACAGGAACCGCATCCGCACATTGCGCAGGTCAATCTTGGTATCAACCGAATCCAGAAGCACCCTGATCTGTGCCTTGCCACTTTCGGTGATCAGCCCGCTAAGGGTGGCAAAGGAATTGGTTTCCGCCTTGTTGCCTTTCTTTACCGACATATAACGCAGCTTGGAATCATCGGCATTCAGGGTCCAGCCGTTCTCGAACGGATCAGCACTCTGGGCGGTGGCGGTAAGTGGCAGCAGGGCGGCGAGGGTGAAAAAAGTCAGCGTAATAAACAGGTGTTTGAAAAATGGTTTCATGGTATCCTCGTGATAGAGCGGTAGGGTGACAGGCACAATTCAGGTGTGGCTTTTCACCGACACTAGCAGCAAACTTGCGTTACGGAACGGAAAAAGCGATAGTTTTCAGGATTTTCGCCTTATTCAAGCCAAACATGTTAGTCATAAGTATATTGTAGTTCATTCGCAGTAATATCTCTGTAATTTGGTGCTTCTCCGGTTCAGGTAACAAACTTAAGGTAAGAAATTGTTGTTGATTGTCAGAACTTTGATTGTTGCGTTCGCTTTCATGGCCACGGCCCTTCAAGCCGAGGAGCGGGTGGCTTTGGTTATCGGAAATTCGGTGTATGGCACGGTTTCCTCGCTGGAAAACCCGGTGCATGATGCCCGACTATTGGGTCGCGCGCTTGAGGAGCAAGGGTTCAAGGTGACTCTTTTAATCGACAGTGATCAGGTTGCCATGAAACGCGGGATTGCCCAATTTGGTCGCGATCTGCGCGAGGCAGGAAGTACGGCCACAGGGCTTTTCTATTACGCCGGTCACGGGGTGCAGTCGTATGGCTCCAACTATCTTTTGCCGGTGGATGTGGCGCTTAGCGATGCTGCCGATCTTGGTCTGGTGGCGGTCGAGGCGCAATCGGTGCTGCGCCAGATGTTCTCGGCCCGCAACAAGACCAACATCGTTATTCTCGATGCCTGCCGCAATAATCCCTTTACCGATATTCCGGAATTCAACGATTCAGGTCTGGCGGAAATGCAGGCCCCGACCGGCACATTCCTGGCCTATGCCACAGCGCCCGGCGGTGTGGCGTTGGACGGGCTGGACGGCAACAGCCCCTTTACCCAGGCCGTTGTGGCCGAGATGAGCAAGCCGGGGTTGCCAATTGAACAGATGTTCAAACAGGTGCGAATTTCAGTTCTGGAAAAGACCAGTGGTCAGCAAACACCTTGGGATTCGTCCTCGCTGACCGGGGATTTCACCTTTGCCCAGGCCACGGTTCTAAGTGGCGCCGACCTTGAGGCGCAGCAATTGTGGAATTCGGTTCAGGCCTCGCGCGATCCGGTTCAGATCATGCTGTTTTTGCGCGGTTATCCCGATAGTCCGCTGGTAAAAGAGGCCCGATCGCTTTTGGCCGAAGTGGTGGATCAGGAACTGGCCGGGGAAGAACCGGTTCAGCCGGTCGCGGTTCAGGCAGGTCCGTCAAAGACGGAGCAACAGATGTTTGAAGCAACGCAGGTTGACCCGGGCATTGGCAGCTATCAGGCCTATTTGCAGAGCTTTCCGGATGGTGTGTTTGCTGAATTCGTCACGTCGGAATTGGCCGCATTAGAGAAAAAGACCAATCTTGACCCGGACGGTGAAGGTGTTCCGCCCAAGGTCGAAACCGCAGAAACACCCGTGACGTCTCAGCCGGTTGAACCTGCCAGTACAGTTAGCTTTACCCAGGCTCTATTGTCCGAAGTACCAGAAGTCGCGGGCCGTTCGATTGCCGATCTGATCAATACCTCGCCGATATACCCGCCAATTCAAGGGCTGCCAGAGGCGTATTGGAAGGACCAGCAGTGCAGTAATTGCCACCAGTGGACGCAAGAAACGATCTGTGCCCAGGCCAACACCTATCTAAGCCTGAATGCAGAACGGTCGCTGAACAAACAGCACCCGTTTGGCGGCGCACTTAAGCTGAACCTGAAAACCTGGGCTTCTGGTGGTTGCAACTAAGCGCAGTCCCGGGGGGGCTGACCCGGGACCGCCTTGTGGTTTCTTTACCTAACGCGCTGCTGTTGAGACAAAGAAATAGACCCACTCGCCTTTGAAATCCGCATTCTTTGCCCGGGCTTTCGCGACCTGTTCCTGCAACCATACCAGATACTCAGCCGCCGGTTCCTGAATAGGGCGCAACCCTTCATAAAGCGGCTCTGACGCGGCGAAAGCCACGGCAATTTCTTGGCCGTACGGCGGGGCGATGACCAGTTTCAGGCCGATATCCTGCATGGTTTTGGCACCAATTTGCTGTGCCGCCTGCGCGTTGGTCTGCCGCAAGGGTGCATATTCGTTTGGTTCAAGATGCAGAACCATGCCGTCGGCGTCGAAATAATCAAGATAGATGAACGCGTCATAGTCTGGCGCGGTCATGTCCAGCGACAACAAATCCCCCTCGGCAAAGTTAAACACCTTGGCGTGGGTATCATTGCCAATCACCAAAGGGTTGGTGATCTGATCGGTGGACTGTGGCAGGCCAACCCCGGCGATGCCCGAAAGCGCGCCACATTGCGGCCGTGGCAGGATCAGGATGTTATCGGAAACGGTGATATTGGCGCCCATCTGCACCCGTAATGCCGCCAGAACCGGCGCGCGCAGATCGTCGTCGGGGATATGGCCTTTGACCTGCAAAGTCGCTGTAACAGGGTCGAATGATACCTGCATTCGCGAACAAGGCACTTGCGCCAGAAGGCCGGCCACCCCATCGCGCAACTGATCGTCCGAGGTGGCGATGTCGCCGGGCTGCATAAAGCTTTGAAAGGCGGCGATGGACACCGGGTCGACGTCACCTTCGCCGCCTGAAAACGCCAGGGCCGCTTTCAGTTTCTGGGCGTTCGGGGTGGTGGGTTGGAACAGCGGGGCGTCACTTTGCTGGGCCAGAGCGGCGACAATATCCGGCACGGCGGGGACGACCGGATCACTTTCGGCGGCGGCCTGGGGGATGGCAACGGGTGCTGGTTGCGCGATGGGGAGGGCTGTAAGGTCCGGCTGGGTGACAGGTGCGGGACTGGCGGCAGGTGCAATTGTCGGGGCCAAGGCGACATCAGGCAGAGCCGCCAGAACGATAGGCCCTTGAGGCGGCGATATTGGCATGACTGCAACGGCTGGTTGGGCGATGGGCAAAACAGATTGGACCCGAACCACCGCCTGGAAGGCCGACACTGTTGGCGCGATGGAGGCTGCAAGGCTGGCTGGTGTCACTTGGGTTGGTTCAACCAATGGTGTCGGCTGGGATGATGCGCTTAGACGGGCGATTGCAGGGATGATCCGGGCCACCACCTGCACCGGCTTGGCAACCTCTGGGGCCGCAGGGGCGGGGGGCGCATCAGGGCGCAGCTGTTCGGCTTTTGGCTGTGCTACCCGTGCTTTGGACTTGGGGATCGCGTCGGCATCCAGCGTTTGGCCGTCCGGCGTGTTGGCATCGGTCTGTTCGCTTTCGGGTTGTTGTTCCTGCGCCTTGGTGCGGTCCAGCTGATAGGCCAGCACCTCAAGTTTGCTGGTCGGTAACGGCTGATCCGCGATTGGATCGGGCTGAACCGCGAATATCATCAGCGCCAGCAACCCAACGTGCGCCACGACCGAACCAATCAGGCCAAAGACCCAGAGGCCGACCCTGTTCATGGTTCCGGCGTCGGCGTGACAACCAGAACCACGTCCCTGATGCCGATGCCTTCGGCCCAACCGACCAAGGGCAGAACATGACGTAATTCGGCGTCGCGATGGGCGTTGATCCGCAGCCTCAGAGTTTCATCCTGGCCAAGCATCCCGGTCAGCTTTGCCTCCAGTTCGCTGCGCGTCATTTCAAATCCGTCCAGCGCCATCGCGCCGGTCCGGGAAATGGCAATTGTTGCCCCTCCGGCGGGCATGTCCTTGCCGCTTTGGGCGACGGGCGGGTCAACCGAAAAGGGCGCGGTGGCGTCCATTCGTCCGATGATCATGAAAAACACCAACAGGAAAAACACCACGTCGATCAGGGCGATAATGGTTTCCGAACCCTGCGTGCGATTTGAACGGGTCAGCTTCATGGACGTGCCCCGGTTCTGGCCTGCAGACGGATTACGCGCAGCCGCAAGACCCCGGCCCGTGTGGCCACGTCCATGACCGATATCAGGCTCTGGGTGGTTGCCGCACCAGAGGGCAGAACCACCACTTGCGTCAGCGGTTCATCCCTAAGCCTTTGTCGCAGCAGTCTTTCCAGATCACGGTCAGTTATCGCCCGCCCGCGGATAACCGCAGCCCCGTCCGAGCCTAATCGGATCATCAAGGTGCTTGCCGTTTGCCCGTCACTTGCGGGCGCCTGGGCCTGGTCCTGCTGGCGCACCGCCGGAATCATGTCAAGGTTCAGGTAGGTCGAGGTGACCATGAAAAACACCAACAGGATCAACATCACGTCGATCATCGGCACCAGCGATATCAGCGCTTTGGGCTTTATTGGTCGTTTCAGGGTCAGGTTGGCCAAGGGCCGCTCCTTTTCGGCTCTAAACCGGGGGGTTTTCGTTGATCAACAGCAATTCACCCACGGCGCTTTCCATCATCTGCGCCGAGCTGTCGATCCGGCCGGCCAAAAGGCTGGCACCAACAGCGGCCGGAATCGCCACCACCAAGCCCACGGCTGTGGTCAGCAAGGCCTGCCAGATACCGCCGGCCAGAACCGACGCATTGGCGGCCCCTTCGGCCCCTTCCAGTTGTTGAAAGGATTCGATCATGCCCAAAACAGTGCCTAACAGACCCAAAAGCGGGGAAATCATCGCAATCAGTTCCAGAATGCGAATCAGATTGTTCATCAGCGCCAATTCTTCATTGCCACGCCGCGCCAGCTCACCTTCAAGCCGGTCGCCTTTGAACCCTTTTGACAGGGCATTCATCGCGTAAGCAATAATCCGGTCGGCTGGGGATTTGCCCGCCTCAACTGCTTTGAGGGCTGCGTGTTTGTCGCCCGACTTCCAGGTTTCAAACGCGGCCGACCGCAGATCAACACCTGCACGGCAATGCCATAGCTGGAGCGACTTGGCGATAATCAGCGCCCAGGATATCAGCGACAAAACCGCCAATATCGCGATGACCGGCCCGCCAGTGCCCAGTTCTTCCCAATTGGTTGGCATGGCCTATTTCACCAATGCTGCGGTGGTTTTGCTGTTC
This sequence comes from Paracoccaceae bacterium, assembly GCA_021648025.1. GTDB lineage: Bacteria > Pseudomonadota > Alphaproteobacteria > Rhodobacterales > Rhodobacteraceae > NVQY01. Next base: position 71,849 of record JAKITO010000005.1, read on the forward strand.
AGATCAAGGATCGGAAAACAATCCATTTCGTCGGCGTTCTGCGGTTGGCATGAGGTGATTTCATGCAGCAGAATTTCGGATATTCCAGCACAGGTGGTTTCAGGTATTTCGAACAATTTCAGGGTGGTGCGGGCCACGGGCAAAGGGGCTGCATCAATCGCCAAAAGGCGGTCAATCACCCCGTTAGTATCCAGTATTGCCAGTGACATCTCAAAACCCGCAAAGCTGTTGTCGGTCTGGTTTCGGAACAGGAAAAACGCGCGGCACCCGCCGCCTTCAATCTCTTCGAATTTGTTTAGTTCAACCAGTAAGCGGCCAGACCCGGCAGCAACGGGTGGGGCCACAGAAAGGACCATGGGCAGGGCAATTGCAGCGCCGGCAATCAGGGATTTCAGTAAGGACATTCACACCTCCGGGTTTTTTGCGGCTTGGGTGCCGCCTGTTGGTATTAGAAAATTATGGCAGTTTAGGGTATACAAGACAGTGGAGTGAACCTGTTCAAACAGGGCATCCAGGCGTATTGTGGTTGGATTCTGCGTCAGATTAGGCACACTTTCCCCCCAAAAGCGTTCGGAAATAATTTGACATTCAGCAAACGATAAGGCTGACTTATGGTCAAGATATTGTTTTGTACTGTTACGCGAGTTGTTGGACTGCCCACAGTTTTGAATGCGGGATGTTGGTTCGCACAAATTAGACCAGATAACCCAAATTGGGGGGAATACATGGATCCGGCTGTCCTATTGCAGTCCAAAGGGGATGACTTGCCCAGTGGCGAGAACCTTGAGTATGACCCGGCGTTCACTGACATGGAGATTGCCGGTCAGCCGGGGGAAGAATCCCAGATTGGCGAAGAGATCATACTTGCCGAAGACCCGGATTATCGCGATCTGGCGGAAAAGTCGTTGGTGGTGCTGGAGCAAAGCCATGACATCCGCGCCGCCGTGTTCCTTGCGGATGCGATAACCCACACCCAGGGTCTAACCGGATTTGCCGATGTGACGACCTATATTCTTGGGTGTCTGACAGAGTATTGGGACACCTGCCATCCAGAGTTGGATGAAGACGACGACAATGACCCGACCATGCGGATCAACGCGGTTCAGGGTCTGGGTCAGGACAGCACGATTATCCGGTCGCTGCGTCGCACACCGCTGACCGACAGCCGCAGTTTTGGCAAAATGTCGATGCGCGAGATTGATGTGGCCGAAGGCAGGATGACCGCACCGTCTGACATGACGGCAGTTCCGGATTCGGCGGCTGTATCAGCGGCCTTTCAGGATACAGAAGAAGAGTTTTTGACCGGCTTGCTAACGGCGGCGCAAACCGCCGAGGACAACATTAGGGCGATTAGTGCAACGTTTGATGAAAATACCCCGGGGCAGGGGCCAGATCTGGATGAATTGATCAAGCTGCTGCGGCTCATCCGCAAGAAGCTGGCAGAAAACTCATCCGCCGAGGACGTGGCGGATATTGCTGAGGATGGCGAAGATCAAAGCGACGCAGGCGGGGCCGCACCGGCGGCTTCGGCGGGTGGTGCTATTGGGGGTATCAACTCTCCGTCTGATGTATCCAATGCGATTGACCGGATCATTGCCTATTATAGACGGGCAGAGCCCTCTAGCCCGGTGCCAATTGTGCTGGAGCGTGCTAAAAGACTTGTAGGGGCCGATTTTTTGACCATCATGGCCGACATGGCCCCGCTTGGAATTAACAATGTCCACCTGATTGGTGGTATCGAAGATGATGATTAAGACAACAGGGATCGGGGCCTGCCCCTTTCGCCAATAAAAACATAATTAAGACTACGCAAGGAGCACTAAGATGGCGAGTTCACAGAAATTCATAGCGCGCAATCGTGCGCCGAGGGTTCAGATCGAATATGATGTTGAACTTTATGGCGCCGAGAAAAAGGTACAATTGCCGTTTGTCATGGGCGTGATGAGCGACCTTGCCGGCAAATCCGAAGTGGAACAGCCCGGCATTGCCGACCGCAAGTTTCTTGAAATTGATGTCGACAACTTTGATGACCGGATGAAGTCGATGGCGCCGCGCGCCGCCTTTACCGTGCCCAACACGCTGACCGGCGAGGGCAATATGGCCGTCGATATCACGTTTGAAAGCATGGATGATTTTTCACCTGCCGCCATCGCTGCCAAGGTTGAACCGCTGAAAGAGTTGCTGGATGCCCGCACTCAGCTAAGCAATCTGATGACGTATATGGATGGTAAATCGGGGGCAGAGGATCTGATCGCCAAGATCATCCAGGATCCAAGCCTGCTCAAAACGCTGGCCGCTCAGGCAGCACCTCAAGCTGACAGCGAAGAATAGGAGAGACCAATGGCCGAAGAACAAGCCGCAGAAGCACAAGCAGACGGTGGAGCCACAGCCTTTGGGTCGAATGAATTCGCCGATTTGCTGCAAAAGGAATTCCGCCCGAAATCGGATCAGGCCAAGACGGCCGTCGAATCCGCCGTCAAAACCCTGGCCGAACAGGCATTGGCGAATACCACGCTTATTTCCGACGACGCGCTGCGTTCGATCGAAGGCATCGTTGCCGAGATTGACAAAAAGCTGACCGAACAGGTCAACCTGATCCTGCACCACGAAGATTTCCAACAGATGGAAAGCGCCTGGCGGGGGCTGCATTATCTGGTCAACAACACCGAGACCGATGAGCAGCTGAAAATCCGGGTGCTGAACATTTCCAAAAAGGAAATGCACAAGACCCTGCGCAAGTTCAAAGGCACCGCCTGGGACCAGTCGCCGATCTTCAAAAAGCTCTATACCGAGGAATTCAGCCAGTTGGGCGGCGAACCTTACGGATCGCTGGTGGCGGATTATCACTTTGACCACACGCCGCAGGATGTTGAATTGCTGGGCGAGATGTCCAAGATTGCCGCCGCGGCCCACGCGCCGTTGATCACCGGTGCCAAGCCCAGCCTGTTCCAGATGGACAGCTGGTCGGAACTGTCCAATCCGCGCGACCTGACCAAGATTTTCCAGACGCCGGAATATGCCGCCTGGAAATCCCTGCGCGAAAGTGAAGATTCCAAATATATCGGTCTGGCAATGCCCCGCTTTCTGGGCCGTCTGCCGTATGGTGCCAAAACTGAACCGGTCGAGGCGTTCGCCTTTGAGGAAGAAACCGACGACGCCAATTCCAACAACTATGGCTGGATCAACGCGGCCTACGGAATGGCGATGAATATCACCAGGTCGTTCAAGGAATATGGCTGGTGTTCGCGTATTCGCGGCGTGGAAAGTGGTGGAACACTGGAAAATCTGCCATCGCATACCTTCCCGACCACCGACGGCGGCGTTGATATGAAATGCCCAACCGAGATTGCCATTGATGACCGGCGCGAGGCCGAATTGGCCAAAAACGGCATGATGCCGTTGATCCACCGCAAAAACACCGATAACGCCACCTTTATCGGGGCGCAATCGCTGCACAAGCCTGCGGAATATGACGATCCGGATGCGACCGCGAACGCCAATCTTGGCGCACGCCTGCCGTATCTGTTTGCCACCTGCCGGTTCGCGCATTTCCTGAAATGTATGGTCCGCGACAAGGTCGGATCGTTCAAAAGCCGTCAGGACATGGAAGGATGGTTGCAGAACTGGATCAACCAGTATGTTGATTTCAACGCAGACATCTCATCCGAAAATGAAAAAGCGCGCAAGCCACTTGCCGCTGCCGAAGTTGTGGTCGAGGAGGTTGAAGGCAACCCCGGCTACTATTCTTCGAAGTTCTTCCTGAGGCCGCACTATCAGCTTGAAGGGCTGTCTGTGTCGCTTCGTCTGGTGTCGAAACTGCCTTCTGAGAAGGGGGGCTAATTACAAAACACCCGCTTGGGAAGACCAAGACCAATTATAAGACCAAGACCAAACTTTAAACCTGAAAGGAATACATTATGGCCGCTAACATCTTTATGCTCTTTGACGACATCACCGGGGACGCCACCGAATCCAAGCACGAAAAGTGGGTGGTTCTGGAATCCGCAAGCTGGAGCCTTGAACGCGCTGTTGACATGACCGACCTGGGGACAACCCAACGGGGTCACGCCAATTCGAACTTCGGCAAGCTTGAGTGTGCCACGCAGGTTGGCATCGCATCAAACGATCTGATGCTGTCGGTTGCAAACGGCACCATCCGCCCCGAGATCACCATGCACCTGTGCCGGTCTGGCGACGCTGCTGGTGAGGGTCTGTTGGAGTATAACGTCTGGAAGTTCAAGCATTCGGTCGTTGACAGCTATAACGTCTCGATGAGCGCTGACGGCGTACCAGAGGCCAACTTTACTCTGGCCTATCTGGCGCTGGAAGTTGAGTACAAGGAAACCGATCAGAAGACCGGCAAACTGGCCACCAAGAACACCTTTAAGTGGAATGTTCAGACTGGTCTGTCCGAGTACTAAGTCAAACCAAATGATCCGGGCGCTCCACTCGCGCCCGGATTTTCCTTTTAGACTGATCTGACCGGACCAAGGCGAAATTTATGACACCACAGGAACATTTGAAAGCCGGAGACCCCGACCAGGCCCTGAAGTCGCTTCAGGATCTTGTGCGTGCGGATCCGTCTGACGCCAAACTAAGGATTTTCCTGTTTCAGTTGCTGTGCGTGCTGGGGGACTGGAAACGCGCGATTACCCAATTAAAGCTGGCCGCCGAAATGGACGAGGCCGCAACGATGATGGCCAAAACCTACCGCGAGGCAATTATCTGCGAAGTGTTCCGCGAAAAAGTGTTTGCCGGCGAAAAGGAACCATTGATCTTTGGCGAACCCGATGAATGGCTGGCGCTTTTGATTCAGGCGCAAAAGCTGTTGGCGGATGGTAATCCGGTTGAGGCCGCCGAGGTCCGCTCCCGCGCCTTTGACGCCGCCCCACCCGTGTCGGGCACGATTGACGGCCAAAAGTTTGACTGGATCGCCGACGCCGACATGCGCATGGGTCCGGTGCTTGAGGTGATCATCAACGGGCGTTATTTCTGGCTGCCATTCAGTGCGATTGGCACGCTGACGATGGAGGCCCCGATTGACTTGCGCGATGCGGTCTGGACCGCCGCCACCCTGACATTGGTCAACGGCGGCGAGGTTGTGGCGCTGATCCCAACCCGCTACCCCGGGTCCACTTCCGGCGATGATGGTGCTGCCAAACTGGCCCGAAGCACCACTTGGACGGATGCAGGCGCGGATACATATATCGGCACCGGCCAGCGCCTGTTGACCACAGACCAGGGGGATGTTGCCCTGTTGGATATCCGCAGCCTGGTAATAGATGCCAGTGACGCCGTTGAGCCGACCAAAGATGGCTGACAAGACCCTAGCCGAGCGGCTGCAACCGTCGCTGTTGGATCGATTGACCGACAATGAGCCGGGCAATGTCAAGGAATCCCGCGAAACCCGGGTGATTGACGTGACCCGCCTGCGCGAAATCATTCAGCGCGATCTGTCCTGGCTGCTGAACACCAACAATATCGAAAGCACCTTTGACGTTGAGATCTATCCAAACGTTGCCCGTTCGGTGCTGAACTATGGCCTGCGCGAGGTATCGGGGTCGTTTTCCACATCCGAGCGCGCCGAACTTATTCGCCGTTCGATCGACCGGGCGATTGCGGCGCATGAACCGCGGATTATCGAAGGCTCGGTTGATGTAGAGCTGACTTCGCAAGATACCGGCAGCGACATGACCGTTGCCCTGAACATCCGCGCCGACATGTGGGCGCAACCATTGCCGTTAGAGCTTTATCTGCGTTCGCAGATGGATGTGACCACCGGCGAAGTCTCAGTGGAAAGGGGCCACTAAGATGGATACCCGGCTCATGAAGCATTACGAGGCCGAGCTGATGTATCTGCGCGACATGGGGGCCGAGTTTGCCGAGGCTTATCCCAAAATCGCCGCCCGTCTTGGTATGGAAGGGGTCGAGGTTCTTGACCCTTATGTGGAACGCCTGCTTGAAGGTGTCGCATTCCTGACTGCCAGGGTTCAGCTTGAGCTTGAGCTGCAATACCCGGCCTTTACCAGTAACCTTCTGGAAATCGTCTATCCGCATTATCTGGCCCCGACCCCGTCAATGATGATCGCCGCGTTTGAGCCTGATACCGCCAACGCCGCCGTCAAAGACGGCTATGTCATTCCGCGCCACAGCGTGTTGCGCAGCCGTCTGATGGAGGGCGAACAGACGCCCTGCGAATATCGCACGGCCGCTGACATCACCATGTGGCCGATCGAAATTTCAGAGGCCGAGTATATTGACGGACGTGGCGAACTGGTGGCCGCCGGGGTGTCCCGCAATATTGACGCCCGTGCCGGGATCCGCCTGCGTCTGCGCCGCACCGACGGAGAGGCGATCAGCGATTTGGGCATGGACCGGTTGTCGGTGCATCTGAACCGGAGTGTAGGCAATTCCTGGTTGTTGCTTGAACTGTTGTGCACCCAGGTGCGCGGGATTGCGGGCCGCTCTACCGACCGGCGTGCGGACTGGACCGAACAATTGCCTGATGCCAAAGTGGTCCAACTTGGGTTCGAACAGGATGAGGCGTTGTTGCCCACACCCCAACGGAGTTTCGATGGGTATCGTTTGTTGCAGGAATATTTCGCCATGCCGGAACGGTTCCTGTTTGTCGAATTGCAGGGTTTGCAACCGGCTCTGAAACGGGCCAAAGGCCCCGAAGTGGACATTTATATCCTGCTTGGCGAAGGCCGCAAAGAGGTGGCGCCGATGGTCACCCCCGAGGCATTCACCCTGAACGCCGTGCCTGCCGTGAACCTGTTTCCCAAACGCTGCGACCGGGTGCAGATCACCCAGCGCGATACCGAGCAGCATATCGTTGCCAACCGCACCGCCGGCCTTGATTTTGAGGTTTATGCCCTGGAGAGCGTGATTGGCATCAGCGGCGAAGGCGCGGATGACGTGGTGTTCCGGCCATTTTATTCCGAGACGGATTTCACCGCCGCTGGCGAAACCCACCCGGCGTATTACACGATTCGACGCAAAATGCGCCAACGGTCGGAAAAAGAACGGCTAAGGGGGGTGCGAACATCATATTTAGGCTCTGAAACCTATGTGACGTTGGTGGATCAGAAACAGGCACCGTTTGCGGTGGGCATGGAGCAACTGGCGGTTAAGGCACTGTGCACCAACCGCGACCTGCCGTTGCTATTGGCCACTGGCGATGCTGATGTGTTCCAACTGCCCGAAGGCGGCCCGGTTAAATCCGTGCGTCTACCCGTGTCGCCAACCCGGCCGCATCCGACCCTTGCCCAGGGCGATACCGCCTGGCGGCTGATCAGCCATCTAAGCCTGAATTACCTGTCAATTGCAGGCACAGGCCGCGGCAATTCCGCCGAAGCTTTGCGCGAATTGATCGGGCTTTATGCGCCGTTGGGTGACCGGGTGACCGAGAAACAGCTGGAGGGCGTGGTATCGGTTTCCAGTCGGCCCATCGTACGACGGATGAGCGACGAAGTTTTGTCCACCGCCCTGCGCGGATTGGAAATAACCATAGGGTTTGACGAGTCATTTTTTGAAGGCACCAGTGTCTATGTGCTGGGGGCCGTGCTTGAGAGGTTCCTCAGACGGCACGCGACGATCAACAGCTTTACTGAAACCGTTTTAACAACGCAAAAACGCGGGGAAATTGCCAGATGGCGACCGGAAAAGGGCCTCAGCCGGACGATCTGAGCCACTTTGCGCGGCTCGTCAAAAACCCTGAAAAGCATCATGTTTTTCAGGCGCTTCGTATTATCGAAGCGCATTATTTTGACGCCCCCCGTCTGGGCGAAAGCCGCCGCCCGCGCGAAGACAAAGTGCGTCTGGGACAAGAGGCCGAACTGGCCTTTCCACCTTCGTCCATTGCCGATTTTCAACCTGGCAAAGATGGCAAACCCGCCCGTCTGACCAACCGATTCTTTGGTCTGTTCGGTCCGCAGGGTCCGCTGCCTTTGCATCTGACCGAATACGCCCGCGACCGGCTGCGCAACCACCGCGACCCGACATTTGTGGCCTTTGCCAATATGCTGACCCATCGGATGATGGGGCTGTTGTACCGCGCCTGGACGGCTGGCCAGCCGGCCCCAAGCTTTGATCGCAATGACGATCAAATTGCCCATAAAGTGGCGGCTTTGGCGGGCTTTCGTGCAGGTAACCTGCAAGACCGTGATGCAATGCCTGACCTGGCCAAGTTACATTTTGTTGGCCACCTGTCGCAGGGTTCCAAACATCCCGAGGGGTTGGTTTCGATCCTGTCGATGTTCTTTGGTGTCCCGGTAAAACTGCACCAGTTTGTTGGTTCCTGGCTTGAGTTAGAGCCAGATGATTGCTGGCAATTGGGGTCCTCCGCCGGTCTGGGGCATTCTACCAGCATCGGTCAAAAGGTCTGGAGCCGTGCGGCCAAGTTTCGCCTGCAAGTCGGGCCGCTGTCGCTTGAGGATTACAAAAGGATGTTGCCGGGGGGCGAATCTCTGGGGCGGTTCACGTCGATTGTGCGAAATTATATTGGCGATACACTGGATTGGGACATCAACCTGATCCTTGCGGGCGACCAGGTGCCCCGCGCAAGCCTTGGCGGAACGACCAAGCTGGGGCACACTAGCTGGATAGGAACGCGAAAAGATATGGACGATGTGCGCGCGGATGCAGCGGATTTGTATCTCTATCCGGGCGCGGCAACAGAATAAGAACAGAATAAACGCCGCAAAAGCGGCTGAATTTGGATGATAGAGAAGGAATTTGCGATGAGCGAGATCAGTCGGGTAGCATTGTTCGGAAAGCTGAACAAACTGGGATATCAGGCCGTCGAAAGCGCGACGGTGTTTTGCAAGATGCGGGGCAATCCGTATGTCGAAGTGGTTCATTGGATGCACCAGATCCTGAACGGGCAAGACAGCGACCTGCACCGGATCGTCCAGCACTATGATCTTGACCCGGGCAAAATCGCCAGCGAAATGACCCGCGCGTTGGATATGCTGCCGCGCGGAGCCAGCACCATTTCCGATCTTTCCGATCATCTGATGGACGGGATGGAACGCGGTTGGGTCTGGGGTTCGCTTTTGTATTCCTCCAATCAGGTGCGCACCGGGCATTTGCTTTTGGGCATGTTGAAAACCCCGGCCTTGCGCAACATTCTCAAGGGCATATCGCCGGAACTGGCCAGTATTGGTCCCGATGATCTGGCAGATAATTTTGCCGCCGCCACCGATGGCTCGCCCGAAGAACGTCTGGCGCCGCAGGATGGCACCAGCACCGGGGCCGCCCCGGGTGAGGCTTCGGATGCAATTGCCCCGGCCCAGATGGGCAAAGAAGAGGCGTTGGAGCAGTTCTGCACCGACATGACCGAACAGGCGCGCAACGGCGAAATAGACCCTATTGTTGGGCGGGACGAAGAAATTCGCCAGATTGTCGATGTGCTGATGCGGCGACGTCAGAACAATCCGATCCTGACCGGTGAGGCGGGCGTTGGTAAAACCGCAGTGGTCGAAGGCTTTGCTTTGCGGATTGCCCGCGGCGATGTGCCTCCCGCGCTTCAGGATGTGCGGCTGTTGATGTTGGACATCGGGCTGTTGCAGGCCGGGGCCTCGATGAAGGGCGAATTTGAAAACCGTCTGCGGATGGTGATTGACGAGGTTCAGGCCAGCCCGACGCCGATTGTGTTGTTCATCGATGAAACCCATTCGCTTATCGGAGCGGGAGGAGCCGCCGGAACTGGCGATGCCGCCAATTTGCTGAAACCCGCCTTGGCACGCGGAACATTGCGAACAGTGGGCGCGACGACCTTTGCCGAATACAAGAAATACATCGAAAAAGACCCGGCTTTGGCGCGGCGTTTTCAGGTGGTTCAGGTGGACGAACCCAGCATTCCCAAGGCGATCCTGATGATGCGGGGCATTGCCTCGATGTTGGAAAGCCACCACCAGGTGCAGGTTCTGGACGAAGGGATTGAGGCCGCCGTCAGCCTGTCGGCGCGCTATATCCCGGCGCGGCAATTGCCGGACAAATCGGTCAGCTTGCTGGATACGGCTTGCGCCCGGGTCGCGGTTTCGCAACACGCGGTCCCGGCGCAGGTGGATGACAGCCAGCGCCGGATTGAGGCGCTGACGACCGAATTAGAGATCATCGGGCGTGACGAAACCGCAGGCTATGATGTGGGCGAACGTCGCATAGATGTTGAGGCTGACAAAGCCGAGGAAGAAACCCGGCTGGCAGAGCTGACAACCCGCTGGGACGCCGAAAAAGCCGTCGTCGAGGGGATTCTGGAGCTGCGCGCCAAGCTGCGCGAAGGTGGCGCACCAGTTGAAGGCGAAGAGGCGGCCAGTGACGAGGCCGCAGAAGCCAGCCCTCTGACCGCCGATGAGCGGGCGGCGTTGATCGAAGAGCTGAAGGCCAGGAATGCTGAACTTGTCGAGGTTCAGGGCGAAAGCCCGCTGATCCTGCCAATTGTTGACCATCAGGCAATTGCCTCGGTAGTGGGTGACTGGACCGGCATCCCCGTGGGCCGCATGGTCAAGGACGAGATCGAGGTGATCCTGAAACTTGAGGAACATCTGGCCAAACGGGTGATCGGCCAGGATCACGCGATGAAGATGATCGCCAAGCGTATCCAGACATCCCGTGCCGGGCTGGACAACCCATCCAAGCCGATTGGCGTATTCCTGCTGGCGGGGACCAGCGGTGTGGGCAAGACCGAGACCGCGCTGGCGCTGGCCGAAGTTTTGTACGGCGGCGAACAAAACGTCATAACCATCAATATGAGCGAGTACCAAGAGGCACATACCGTGAGCAGCCTGAAAGGCGCGCCTCCCGGCTATGTCGGTTACGGCGAGGGTGGTGTGTTGACCGAGGCGGTCAGGCGCAAGCCATATTCGGTGGTTCTTTTGGACGAGGTGGAAAAGGCCCACCCGGATGTGCACGAGATTTTCTTTCAGGTGTTCGACAAAGGCGTGATGGAAGACGGCGAAGGGCGCACGATTGATTTCAAGAACACGCTGATCCTGCTGACCTCGAATGCCGGGTCGGAAATGATCATGGATATGTGTTCTGATCCCGAATTGCTGCCCGACCCCGAAGGGCTGGCCAAGGCGCTGCGTGACCCGCTGTTGAAAATATTCCCGCCTGCGTTGCTGGGGCGGTTGGTGACGATCCCCTATTATCCGCTTAGCCCGGATATGATTGGCAAGATCACTGTGTTGCAACTGAACCGGATCAAGAAAAGGGTCGAGGAATCGCACGGTGTGCCGTTTGAGTATACCGATGCCGTAGTTGATAAGATTGTCGAGCGTTGTCAGGAACTTGAAAGTGGCGGGCGGATGATTGACGCGATTGTCACCAACACCATGTTGCCCGACATTTCGGCGGAATTCCTGAAACGGATGATGGAAGGCAAAGAAATTCACCGCGTGGCCATCGACGTGAAAGACGACGATTTTGCCTATTCCTTTGACGCGAGCAAGTGAGGGCAGGACAGTGACAACTGAAAACGCAACTCTGTCATTTCGGGACAAGGCCCGTATATTTGTTGAACGCAAAGCGGTGACAAACACCATCCTGGGGGTGATCATTTTCAACGCGATCACTCTTGGAATGACGACGTCGCCGACGATCATGGCCGAAATGGGCGGGTTCCTGAACACCGTCGATAAGGTGGTTCTGACGATCTTTGTGGCCGAGTTGTTGTTGAAGTTTTATGCCTACGGCTGGGCATTCTTTAAAAACGCCTGGAATATCTTTGACCTTCTGGTGGTCAGCATCGGCCTTTTGCCGGACAAGGGCGGCCTATCAGCGCTGCGGGGTTTGCGGGTTATTCGCGCCTTGCGTCTTTTGTCGGTGGTGCCACAGATGCGCACCGTGGTTCAGGCATTGCTGGACGCGCTGCCCGGCATGGGTGCGGTGATCATCATGTTGTCGATCGTCTATTACGTGTTTGCGGTGATGGCGACGCTGATGTATGGGCCGCTGTTTGACGAATGGTTCGGTACCTTGGGCCGGTCAATGTATTCGCTGTTCCAGATCATGACACTGGAAAGCTGGTCAATGGGCATCGTGCGCCCGGTGATGGTCGAATTTCCCAAGGCCTGGGTGTTCTTTGTGCCGTTCATCATCATCACTGCGTTTTCGGTACTCAACCTGTTCATCGGCCTGCTGGTCAACACCATGCAATCGGCGGTTGAGGACGAATCCGAAGCCGAGTTCGAAAAGCTGCGCGATCTGGTGCGATCCGAGAACGAAGAGGTCGGTGGGTTGGTGCGTGAAATGCACAGCGAGATCAAATCGCTTCGGGCCGAGATCGCAGAAATCAAGGGTAAAACTGGATGAGCAGTTCGCAGAAATTCATTGCCCGAAACCGCGCCCCAAGGGTTCAGATCGAGTATGATGTTGAGCTTTATGGCTCTGAGAAGAAGGTGCAATTGCCGTTTGTCATGGGTGTGATGTCGGACCTTTCGGGCAAGTCGAACGTGGCGCAGCCATCCATCGCTGACCGTAGCTTTCTGGAAATTGACGTCGACAATTTTGATGACCGGATGCGGGCCATGGCCCCGCGCGCGGCGTTCAGCGTGCCCAATACCCTGACCGGCGAAGGCAATATCGCCGTTGATCTGACATTCGAGAAGATGGACGATTTTTCGCCTGCCGCAATTGCCTCCAAGGTTGATAGCCTGCGCCCCTTGCTTGAGGCGCGCACGCAACTGTCCAATCTGATGGCCTATATGGACGGCAAGGCCGGGGCCGAGACATTGATCGAGAAAATCCTGGGCGATCCGGCGTTGTTGTCGGCGGTTTCGTCGGCCTCTGATGCGTCGGCGGATCAAAGCGCGGCCCTGGAGAGCCTGCGGGCACTGACCCCAGAGGATATTGATGAATCGGACAAAACCGAGGGTGTTTTGTCTGATCTCAAATCCAATGCCCCGGAGGAAGTGCAACAAGGTGATGTAACGGGTGATGTCTTGTCGGACTTGTCTGCGCAAACCGTGGCTGACCAGCCCGAAGATGACAACAGCGCCGCAACTCTGGACGGTTTGCGAAACGTCGAACTGCCAGAGGCCGCGCCGGACACCTCGACCACCGAAACACTTGCAGAATTGTCGGCCACCAGCCCTAAAGCAGTCGAAGCCGTTGATACAACAGCAGACACGCTCAACAGCCTTGCCGAAGCTGATGTTCCGCAAGAAGTTGAGGACACCACCGACGATCTGTTGGCTGACCTCGCGGCCATTGCCCCTGAGGATGGCGAGGTCGTCGACACAACCACCGATGCCCTGGACAGTCTGGGTGAAATTGAGGTGCCTGAGGCGGTTGAGGACACCACCGACGATCTGTTGGCTGACCTCGCTACCAGTGTTCCGGTCTCAGAATTTGATACTGACGATACGGCCGATGTACTAAGCGGGCTGGCAGATTTGGAGGTGCCGGAAGCCGCAGACGACTCTCCTGATGCTCTTCTTGCTGAGTTGGGTGGCGAAGATTCTTCGTTGGCTGATGTGGTGACAGGCGATGACGCAGACCTTGATGATCTGTTGGGCGATCTGGGTGGCGGCGATGACGCGGCTTTGGATGACTTGCTGGGCGATACTGAAAAAGATGACGACAGCACCAGCAGTGATCTTGACGATCTGTTGGGCGATCTGGCTGGCGACGACGACGATCTTGACGATTTGTTGGCAGACACCGGGGCGGATGACTCTGACGATCTTGACGATTTGCTGGGGGATCTGGCTGGCGGCGATGATACCGATCTGGATGATCTGCTGGATGGCTTGGATGAGGGTGATGCCACCATTCCGCCCGATAAGGGGGCCACAATGTCTGACGAACCTGAGTTTGCCTTTGGTCAGTTGAGTGCCGAACGCCCCGACTCTTTGAGGCTGAACCGTAAAAGGTTCCGCATGGCGATCATCGGTGATTTCACCGGACGTGCGGCGCGTGGGGTGTTGGAAACAGGCGAGGCTTTGGCCAATCGCAAACCCATTCTGCTGGACCCGGATACCGCCGAAGAAGTGATCGAAAGTTTTGCCACCGATCTGGTTTTGCCAATTGGCAAGGACGCGGCCGGGGTTGCGGTCAAACTGGGGGGATTGGATGATCTGCACCCGGATGAACTCTATGAAAATGTTGCGCTGTTTGGCGAGTTGAATAGCCTGCGTGGCCAGCTTTCCAGTGGCGCGACGGCTGAAAATGCAGCGAAGCAGCTAAGGGCCTGGGGTGAGAAGCACGGGCAACCCGTGGTGCCGACCAATTCAAAATCGTCGGGCAACGCGGTTCCCGCCGATATCAAGCTTAGCGATTTTCAAAAGCTGATTGGCGATACCGAGGCCAAATTGACCCAGCCTTCGCCGATTGACGAACTGATGGCGCGGATTGTCGGCCCGCATATTCGGGCGATCCCGGACGCCGATGCCACGGCAATGAAGGGCGCGGTGGACGAGGCGCTGTCGTCGGCCATGCGCCTTGTGTTGCACCACCCGGAATTCCAGTCAATCGAGGCGCAGTGGCGGTCGATCGACCTGATTGCCCGCTCGGTCGAAACCGACGATACGCTGGATGTGATCCTGTATGATGTGTCGGCAGAGGAAATTGCCGCCGATCTGGCCTCGGCCGATGATCTGGCGACAAGCGGTTTTGCCCGACTTCTGACCGAAGAGCCATTGGACGAGGAATTTGGCCGTGGCGGGTATTCTGCCCTGATCGGGCTTTATACCTTTGAAGAAACCCCGCCGCATGCCGAACTTCTGGGCCGTATCGCCCGGGTGGCCGCGCATGTGGACGCCCCGTTCATCGCCGCAATTACGCCGACGTTTCTGGATACCGCCAAAGAAGATCGCCACAAACTGGTGGCCGAGGCGTGGGATACGTTACGCTCTATGCCTGAGGCCGGGCATCTGGGGCTGGTGTCGCCGCGGTTCATGCTGCGTCGGCCTTACGGCGCCAAATCCGAACCTATTTATGAGTTTGAGTTCGAAGAATTCACCATGGCTGTGGGTCTGAAAGGCATGCTTTGGGCCAACCCTGCGGTTCTGGTGGCGATTCTTCTGGCCAAGTCGTTCAAGGAAAATGGCGCGTCGATGGAGCTTGGCAAGATCATGGCCTTGGGCGAAATTCCGTTCCACTTTGTCAATGATCAATACGGTGATCAGGTGGCGTTGCCTTGCACCGAACGCAACATCACGCTGGACAAGATCGAAATTGCCGTGACCCGGGGCATCATGTCGGTGGCCGGAATCAAGGGCCGTGATGAAATTCGGCTGACCTCGTTTGGGTCCCTTGCCGGGGGTGAAATTCTGGGGCCGTGGACTGGCGCGCCTCCGCCGAAACCATCCCCGCCCAAGCCGGAACCTGTAGCAAAATCAACACAAGTGGTGGACTCTGAAGACGAAACAAGCGACGATATAGATCTGGACGACCTTCTGGCAGGTTTTTCGGACGATACGGATGATGACGGTGGCGACATTGACGACACCGACGCCGAATTGGCCGCTTTGCTGGGCGATCTCTAGGGATGATTAAATTTGAGACTAAAGACTATTTTTCAAGGCTGACGCGATTTTACGCGAAAGGACACAAACATGGCCGAAAGTAAGCCACATGCAGATTCACTCGTCTGGATGTCTGGCAGTTATACAGCCAAGGACATTCTTCTGAAACGGGCTATCGTACGCGAAGGCCTTAGCAAACTGACCGAAACGACGATCGAATTCCAGTCAAAGAACAAGGCTGTCAAGCTAGAGGATATCGTCGGGCGCACCATGACAGTGCATCTCAAGACGATGGACAACAAAGAGCGGATTTTCACCGGGACTGTTATATCGGTGGAAAATCAGGGTTTCTTTGATGGTTACGGTCAATACGTGGCCGAAGTACGGCCGTGGTTCTGGCTTTTGACAAGGACACAGAATTGCCGGATTTTCCAGGAAAAGACGGTTATAGATATTATTGACGATGTGCTTTCAGAGCACGGATTTTCGGACGTTAAAAAGCGGCAAAGCGGCACGTATAAAACCCGCAGCTATTGCGTGCAATATCGCGAGACGGATTATGATTTCCTTTGCCGTTTGATGGAGGAAGAGGGGCTGTATTTCTATTTCGACAACGAAATGAAGTCGAACAGCATCGAAAACCTGGTCATTGCGGATGGGGTTGGTGGCCACTCACCGGTTCCGATCAATGGCACGATTGAATTCATCGCCCGCGATGATTCCGGCAAGATCCGTGAAGACCATATCGCCGAATGGGCCAAGGAAGAAAGCCTGACACGCGGAATGGTGACACTTGAGGATTACAACTTCGAGACGCCGACATCCGAACTTAAGGTCAGCAACAAGATCGAAAAGGGCAGCCACAGCCACAAAAAGTTTGAGATTTATGATTACCCTGGCCACTACCGGGATACCGGGCTGGGTGATGACCGCGCAAAGATGCGGATGCAGGCCGAAGCGATCAAACACAAGCTCTGGCGCGGGGCATCGTCTGTGCGGACGTTGGGAACGGGTTATACTTTCAAGCTAAAGGAGCATCCTGAGAAGGCGGCAAATGGCGAGTATCTGGTGACGGATGCAACCCATTACCTTCAGGTTAACACGGATTACAAAGATCAGGATTTACGCCATGATCTTAAGCCGCTGCGCGCCGATTTCCCGGAAGAAATGAAGGCTGATGCCTATGCCTGCATCTTTGGGGCGATCCCCAAGGCGGACCAATACCGCGCGCCATTGGTGACCAAATGGCCGACGATTGCCGGTCTGCATACGGCGACGGTTGTTGGTAAGGACGGAGAAGAGATCTGGACCGACAAATACGGGCGGATCAAGGTTCAGTTCCATTGGGACCGTGTGGCCAAAGAGGGCAAATTGAAAGAAAAGTCGTCCTGTTGGGTCAGGGTGGTAACGCCATGGTCGGGCAAAAGCTGGGGCTTTGTGGCGGTGCCGCGCATGGGACAAGAGGTGGTCATTCAGTTCGAAGAGGGCGACCCGGACCGGCCAATCTGTACCGGCATGCTTTATCACAAAGAGACGATGCCGCCTTATCAACTCCCGGAGAATCAGACTCAGGTGGGTATTCGTACGGATTCGTCAAAAGATGTCAAAGACGCCGAGGCCTATAACGAACTGATGTTCGACGATCTGGGCGACAAGGAAATGATGCGCGTTCAGGCGCAAAAAGATCATCAGATGTTGGTTAAGAACAAATCGGTTGTGACGATTGGTCTGGATGCCATTGATGCGGGTGCCCATGATGATGAGGGCAGTTTAAGTCAGGTGGTCAGGAACCATGTGACCGAGACGATCCTGGAAGGCGATCATTACGAAACGATCGAAACGGGCAAACAGGAGATAAAGATCGACAAGGGCGATCAGTCTTTGACCATTGCCAAGGGCGACCAAACCATCAAGATCGAGACCGGCAGCAAGGTGCTTGAGATCAAGACTGACAAGACCCAGAAGATCGAGGGTAAGCACACCAAGACAATCACTGGTGACGATACCACCACGGTGAAAACCGGCAACATGAAGATTGATGTCAAAGCCGGCAAGGTTTCCATCAAGGCGGCGATGGAGATCAAGCTGGAAGTGGGTGGATCGTCGATCAAGATTGATAATTCAGGAGTGACGATAAAAGGGCCAATCATCAAAATTGCGGCTGATGGTATGGCAGAAATGAAAAGTCCGATGACCACGGTGAAAGGCGACGGCATGCTAACCCTTAAGGGCGGCATGACGTTGATCAACTAGGTGGCATGGATATGAAAGAGAAGTTCAAGGATCTCGAAAAGTTCTCCACCGACCCGGTGGCCAAACTTTTGTCGCGTGCCAATGTCATCCTCAAGACACCATTGAAAGCGCCGCCAACCGCCCCGGCGGCAGTAGTGCTGGAAGAGCTGGAGGAAAAGGGCGCGTTGATAGATCTGCTGCGTCTGCTGGCCATCCTGTTGCCCCCGCGCGAACGGGTTTGGTGGGCCTGCATGGCGGCGCGCGATTATGTTGGGCCACGTTCTGACGATGATCCACCGTCGCTGGTCGCGTCCGAGACATGGGTGTTCAACCCGTCGGATGAAAACCGCGATGCGGCCCGCAATTCGATGGACCACGCTTATGTTGATGATGATACGGTGAATTGTGCCTTGGCAGTTCTTTATGCTGACGGGACG
Source organism: Paracoccaceae bacterium (assembly GCA_021648025.1). Taxonomy (GTDB): domain Bacteria; phylum Pseudomonadota; class Alphaproteobacteria; order Rhodobacterales; family Rhodobacteraceae; genus NVQY01. Next base: position 89,988 of record JAKITO010000005.1, read on the forward strand.
CTTGGCCCGGGCGATCTGGCGCAATACCCGGCACCGGCGGGTGCGTCGGAAACAGCGGCCTTTGCGATGAATATGGTAGCGTTGGGGGAACTTTCTGATAAGTTTGAGGAACATGGCCAATTGTTGATTGACCGCGCCCTGAATATCGGGCGGGGTGGCAATGGCAAGGTCACACTGGACGAAGCCTGAATAGGGAGGACATGACATGGGAATGCCACAAGCCAGACTGAGCGATTTGCACCTGTGCAATATGCCGGTTCCCCCTCCGGCCCCGCCTGTGCCGGCCCCGATGCCGATCATGCCACCGTGCTGTCCAACAGTGTTGGTCGGAAAATTGCCGGCCGCACGTATGTTGGATATGCACGCCTCGGCCCCACCACATCCGATTGTTAAAGGGTCGGCGACCGTGTTTATCGGCAAGATGCCGGCCGCACGGATTGGTGATCTTGGGGCTTGCGGTGGGGCGATCCTGAAAGGTGAATTCACGGTTCTGGTTGGCGGCTGACGAAAGATATGACGGTTACGCTCAAATTCCAGTCCTCGGGCACCATTCCCGGTGATGCCGGACCGATGCAGATGCAGGGCGGCAGCATGACCCTTGGGCGTGGCCCGGCCAATGATATCGTGCTGCCTGATCCTGACCGGATGCTGTCCAAGAACCACTGTGTGGTTGAGGATCATAATGGCAATGTCCTGGTGGTTGATCTGTCAACCAACGGCACGTTTCTGAATTACTCCAAAATCCCCCTGGGCAAGACACCGACGCCATTGAACAACGGCGATGTTCTGTGCATTGGCACCTATGAACTGGTGGTCGAAATCAGCAGTGATCTGGCCGATATCGGCGACATGATTGCCGCCCCTGCTGCTGCCGCCCAAATTTCACCCGGTGTGGCGGGCAATGCACCTGATCCGATGGCGTTGCTGGACGATGCCGGACCGGGTGGGGATTTCCTTGATGATCTGCTGGGGGCCGAAGGCGGCCCGACCGGCCCGTCGCAATTGAACCCGGTTGACCCGATTGACGATCTTCTGCCGCCCATGGGTGAAGACGAAGACCCGTTTTTCCAAAAACCCATCGACGGGCGCGAAGGCACGGGCGCCAGCCTGCCCATGCACAACCCATCGGCCAGCGACGCCTTTTCCGCGCCCTCTGTCCCACCCCCCGGGGCCAACCAGATACCGGACGATTGGGATGATTTGCTGGGCGGTGGCCCGGTGGAATCGCCGCAAGCGCCAGCGCCAATTCCACCGCCTGCGCCGCCCCTTCCTGCCGAGGCACAACATCCCCCGATACCACCGGATGGGACCAAGTCGAAAAGGCCGCCGGTCCTGCCGCGTGATGATAGCCCGGAAGAACCGGAAGCTGTGCCATCACCGGCAACGCACACACCTGCCGCCGCTCTGGCAGAGGTGGCCGATTCTGGTTCCAACGATTCTAGTCCCAACGATTCTGGCCCAAGCGACGCCGCCCGGGCGTTTCTCAAGGCGCTGGGCACCGAAAACACCGGGATAGAAGATAAGGACCTGGGCAAGACCATGGCCCGTATGGGTCGCGTCATGCGCACCTTGATCACAGGCTTGCGCGAGATCCTGATGACGCGCACCTCGATCAAGTCCGAGTTTCGCATTGAACAGACAATGATTTCCGCCGGCGGCAACAACCCTCTGAAATTTTCGATCAGCGCCGATCAGGCGATTGAGGCAATGGTGCGCCCGGCCACCAAAGGCTATCTTAGCCCCGAAACCGCCGCTGAACAGGCGCTTGATGATATCAAGGCACATGAGATTGCGATGATTACCGGCATGGAGGCCGCCTTGAAGGGCGTGCTGGCCAAGCTGGACCCGGCGATTCTGGCCGGGAAAATCGAAACCAGCAATGCGTTTGGTAGTTTGTTCAAGGGCAAAAAGGCGCGGTACTGGGAGGTTTACGAGAAAATATATGCCGAGATTTCTGATCAGGCCGAGAATGATTTTCATGAACTTTTCAGTCGCGAATTTGCCCGCGCCTACAAGGGTCAGCTTGAAAAGCTGAAAGAATAACGCCCCAAAACGGGGGATAAACAAGGGAGATGCCTGTGTCCTGGGACAGCAAGGTGCTTTGGACCGAAGGGTTGTTTCTGCAACCCCACCACTTTCAACAGGCCGACCGGTATACCGAGGCGCTGATCACCGGGCTTGCGGCCCGGTTGCGCCCCTATGCCTGGGGCGTCAGCGCGCTTGAGATTGACCACGAGGCGCTGAAGGTCGGGCAGTTTGCCCTCAAAGGCTGTGCCGGGCTTACCCAGGATGGGACCGTGTTTCGGGTGCCCATGGCGGATGATCATCCGCCGGCTTTGGAGGTGCCCGGAACCATCAAGGATTGCGTGGTTTACCTGACCGTCCCTCAGCGCCGCCAGGGTGCTGTCGAGGTGGACATGTCGGGGGCGGAAATGTCGGCCAGCCGATTGCGCCCCGCCGAACAGGAAGTCACCGATGTCGCGGGAACCGAGAAAAAGCCGGTGGTGCTGGGCGTTGGCAAGATGCGGCTTCAGTTTGCTCTTGAAGTGGATGACCTGGCGGACCGGTTGGCGATTCCGGTGGCGCGCATCATCGAAGTGCGCCCGGACAAGGAAATCATCCTGGATTCCGGTTTCATATCCTCGTGTCTGGATATCCGCGCGGCCGCGCCTTTAGAGGCGTTTGTGCGTGAATTGGAAGGGTTGTTGTCACACCGGATGCTGGCGCTTGCCGGGCGGATGTCCGAAGGCAGCGCTTCGCGCGGTGCTGCGGACATCTCTGATTTCATGCTGCTGGCGGTGGTCAACCGGACGGTTCCGGTTATCCGGCATATGGTCACTATTGAAAACCTGCACCCCGAAGATGTGTACCGTACCTGCGCCGCTTTGGCCGGAGAGCTTTCGGTGTTCATGACACCGGACAAACAACCGCCGAAATTCCCAGCCTATAACCACAATGACCTGACGGCCAGTTTCACGCCGGTAATCCGGGTGCTGCGGCAGTACCTTAGTTCGGTGCTTGAGCAGACGGCGATTTCGATTGCCCTGGAAGAACGCAAATACGGCATCAGCGTTGGCGTCATTGCCGACCGCAAATTGCTGGGCAATTCCGGGTTTGTGCTGGCGGTGGACGCAGATATCCCGGCCGAAGATGTGCGGCGTCACTTTGCCGGGCAGGCCAAGATCGGCCCGGTCGAGGAAATCCGGCAATTGGTCAATTCCGCCTTGCCGGGAATTACCCTGCGGCCCCTGCCGGTGGCCCCACGGCAAATCCCCTATCACGCCGGGGTGGTGTATTTCGAAATGGACCCCGAAAGCCCGTATTGGGCCAAGATGACCACCTCGGGCGGCATCGCGGTGCATGTTTCGGGCCAGTATCCGGGCCTCAAGATGGAGCTGTGGGCGATCCGCAACAGTTAACGGCGCGATTTCGCGTGATATTTGGGAAAGATGATGTCTCAACAAGACGACCCGTTTGCAGAAGACAATGACACCGACAAAACGGTGATCCGTCCCAATCCGGGCGGACGGCGCACGGCAACGCCAGCCCCTGTTGCGCCTGCGGCGCCAGAGTCGTCGGGTTTCCCGGCGGCCGAGCCTGCGGGTGCGGTGGATTCCTTTGGCGTCCCGCAAGCAGCAGCGCCCAGATTAGAGCCTAAGCCGCGCGGCGCCAGCACCAAGGTTTCGATGACCGGGATGAACCAACTGGCCGCTTGTGCCAGTACGTTGTTTTCGCTGATCAGCCGCATTCGCAACCGGGCGCAACATATGGACCCGGACAAGCTGCGTCAAAGTGTGGTCGCCGAGGTGCGCGGGTTTGAAAACCGCGCGCTTCAGGCCGGGATTGTGGCGCAGACCGTAAAGGTGGCGCGATATGCCTTGTGTGCGACGCTGGATGATGTGGTGTTGAACACGCCGTGGGGCGGGCAATCGAACTGGGGATTGCAAAGCATGGTTGGCACGTTTCACCGCGAAACAGTGGGCGGCGACCGGTTTTACGATCTGCTGGCGCGACTGGAAAAAGAACCGGGCGGCAATATCGACATGCTTGAGTTTCTATATATGTGCATGTCCCTGGGCTTTGAAGGGCGGCTGCGGATTGAACAGGGCGGGTCTGAAAAGCACCTGCAAATACGCGCGGCTTTGGCGCGGATCATCCGCAACCAGCGCGGGCCGCTGGAATGGGATCTGTCGCCGCATTGGCCGGGTGTGAAAAAGCCGTTCAAACCATTGTCGGCCTGGAAACTGGTGTGGATCGCCGTGGCGATCACTGCCTTCATACTGGTTTTACAGTTTACCGGCCTGTCTTATGTCCTGTCGGGCAAGACCGAGCGGGTGATCGGGCAATTGTCGATCATCGATACAGGGACGATCGCCGAATTGCAGCGGCGCGCGCCACCACCACCACCACCACCGCCTGCGCCAACGACAGAAGAAAAACTGGCCAAGGTCGAAGGCTTTTTGCTGGACGAGATTGAAAATGGCACGATTGAGGTTTTCCAGAAGGGCAATACCCTGGCCATCAGGATCAAGGGGACGGGCCTGTTCGGATCCGGCTCGGACAGTTTGCAAAGTGATTTTGTCGACACCATCAACCGGGTGGCGAAGGCGTTGAACGACGAAACCGGCCCGGTGATTGTGGTTGGCCATTCCGACAATGTGCCAATCCGGTCGTCTCGGTTCCCATCCAACATGCACCTTTCGCTGGCCCGCGCCAAATCGGTAATGGCTGGCATGGCCAGGGAAATGGACGATCCATCCCGTCTGACGGCCGAAGGGCGTGCCGACAAAGAACCGCTTGGCGATAACGCCACCAGGGAAGGTCGCGCCAAAAACCGGCGGATCGAAGTGTTGTTGGTGCAGGAGAGCGATCAATGATCCGCCGTTATATATTCCCGCTGTTCAAGTCGATTTATTTCATCCTGATTCTTGTGGCGTCCATCCTGTCGGCCTGTACCTGGTATTTCGCACCTCTAATCGGCAGCGAGACATGGCGCCCGTTTGACAGCGTGTCCAGCCGGGTCATCACCATTTCGGTGATCTGGACGTTCTTCATATTGCTGATGATTTTCATCTTCTGGCGACGACGTCGTCGTGACAAGGCAATGACCGATGATATCGCAGAATCGGTGGATACCTCAGAAGACGACGTATTTGCCGAAGAACTGGGTGAGTTGCGCGGTAAATTCAAGACCGCCATGGCCGAGTTGAAGAAATCCAAGAACGGGCGCAGGCATCTAAGTGAACTGCCGTGGTACGTGATGATCGGCCCGCCGGGTGCCGGAAAAACCACCGCTATCGTCAATTCCGGCCTGCAATTTCCCTTGGCGGATAAGCTGGGCAAGGCGGCGATTGGCGGCGTCGGTGGCACACGCAACTGTGATTGGTGGTTTACCAATAACGCGGTGCTGATTGATACGGCAGGGCGGTACACGACGCAGGAAAGTGACGCCGAGGGCGATAACTCGGCCTGGCTTGGGTTTCTTGGCCTGCTCAAGAAATATCGCAAACGTCAGCCGATCAATGGCGCAATGGTGGCCATCAGCCTGTCTGATCTGCTGCTACAGGACGAACTGACCCAGAAAAACCATGCACAAGCCATCAGGCGGCGGTTGAACGAATTGCGTGAAAAACTGGGGGTGCGGTTCCCGGTTTATGTGCTGTTTACCAAGGCCGATCTGATTGCCGGATTCTCTGAATTCTATGACAACCTTGGCAAAGAGGACCGTGAACAGGTTTGGGGCTTTACCCTGCCACTGGACAAGAAAAAGGGCGAACTGTCGTCTGTCGCCGCCTTTGATCAGGAATTTGCGCTGTTGCTGGGGCAGTTGAATGCGCAATTGCTGGAACGGATGCAAAGCGAGACCGATCATCAGCGCCGTGCGTTGGTGGCCGGATTCCCGGCCCAGGTGGCCGCGATGCGCAGCGTGGCCAAAGAGTTCCTGAACGAAGTATTTCAGGACAACAAGTTCGAAAAGCGCCATATGCTGCGGGGGATCTATTTTACCTCGGGCACCCAGGAAGGCACGCCGATTGACCGGCTGATGCTGGGCATGGCCCAGACCTTTGGCATTGGTCGCCAGGCGATTGGCACCGGGCAGGGTACGGGGCGGTCTTTCTTTCTGACGCGCCTTTTTGAATCGGTGATTTTCCCTGAGGCGGGGCTGGTTTCCTCCGATGACAAGGTTGAACGCCGTTATCGCTGGACCCGGCGGTTGGCAATTGCGGCGACGGTTCTGGTTGCCTTTATTACCGGAACGCTCTGGACCATCAGCTTTCTGGAAAATTCCGACCTTATCGAACAGGCCCAAGAACAGGTTGAAGAGTATCAAGAGGCCGCCGTTACGTTGCCGCCCAGCCCGGTTGGGGATACCGACCTGCCACCGGTCATTGCCGCGTTGAACAAATTGCGGGACCTGCCGGGAAACCCGGTTCTGAATGATCCCGCGCCCGCGCGCGGGATGACCTATGGCCTTTACCAGGGCGAGGTGATTGGCACACAGGTCGCCCAGACCTACCGTGCCGCGTTGAACCAAAGGTTCCTGCCACGTCTGTTGCTGCGGCTGGAAGAACAGATAAGCAGCAATATCAACAATCCGGATATGCTGTATGAGACGCTCAAGATATATCTGATGCTGGGCCTTCAGGGGCCGATGAACGCCGATCTGGTCAAGGAATGGATGCTGGTCGACTGGTCGTTGGCCTATGCTGGCCTAACCAGGAGCGAACTGAGGGATGATTTGGATGATCATCTTAACGCCCTTTTGTCGCAACCAATGCAAGAGATTTCGCTGAACGGTCCGATGGTGGAACGCGTTCAGGATATTCTGTCGGAATTGCCGTTGGCACAGCGGGTGTATACCGGCATTATCAACAGTACAGCCGCCACATCCCTGCCAAAATGGCGCATTTCGACTGCGGCCGGCCCGGCGGTGAAACGGGTCATGGTGCGATCATCCGGCAAGCAGCTGAACGATGGTGTCGAAGGCATTTACACCTACGCCGGGTTCAACGATGTGTTCCTGCTTGAAGCGGTAAGCGTCGCCGAACGGGTGCAGAACGAAAGTTGGGTTCTGGGGCCGCGTGGCGAAGCCGAACAGACCGATGCCGCCCTTTTGGCGCTAAGCCGCGATGTTCTTGACCTGTATTATACCGACTTTATTTCGCGATATGACACCGTATTGGGGGATGTGGATATCAAACCGATGGAATCCGTGTCCCATGCGGTTGAGGTGACCAATGTACTGTCTGGGCCGACCTCTCCTATCGTCAATCTGCTGACCGAGATTGCCAGGGAAACCAAACTGACCGAGGACCGTTCAGCGGTCGATTCCGAAGCTCTCCAGGGTGGTGCATCACAATTGGCAAGGCTTGAGGCGCGTTCAACACTAAGCCTTCAGGGGCAAATTCTGCTGGATGCTCTGGCCGGAACCGCGCTTGGCAGTTCGGGCGAGGTGCAAAAGGCGCCGGGCGCGTTTGTCGAGGAACGGTTTCAATGGCTGCACGAATTGGTGGATCGCCCGGAAGGCCAGCCTTCACAGCTTGATGGGCTGATAGGGATACTGAATGAGGTATACCGAGAGCTGAGCAACTTGGCGTTCAGTGGTGTCAGTTCCGGAGGCGAAGAGGGGTTGGCGTTGGCGCAACTCAACCAGTTGGCCGGCCGCATGGACGGACCGGTACAGCGCTGGGTCTCGCAGATTACTACGGGTTCGTCGGATATACAGGCCACGGGCACCCGCGCTTCGATAAATTCACGCTGGCAGTCCACGGTTTTACCAGTTTGCGAACAGGCGCTGACAAACAGGTATCCATTTGATCGCCGTTCGCAGTCGGACGTTGGTTTGCAGGATTTTACCACGCTGTTTGCCCCCGGCGGGCTGATTGATGTGTTCTTTAACGAAAACCTGCAAAAACACGTTGATAAACGTACCCGCCCCTGGACGTTCAAACGGGTGAACAACGTTGATCTCGGTATCTCGGCGGCGGTGCTGCAACAGATGCAATACGCCGACGAAATCCGCGCGGCGTTTTTTGCCAATGGCCCCAACCCGGCGGTGCAATTTCAGATCACCCCCGAGGCGCTGGACCCCAAGGCCAAGTCCGTCCTGCTTGAAATTGACGGCCAGCAGGTTGAATATTCGCACCGTTCGGGCGCGCCGACGCCGTCGGCTGTAACCTGGCCCGGGTCGATTGGGCTGGCCCGGGTGACCCTGTTGAAGAAAAAGAAAGGGCTTGAGAATGTCATGTCCCGCGATGGGTCATGGGGATGGTTCCGGCTGTTGGATGCGGCACAGGTGCGCCGGACCAATACGTCAGATCGCAAGCGGGTGATCTTTAACATCGGCGGGCGGGTGGCGATTTTCCAACTGTTGTCCAAGTCGTCGGTCAACGCATTTGCCCTGCCTGCCCTGGACAAATTCAGATGTCCAAAGGCGATGTAATGACACAGGGGTTTGGCGCATTCGGCAAAATGCCATCGGTCGGAGATTTCTTTCGGATCAATGTGCCTGCGGGGTTTGTCGCCGCCTGGGACGCTTGGATTCAAAACGGAATGCTGGCGGCGCAAGGCGCGCTTGGCGGTGACTGGGACGCACACTATATGTCCGCGCCAATCTGGCGGTTTTGCCTGTCTCCGGGGCTGGCCGGGCCGCAAAAGGTGATGGGTGTCCTGATGCCATCGGTGGACCGGGTTGGGCGTCGGTTTCCGTTGACCCTGATGGCACCGTTGCAGACACCGGGGCCTGCGCAACTCGACCATTTCAGCGAAGAGGCGCTGTTCATGCGGCTGGAAGACCTGGCGCTGGATGCCTTGGATGACACGATGACCAGGGAAGGGTTTGAGGCCGGGCTGGCCAGGATTCCCGCCCCTGATATGCGTCCGAACACCCCGTTGCGCGGCGCCGGGAGGAGCCTTGTTCTGACGCCGGCGGTCAAGGATGGCCTGCTGCCCGATCTTGCGGCCGGACTGTTGGCCGGGCGGTTTGAAAACCCGTCACTGTGGAGTGCTGTGGTCAATGAAATTCCAAGGCTGATCGTATGCGAGGGCCTGCCGCAAGGGCCCGATATGCTGGGCCTGTTCAATCTGAGCGCACCCATCTGGAGCGAGGCGCAACCGCTGTGAGTATTTTGTTATGAACACCTGGACACCCTATCGTTACAACGCCAAAACCCACGTTGGCCATAAACGCAAAATCAACGAGGATGCGATCCTTGCGCTGCCGGAACAGGATATATGGGTGGTTTCGGACGGCATGGGTGGCCATGAGGCCGGTGATTATGCCAGCCGCCTGATCACAGATTCGATTGCCACAATCCCCCTTGGCCTTGATCCCAACGCACGGATGCACGCGCTGCGCGACGCGGTTCAGGTGGCGCACCAGGTGATCGTGCAAGAGGCCGAAGCAAGGGGCCGCGGGGTGATTGGGGCCACTGTGGTGGCACTGATGTTGGCAAACGGGCACTTTGTGACGATCTGGGCCGGAGACAGCCGGGTTTACCGTCTGCGCAACGGGGTGATCGAGATGATCACAACCGACCATTCAGCGGTGGCCGAATTTGTATTGTCCGGCAAGATGTCCTGGGACGAGGCCGAGCAGCACCCGCAATCCAACGCGATCACCCGCGCGGTCGGAGTCGGGGATGAGCTTGAACTGGACAAGGTCAGCGGAGAGGCCCTGTCGGGGGACCGGTTTTTGGTCTGCTCGGACGGGATTACCAAATACGCGACATTTGCGATATTGCAGGATACGTTGGTAAATTATCCGATTGAAACGGTGTCAGACCGCCTGATCCAGATCGCTCTGGCTGGCGGCGGGGCAGACAATATTTCGGTGATCGTAGTGGATGTTATGTAGGGCGCGTTTTTCCTACCCTTGTCGGTGTTGTCGCGTTACAGCCGACCTTCGGCCAACCATGTATCCAGCTTCTTGCGGCTGACTTCGAAATGCATGCTGTCTTCGCGGCTGAACCCGGCCCCCCAGACCCAGCCTTCTTCACGAAAGAAATCGGCCAGGATAATCAGGCCCAGTTGGGTTTTCCCATCGGTGAAATTATCCAGAACCCCGTCGATGTTCAGATCCACCGCCATGCCGAAACTATGGGTTGAAATCCGGTTGTTCGATCCTCTGATCTGACGGACGCATAGTGACCCTGAGGTGTTTATCCGGTCATAAAGATCCGGGTCGGCACGCTTTACGCTGTCAAACACCCGCGCCAGAGATTCAGCGGCCGGCGCCAGCATGTTCACGCGAATCGGCCCGACATCCTGCAAAACCAGTTTGGCAGCCAAAGATTCATTGGTCATCCCCTGGCAATCATCCGAAAGGGTTTCACGCGGGCGCCCAAGTTTCTGTTCCATGTATTTCGGCGACGAAACCACCAGCCCCTGGTTCACATTTCTCCGGCCTGCGATTAACGTCACCTGCGCGTAGGCATCAATGATATTGTTTGGACCGGTGCCGCGAAGAATGGCGTCTTCGGCATCAAGGTCCGACACCGGTGCCGACCCCGCCCCCGCCCCACCAACCGGCAGGCCAGCAACCTCGTTTTGCAACGCACCCAGGCGAATTTGCAGGTCCTCGACCTGCTGACGCAGAATCTCGATCTCGATGCGCGCGCCGGAATCGATGCCAGAGCCCTGAAATTCATCATCCAGTATGAAATACCGAATGCTGAACCAGAGGACCGGGGCCAGAACCACGGCCACGGCGATGATGATTGCCGGTAAGAATCGCATAAATTATCCCAGTTTGATCAAACAACAGCCTGCTTGCCGATTGTTAGTAACCACTTTTTGATCCCAAGTCTTATGGTTTATTGAAGTTTCAGTGTCTAAATTCCGGCGCAAATACGTTGTAGGGAAAGCCGTCGTGGTGTAGGGTTCGCCTGCGACTTCATTTAAACATTAGAGGGAAGGTGCCACCATGGTACGTCTCAATTTTTTTATATCTACTTTGATCATTGCCGGGTTCGCCCTGGCGTCACCTGCTGTGGTTTCGGCCCAATCGACAACCGATATGACGGCAGAAGACATTACCAACGCCTTCAAAAAGCAAAAGACCCGTGGATTGGTGATCGTTCCATCCAATCAGCCCGCCACTGCCACCACCACAGCCGCGGCCGAGCCATCGGAAGAAAGCCCGACAACGGCCGTGACCACCTATGCTGCCGTCGAAAGGGCCGATCAGGTCAATATCCAGATTTCGTTCGATTTTGATTCGGCGGCTCTGCGTGAGGACCAAAAACCCAAGCTGGCGTCACTGTGCCAGGCGATGAAATCGGTTGACGTCGCGGTGTTTCAGATCATCGGTCACACCGACAGTTCCGGCAAAGCGTCTTATAATGAACGCCTTTCCCTGCTGCGCGCACAAGAGGTCAAGCATCATCTGGTATCGTCCTGCGGTATCGAAGGTACGCGGCTTCAGGCGGTTGGTATGGGCGAAAGCGCCCCGTTCGACACTTCTGATCCTCGCGGCGACGTCAATCGCAGGGTTGAATTTCAGGCGCTGGGCTAGGGCCTGAACGCGGTCCAGAAAACAGCCGGAAATTTGAAAGATCGCCATGCTTGAATCCCGCCCCAGTGACGCGTTTCAACCTGGCGATCTGTTAAACAATACCTACCGCATCGAAGGTTTGCTGGGGCGCGGTGGCACGTCTGATGTCTATAAGGCACGCAGCGATATTTCTGGTCGTCTGGCCGCCCTGAAGGTTTTGAAGGCCGAATTTTCCGGCAACGAAGACTTTCTTGTTCTGCTGACCCGCGAAGAAGAAATGCGCGAGATCCGGCATGACGCCGTGGTTCGGTATTCCGAGAACCACCGCTCGCCGGACGGGCATGTCTATCTGGTGATGGACTATATCGAGGGTCCCGGCCTTGATAAGAAACTGAAACAAGGGCCGATGTCGGTCGACGATCTTTTGATTGTTGCCCGTCGCGTCACCGAAGGGTTGCAGGCGGCACATGCCCGCAACATCGTGCATCGTGATCTTTCGCCGGACAATATCATCCTAGAGAACGGGGACCCGGCCAAGGCGGTAATTATTGATTTCGGCATCGCCAAAGATACCAACCCGGGTGCGCAGACCATTGTCGGCAATGAATTTGCCGGCAAATACGCCTATGCCGCACCCGAACAGCTTAGCGGCCAGACCGATAAACGCTCGGACATCTATTCCCTTGGGGCGCTGCTTTTGGCCAATTTTCGGGGTGCGGCACCCAAGGCCGGCAATAACCCGATGGAGGTGGTCGAGAACAAGGGCAAGCCGCTGGATACAGTGGGTGTTCCTGAGCCTCTCAAATCACTGATTGATCGGATGTCCGCCCCGGTTCCGGATGCGCGACTGCAAAGCGCCGAAGCAGTTCTGGCATTTCTCAAGGCACCGGAAATTGGACCGGGAAAGCCAACCAGCGACACCCTGGATCAGGGCATTGACCCTGATGCCACGGTGATTGTCCCGGTAAGAAAACCACCTTTGTCCAAACCTAAGCCGACGCCCAAACCCGTGCCCAAACCCGTGCCCAAACCCAAACCCGCACCCAAACCCGCACCCAAACCCAAACCTGCGCCCACGCCTGAACCGAAAAAGTCCAAAGGCGGATTAATCGCCGTTATGTTGGTCCTTGTTTTGGGGGCCGGGGGGGCGGCTGGGTATTTTACCGGGGCGTTCCATAGTCTTCTGGGCCCGCAATACCCTGCCGCCGATCCCTATACTCTTATTGTCAGCGATTCTGCCGATGGCCCGCCTCAGGCGACTGGCTATGTCCCGTCTGAACAAATCTTGGGTGGCCTAGTTGGGTTGATTGAACAACGCGGCGGCGTTGCAGAGTTGACCCTTGCATCAGGTGACATTGCAGAAAGTTGGGGCACTGATGTGCTGGCAACTCTGGCGCCCTTGGAGGCATTGGATGAATGGCGGCTGATCATCAAGGGCAATGATGCACAGCTGACCGGCTCAACCACCAAAAAGGTGGTTCAATCCCAGGTGATGGCGGCCTTCCCCAATGGGCTTCCTGGTGGCCTTAAGGGCAATGCCCAGATCACCTTGCGCGATGTATTCCTGGCCTCGAACAAACTGACCCCGATTGTCGAATCCTTCGCCGATTGTGGCGTGTTGCAATTGCCCGGTGCCTCGGCGGTTGGCTATGGGCCGGAAACGCCGGTGTTTGTGAAAGGGCGTGTGGCGAAAACCTCAACCCGGGTCGGATTGTTTGATGCCCTGCGCAAAGTGGTCGGCGAACGGCGGGTCGTTCTGGATTTGGAGGTTTTGAATCCTTACCTCTGTCTGATCGAAAGCCATCTGCCAAAGGCTCCGCTTGGCGGGGTCAAGGTGGTTTACCGCGACGGAGATATGGATGAACTGAACCCGTCCGGGCGATTTTTTGTTGGCGAAAACCCTGTGGTCGACCTGATTTTGCCTACGGAAATGACCGGCGGCTATCTGACCGTTTCGATTTTGGACGTTTCGGGCAAAGTTTATCACCTGCTGCCTAACATCAACCGACAGGGCAACGACATTGCAACCTTGCGCAATGGCCAAACCGGGCCGGTGAAAGTCCGTGTGACAGATAGCCAATTCAAACCGCAACAAAACGGAGCGTTGGTGTTCCGGGTTGATGAAAGCACTTTGGGTAAGAGTAAGATAGTTGTTGTCCACTCCTCCAAGCCTTTGTTCGGCGGGCTGCGCCCCAGAGAGGAATCAGCCGAGGGTTATGCCCGCGCCTTGCAGGAAAATGCCGAGTCCGATACCGGCAGCATTCAGTCACTGGATAGTCGGATACTGATCACAACCAACCGCTAGCACCTGTCTGACACATGCGCTAACCCCTGCGTAATCCACTACAGCCGAAAAGCTTGCCTCAATGTCACACATCAGCCAAATCAAAATCGACGACAGTAACCTGGCGCCACCAACGCCTGAGATCGAACAGGAACGCAAGGTTGCCATGTTCGACCTGCTGGAGCAAAACAGCTTCTCTCTGCCCATCCGCGATGGGCGGACTGCTTTGAATGGCCCCTATCACCTGAACCTTTCGATCCGCGACAAGCGGCTGGTGTTCGATATTGCCACCGAAGACAGCGCCAAAGCGGCCGAGTTTCATTTATCGCTGGGTCCGTTCCGGCAAGTGGTCAAGGATTACTTTCAAATCTGCGCCAGCTATTTCGACGCGGTCAAGAACATGCCGCCCAGCCAGATTGAAACTATCGACATGGCACGCCGGGGCATTCACGACGAAGGCAGCCGTGTGCTTCGGGAAAGGCTGAACGGGAAGGCCGACGTTGACAAGGACACCGCGCGCCGACTGTTCACCCTGATCTGCGTTCTGCATTTCGGAGGTTGAACGGTGAGTGATCTGCCAAACACTTTGCCTGCGGCCCGGCCACAGTCGATCCTGTTTTGTTGCGACCACAATGCCGTTCGCTCTCCCATGGCCGAGGGTATTATGAAAAAGCTGTATGGCACCGGCACCTATGTGCAGTCGGTCGGGGTGCGCAACGATCTGGAAATTGACGGGTTTTCCATTGCCGTGTGCAAGGAAATAGGCGTTGAACTGGCCCGCCACCGTTCGCGCTCGTTCGATGAGATGGAGCAATGGGGCGATGATCTAAGCTCTTTTGATCTGGTGATTTCGCTTTCACCCGCCAGCCAGCGTCGTGCCCTGGAATTAACGCGGTTTTTCCACCTTGATGTAGAATACTGGCCAATCCTGGACCCCACAGGCCTTGGCGAAACGCGTGAGGACAAGCTGGCAAGTTACCGTCAGGCCCGCGATCAGATTGTCACCCGCTTGACCAATCGGTGGGGTGGCGCGCCCGAACTTTCTTAGTTCGGACAGTGCAAATCCCGCCAGTTCCGAACACGCAATGTTTGACCCGGAAAACCAGAATTGTTTTGGATTCTGGTCAGAGGCTTCCCGCATTCCCTCGCCTAAAAACCCTTACCGGATCACTCTTCAATCCCAAATGCCGCGCGGATGCTGCGTTTGGTGCCGGGACCAAAATCGCCGTCGATCCTGCCGGTGTAAAAGTTGTATTTCTTCAGCTCTTGCTGCAATGCCCGCCGGGTTTGGTTGGTGAACATGGTCGGCCGTTCGGTCAACAGGTTCAGAACATCCGGGCTTCCTGATCTAAGGGCGGCAT
The DNA here is from genome assembly GCA_021648025.1 of Paracoccaceae bacterium. GTDB lineage: Bacteria > Pseudomonadota > Alphaproteobacteria > Rhodobacterales > Rhodobacteraceae > NVQY01. Next base: position 105,127 of record JAKITO010000005.1, read on the forward strand.
AAAGGTAATGCGCGGCATCGGCCGGCCCACGCGATTCGATAAGCCCATCGTCGATCAGGGCGGCAAAGTTGAATTGCGCCTGCGGATGGCGCAAATCGGCGGCGCGCTCAAAGAACTTGAGCGCCTTTTGCGGGTTCGGTGGCAGGCCCAATCCGCCTTGATAATGCAAAAATCCCAGATCATTGATCGCATCGGCAAATCCCTGATCCGCCGCCGTCTGATAAAGAATTAACGAACGATCTTCGTCCACCTCAACCCCGGTGCCACGTTCAAACAGTTTGGCCAGTTCATACTGCGCCTCGGGCGAACCAGAGGCCGCCGCGCGTTCAAAAAAATCTACCGCTGCTCCGGGATCAAACCGGCCTTCGTTTGGGTTCAGCCGGATATAGGCCAGACCCAGCATCGAGCGGGTATCGCCCTGATTTGCCAGCGCCAAAAGCTGTTCTTCCTGATCCGGGCGCAGCGATGCCCAGGCATCAAGCGCCGTAACCCCGGCCAGCCCTTGTTGCCCTTCGGCAGCCCCGGCAAGGTAGAATGGTATGCCCGTCAACGAGCCATAGGTATGCGGCTCTTGGAAATTGGCGGTATCTTTCAGAACCCGGTCACGCACCTGCCGAAACATCAGGCTGATCTCCAGTCCCGGGATTACCATTTTTTCCATCAGCGCCTGAGCATAGGGGCTGTTGTCGCCCGTACCGTCCAGTGCAACCTGTCCGTCTTTGGCTGCAAATGCCACCAGCGTACCGCGGTCAGGGTTTGCAGCCGCCAACCCACCTCCGCCACGGGTTGATAATTCAGTGTTCGTACCATCCGCCTGGTTTGTTACAGAAGTGTCAATCAAATCCCCCAAGGGATTGTCGCGGCAGGAGTCCAGTATCACGATCCTCATCTTGCGGGCGCGCTCAACCGTTGTCAGCAACTGGCTGAGGGATATGGACTGGCGCTGCACATCCAGATTCGACTGGATGTCGGCATCCACCGGAATCATATAGTTTTCGCCCTGCACTTCCACTCCGTGACCGGCGTAGTAGATCAGCGCCAGTTCGGCGGTTTCGGAACGGAACGAGAAATCGGCAAGCAGTTGGCGCAGTTCCTCGCCGGTGGAATTCAGCCCAAGGGTGACGTTAAACCCTATGCCTTCAAGCGTTTCCGCCATATCGCGGGCATCATTGATGGTGTTATCCAATGTGGGGATTGTTTCATATTCACCAAGCCCCAGCACCAGAGCCACGCGATCGGTGGAGGCAAAAGTTGCGGAGGCCACCAAAGAAATGGCGACAATGACGATGGACTGCAAAATCTTGTGCATTTTTGTCCCTGACTACCTGAGATTATTACCAGTCGAACTGACTACCTGTGTATTCTATCGCAGTTCCTGCGAAACAAAAGGCAGGAATACCGGTAGTTTGCCAAACAATTGGTAACCTCTCTGTGAGCCAAACGCCCAAATATGGTGTTTCCAGCCGGGTGAAGCACCATTTGACGTAAACCAAAACAGGCTTGTTGCCCCGGCCGGGGCGCGGTGCTATCTGCCCTGCGAACACAAGACTTAACGAATATGCAAGGATTCAAAGACATGGCCAACGACTTTATCGTCAAGGATATCAACCTGGCTGAATTTGGCCGTAAAGAGCTGGATATCGCCGAAACCGAAATGCCGGGCCTGATGTCCCTGCGCCAGGAATATGGCGAGTCTCAGCCGCTGAAAGGCGCGCGGATTGCCGGGTCTTTGCACATGACCATTCAAACCGCCTGTCTGATCGAAACGCTGGTGGTGCTGGGTGCGGAAGTGCGCTGGGCCTCTTGCAACATCTTTTCCACCCAGGACCACGCGGCGGCGGTGATCGCGGCGGCGGATATCCCGGTGTTTGCCATCAAGGGTCAGTCATTGGTGGAACATTGGGATTATCAGGACCGGATATTCCTGTTCGACGAAGGCACCTGCAATCTGATCCTGGACGATGGCGGCGATGCGACATTGTACATCCTGCTGGGTGCCCGCGCCGAAGCCGGGGAAACGGATTTGTTGGAAGTGCCGACATCCGAAGAGGAAGAGGCGATTTTTGCCCAGATCAAAAAGCGCATGGCCTCAAGCCCCGGATGGTTCACCAAACAGCGTGACGCCATCAAAGGTGTGTCGGAAGAGACGACAACCGGCGTTCATCGTCTGTACGAATTGATGAACAAGGGGCAACTGCCCTTCCCGGCGATCAATGTGAACGATAGCGTCACCAAGTCAAAGTTCGACAATAAATACGGCTGTAAGGAATCGCTGGTCGACGGTATCCGCCGCGCCACCGACACCATGATGGCCGGTAAAACGGCGGTTGTTTGTGGTTACGGCGACGTTGGCAAAGGTTCGGCTGCGTCTCTTAGTGGGGCAGGCGCGCGGGTGAAAGTCACTGAAATAGACCCGATTTGCGCGCTTCAGGCGGCGATGGACGGCTATGAGGTGACAACGCTTGAGGATACCCTGACCACAGCCGACATCTTTATCACCACCACCGGTAACAAGGACGTGATCCGCATCGAACATATGCGCGAGATGAAGGATATGGCGATTGTCGGCAATATCGGCCATTTCGACAATGAAATTCAGGTGGCGGCGCTGAAGAACCACAAATGGACCAACATCAAGGAACAGGTGGATATGATCGAGATGCCTTCGGGCAACCGGATCATCCTGTTGTCCGAGGGTCGGTTGCTGAACCTTGGTAACGCCACCGGACACCCCAGTTTCGTGATGTCGGCCAGTTTCACCAATCAGGTTCTGGCGCAGATCGAACTGTGGACCAAAGGTGATGAATACAAGAACGAGGTTTATATCCTGCCCAAACATCTGGACGAAAAGGTCGCGCGCCTGCATCTGGACCGGATTGGCGTGAAGCTCAGCAAGCTGAGCAATGAGCAGGCGTCGTATCTCGGCATTTCTGCTGATGGGCCGTATAAGCCAGAGCATTACCGCTATTAGATCGAAAACAACCGCGCCGCTGAAGATATTTGGCGGCGCGGTCACCAACAAGCGAAACATTTCGACACGCATTGTTGAAGGCCCGCCTCTTTTGGCGTGATCCCGCAACATCTATGTATCCTCGATATTCAAGTGGGCTTTTGCCAGGCGGCTCTTTCACAAGTCGCTGCATTGCCGACCAGATATAACCGAGGAGCAACTATGAACTTACCATTGAACCGCCGTCTTTTTATGGTCGGTGCCGCGGCTATAGCTGTGTCCGGCCCTGCCTTTGCCAACACGACACATATCGTGGAAATGCTGAACAGGCATCCGGACAACAAAAAGCTGCGCAATGTGTTTTCACCCAGCGTCCTAAAGGTACAGCCCGGTGATACGATCACGTTCATGCCGACGGACAAAGGCCACAACAGCGTTTCAATCGACGGGATGATGCCTAAAGGCGCATCCGGCTGGAAAGGCAAGAACAGCAAGGAAGTGTCGGTGACTTTGGACCTGCCGGGTATATATGGGTACAAATGCCAGCCGCATTATGGCTTGGGCATGGTCGGTGTGATCATTGTCGAAGGCGAAGGCATGGGCGGCAATCTTGACGCCGCCAAAGACGTCAAACAGCGCGGCAAGGCCAAGGCGGCTTTTGTCGATCATTGGGATCAGATCAAGGCGCAGGGTTTGCTTACACCGCCTGCTGAACAATAGCGGTCTATGTTCCCTTAAGGGCTTGGATACCAATCCATGCCCGGCGGGTGTCAGATCAAACATGTTCCAAGGCGGCCAGAGTTGGTCAAGGTGACGGGGGTGGCCGTCGATATCGGCATGAAAGTTGTTGCCTGAACTGACAAGAACCTCAGATTGTCCCACCCCCGGTCTTTCGCCAATGCCGCCAACTGCGCAGGCGTTGGCGCAGCAACCACTGCAAAATCCAGGCCTTGACCAAAATGCACCAACTGGCCATTCAGCCCATCCAACAATGAAACACACATCGGGCAGGTTCCGGCGCAAACGTTAAATCGGATCGGTTCTATCCTGATATATCAGTTTTCAAACCTGCAAGAGTTCGCCGTTTCACCTTCAAAATTAATTCCCCTTTGTTTTGGCCGATTTGGACGTTAATAATCTGCTTAAGGTCACTGAGGCCTGTGCAATCAATTTGGGAGATTAATATGGGAAAACGTGACGATTTAATCGCACAATATGCGGATGATCTTAAAAACAAATGCAAGATGACGCCAGACATGGACCTTTTGACCAAGGTGACAATTGGCTGTGGCCCGGCGATTTACAACGCCGACGCCTCTACCGTGGCAGGCAGCCAGCAAAGTGAGCTTGAGACGGTAAAGGACAACTTTCTGATCAAGAAACTGGGTCTGGCGGATGGTCCAAAGCTGATGGAGGGCATCAATTCCGTCATCGAGATCTATGGCAAATCCGAGCGTAACAAATACCGCGCGGTGGTCTATTACATGCTGACCAAGCATTTCGGCAAAGAGTCTGTTTACGGCTAAGCAGAACCCAACCAGAAACACCAAAACGCCCGCCATCCGCCGCGGGCGTTTTGCATTTTAGTCTAATCCAACGGGCTTACTGTTTGCTCTGAGCCAGATAATCGCGTTAGAACTAACCTACGACCAGGACGGTCGGGACCTTAAGTTTTCAGAACACGTGTGGTGAGTAGGTAGCACGTGGGGTGAAGGGAAGGTCCTGGCTTGTGTTCCGGGGCCTTCCCGATTTCTTGTCCGAAATCTCAGTCGGACTTTGTTTGCCCCATGTCGCAGACCACGCCCCATTCCGCGCCGCTGACCGGTTGCACCGACAGGCGCGAATTTTTGACCAGTACCATATCACTCAGCCGGTCGTCGGCTTTGATCTGTCCCAACGTCACCGGAGCCTCAAAGCTACGCACCGCCCTGATATCCACGCATTCCCAGCGTTCGTCGTCGGTGGTGCTGTCGGGATGGGCCATGGTGCAGACCTCAACAATCCCGACAACCGCCTTTTCCCTTTGCGAATGGTAAAAAAATCCGCGATCACCAACCTGCATGGCGCGCATGAAATTGCGCGCCTGATAGTTGCGCACACCGTCCCATTCTTCGCCCGCATCCCCTTTGGCCAATTGATCGTCCCAGCCCCAGGTCGACGGCTCAGATTTGAACAGCCAGTATGCCATCAGCCAATCACCTTTTTCCATTCGATCAGGTCCACCCGGTCAAACAACCCGGCCTTGGCATAAGGGTCATTGTCGGCCCACACCCGTGCCGCCGCCATATCTGCCAGGTTCAGAATAACCAGTGAACCGGCCATACCGCCAGTATCATCCAGAAGCGGCCCAGCCATGGACACAACGCCGGTAGACTCGATATAGGACAGATGATCGGCGCGGTTATCCTTGCGGATCTCAAGTGCGCCGGGTTTGTCGTGGGCCATCAGGGCAAACAGCATATCATTCTTCCTTCAAGGGGCGTGCCAGCAATTCAGCCATTGCGCCGGTTATAGTCAAACTCTGGTCGATCAGCCCAACAACACATCGGGTAATCGGCATCTCAATCCCATGCATTTTCGCCAGCCCCATCACCGCCCGTGCCGTGGCGGCACCTTCGACCGTGATGGTTGCATCAAAGACATTTTGCTGGCCAATTGACAGGCCCAACTGATAATTCCGCGACTGTTCCGAGGTGCAGGTCAGTGCCAGGTCACCAAACCCGGACAGCCCGGCCATGGTTTCCGCCTGCGCGCCCAGGGTGATGGCCATACGCAACATTTCGGCATAGCCCCGCGTCATCAAAGCGGCGCGGGCGCTGACCCCCAGACCGGCACCCATGACGGCACCACAAGCGATGGCCATGACATTTTTCAACGCGCCGCCCAGTTCGGCACCGATGGTGTCAGTTGTACGGTAAAGGCGCAGATTGGCCCTGCTTAGGCCCTGTTGCAAGGCCTGCCCAAGGGCCTCATCCTTGCAGGCAAGGGTCAGGGCGGTTGGCAGCCCATGGGCGATATCAGCGGCAAACCCGGGACCAGTCAAAAGTGCGGAACGCGCACCCGGTAACACCTTGGATATGACTGCCAACGGTCCTAACCCGGTATCCAGTTCGATCCCCTTGCAACATGCGACAAGGGTGGCCTGTGACAAATGCCTGGCGTGGGTTGTCAGAACCCCGCGCAATTGCTGCATGGGCACGGCCAAAAGAAGTGTGGAATAATTCAAAAATGAGTCTAATTCGCACGAAATGCCAATATTTTCGGGCAAAGTGATCCCCGGCAAACGCGCAGCATTCTGTTTTTCGGCCCGCATAAGTGCTGCATGATCCGCCGACCGGGACCAAAGCCGTACCGGCCCGTTTCCGGCCAGTGAAATCGCCAAAGCCGTGCCAAATGCCCCTGCTCCAATGACTGCGATACTCATGCCTTGGCCCCCTTCTTGCCGCTTCCAAGTATTGCGGGGCTGGTTTTATCCAACGGCCACCTTGGGCGGGCCATCAGGTCCAGACCATCCCGGTGACCAGCTTTGAACAGCTCCAGTCCTGCATAAGCGATCATCGCGCCATTATCGGTACAAAGTGCCAGAGGTGGGGCGTGGAACGCGACACCGTTTTCTGCACAAACAGTCTCTAAGCCGCGCCGAATAGCGGTATTTGCCGCAACACCACCAGCGACCGCAAAGCTGGGAACGGCGGGATTGTCCCGAAGATAAATCCGAATGCCCCGTTGGGTTTTCTTGGACAGAACATCGACGACTGCCTGTTGGAAACCGGCACAGATATCGGCGCGATCTTTCTGGGTCAGCCCGCCTTTGACGGCAATGATCTGATCACGCTGACGCAGCAACGCGGTTTTCAAGCCCGAGAAGGACAGATTGCAATCGTCCCGGTCCAGCAAGGGCCGGGGAAAGCGGAATCTTTTGGGATCGCCTTGCCTTGCCTCATTCTCAATTGCTGGGCCGCCGGGTTGGGTCAGACCCAGCAGGCGTGCAGATTTGTCGAACGCTTCGCCCGGGGCATCGTCGATGGTGCCACCCAGCCGGGTAAACGCATCGGGGCCGTTTACTTGCAAAAACTGACAATGCCCGCCGGACACCAGCAGCATCAGATAGGGATAGGCAATTGCATCCGTCAAACGCGGCGTCAGGGCATGACCGGCCAGGTGGTTCACACCGATCAATGGCAACCCGGTCGCCGCACTTATCCCTTTGGCGCACATCACCCCTGACAAAACTCCGCCAATCAGCCCAGGCCCTGCCGTCACGGCAATTGCGTCGATATCACCCAGTGTCAGAGCCGCATCGCGCAAAGCCTCAACCACACACAGGTCAAGTTTTTCGGCATGTGCCCGGGCCGCGATTTCGGGTACAATACCGCCATATGCGCTGTGCAATTCCGCCTGCCCATAGACCACCGAGGCCAGGATCTCAGGCAGTTCACCCCCGGTTTGGCGCACCACGCCAACGGCCGTATCATCACAACTGCTTTCCAGTCCCAGAATGGTCAGTGTTTGCGTCATTATCCCCAAACCGTTGCATCATCTTGCGTCGGGGGGTAACACTCTAACCCTTGGCAAACAATGCAAACAACACAGACAAACAAAACTGAGGCCACGGATGCTGACCTTGTTGATGACCCGCCCGTTAGAGTCTGCAAAGCAATTTGTGGCCCAATTACCGGCTGAGACGCGGGGTTTGGTCACGCCGATATATTCGCCATTGATTGACATTGTGCCCAGTGTCACTGCGTTGGACTTTGGCAATGCGCGCGGATTGGTATTCACCTCGGCCAATGGCGTCAGGATCGCCGCCGGGCTGAATGATCAGCGCCATATCCCTTGTTACTGCGTCGGCAAGGCGACAACCCAAACCGCCCGTCAGGCCGGATGGCAGGCAGAGTATATGGGTGAAAATTCTGACGCGCTGATCCGCACGTTGCACCAAAACCGCCCCTCAGCCCCGTTGTTGCATATCCGCGGAGCCCACGCGCGCGGTGCTGTGGCGGCGCGATTGACGGCCCTTGGCTGTGCCACCGTCGATCAGGTGATCTATGATCAACCGCTTCTTGCGTTCAACAACAAGGCCCGTCAGGCGTTGGCCGGCGCTGCGCCGATTCTTGCCCCATTGTTCTCACCCCGAACGGCGCGACATTTTGCCGATATTGTCTCCTCCAAGGCCCCATTGCTGTTGGTGGGGCTAAGCAAAGCAGTTACAGATCCTGTTAAGGCATTGAAATACAACAAGCTATGCGTGGCTGAGCAACCCAATACCAAGGCGATGATTCGCTGTATCGTTGCCTTGATCAATGATGCTAAGCGGGTTGAGGGTGCGGGGCCTGCGCAGTAGAGTTTCCGCAGTAGAGTTTCCAAGGCGCGGGCAGGTTGATTTAAGATTCGAAGGGTTCTCAAAGTGGCAAAAACCAGCAAACCAGTGCGTAAGATCACAAAGCCCGAATCGGACAAGCCCCCTAAACCACGGGCCGAACCAAGCAGTGCTTCGTCGGCGCAAAAACCGGCACAACCAAGCGCGCCGCCAAACCCAAGTACGACTGCCGACAGACCGGCCGCAAACCCCGGCAAGACACCCCCAGCGACACCCAAAGCCACCCCTAGACGCAGTTCACTGGTCCCGGCCCTGATCGGCGGTTTTCTGGCGGCTTGCCTCGGGTTCCTGGCAGCTCGTTCAGACATTCTTGATCCGATCCTGCCCGCCGCGCTGAAAGGCCCGGATTTTGCGGTCATCTCGGCCGAATTGCGGCAGTCGGACAGGCAACAGGCCAGCAATCTGGCGGCGTTAAAGGCTGAACTTGCCGCGATTGAGCCTGCGGACCTGGCGCCGATAACGGCGCAGATCACGGCCCTTACGGCGGAAAACACGGCGTTAAAGGCTGAATTGACAGCACGCGAGGCGCATCTGCGCGATCTAGAAGCGCGCCTGAACCCGTTAGATATAAGGTTAAGCGAGCTTGAAAAGCGTCCCATGACCGATGGCGCATCCGAAGCCGCGATTGCCGCTTACGATCGTGAATTGGCGGCCCTGAGTGCTGCCATTGCTGCCCAGCGCGCGGATGTGGAAAACCTGATTTCCGAGGCCCGCGCAACCGAGGCCGAGGCCCGCGCCTCAGAGGAAAATGCCATCATTGTCGCGCGCCGCGCAGATATTCAGGCGGCAATGACCCGCTTGAAAACGGCGCTGGAGAACGGCGCGCCTTACCAACAGGCTCTGGATGAAATGGCCAGCGCGGGCATCAACATTCCGGACGTTTTGAAAAAATTGGCGGGCGAAGGTGTCGCCTCACTTGGGGCGTTGGGCGCGGATTTCCCCAAGGCGGCGCGCGCGGCTTTATCGGCTACTCGGGCCGGGGCGGGCGACAGTGGCGGCATCGCCGGGTTTTTTCAGCGCCAGTTAGGGGCAAGATCGGTTCAACCGCGTGAAGGTGACGACCCGGATGCCATCCTGTCGCGTGCCGAAGCAGCGTTGAACGATGGTCAGCTGGATCAGGCACTAAAGGAACTGTCCGGTTTGCCCGAAGTTGCCCGCGACCAGATGCAAGAGTGGGTCGATCACGCTGCAACCCGACAAACCGCATTGCAGGCGGCGAATGAATTGGCCCAAAGCCTGAACAGTAATTAAAGGACTTGCCATGTTGTGGTCATTGATCAAAATCCTTGCTTTTGTCGCCCTCATCGCGGTGTTGGCCGAAGGTGCCGGGCATCTGATGGAATCCAGCGGCGGTATTCAGATCACCGTGGCGGGCACTGAATACACGCTGGCACCGCTGCAATCGGTGATTGCCGGGTTGGCTCTGCTGGTTGTTGTTTGGGTGATACTGAAACTGTTGTCCCTGTTGGTGGCCACGCTCAGGTTCCTGAATGGCGACGAAACAGCGATTTCGCGGTATTTCGACAAGAACCGCGAGCGGCGCGGCTATCAGGCATTGGCCGATGGGTTGATGGCGCTGGCCTCGGGCGAAGGCAGGTTGGCGATGTCCAAGGCGGCCAAGGCCGAGAAATACCTGGGCAAACCGGAATTGACCAACCTGCTGACGGCGCAGGCGGCGGAACTGGCGGGCGATACCCAAAAGGCGACCGAGGCTTACAGGATGCTGATCGCAACAAACGCAACCCGATTTGTCGGCGTGCGCGGGATCATGAAACAGAAACTGGCAGCCGGCGAAAGTGATACCGCCCGCAAGCTGGCCGAAAAGGCCCATGCGATGAAACCCAAGCACCCCGAGATTCAGGATGTGCTGTTGCGGCTTCAGGCACAGGCGCAGGATTGGGCCGGGGCACGCAATACTCTAAGTGCCAAACTCAAATCCGGCAGCCTGCCGCGCGATGTTTACCGGCGGCGTGATGCGGTTCTGGCCTTGTCCGAAGCCCGCGATATTGTCGATGAAGGTAAAAGCGTTGAAAGCCGCGAAAAGGCGATCGAGGCAAATCGTCAGTCCCCCGATCTGGTGCCTGCTGCGGCCCTTGCGGCGCGTGGTTATATTGATGCGGGCAAACCCCGGCTTGCCACGCGGGTATTGAAAAAGGCATGGGAGGCCCAGCCGCATCCCGATCTTGCCGCGGCTTTTGCGGCCATTGTGCCCGATGAAACACCGGAACAGCGTGTGAAGCGGTTTGAGGTTTTGACCCGCATTCATCCTGAACATGTTGAAACCCGTCTGGTACAGGCCGAGTTGCTGATCGTCGCCGCCGATTTCCCCGAAGCCCGGCGCGTTCTTGGTGGTTTGACCGACAAAGGTGATGCGCGGGCCTTTACCCTGATGGCAGCGGTTGAGCGGGGCGAAGGCGGGTCTGATGCGGTGGTTCAGGGCTGGCTGGCCAAGGCGCTGGGCGCAGCCCGCGGGCCGCAATGGGTGTGTGACAATTGCCAGTCGATCCACCGTGAATGGGTGCCGGTCTGTACCCGCTGCGATAGTTTTGACACCCTAAGTTGGAAAACACCTGAAACGGCTGAAATTGCCAGTGCCACCGGCGTGTCCATGTTGCCGTTGATTGTCGGGCCGGTTGCCAAAGATGCCAAAAGTGACGATATACCCGAGGTGGAATTGATCGTTTCCGATGATCAAGAGGCCAAGACCACGGTTATGAACAGTGACAAGCCTGGAACAGACCCTAAATAGGGGCACCTAAACACCCTTCGTCGGTGGCCATCTCAAACGGCAGTTTCATTGATACCGTAAGGTCATTGCGCTTCTTGCCAGTGGCGTGGCCCTTCCAGTTAAACCGTACTTCAGCGCGGCCCGGGGCCATGAATTATCACCCATGATGCCCTTTATTCGTTGAAAATCGCAACCGCACGGGTGAACCCGGCAGAGGCATCTTTGATCTTGTAGGGAAAGCACGAAATTTCAAAGCCATAGGGCGGCAACGTCTCAAGATTGGTCAGCTTCTCCATATGGCAATAACCGATCTCCATACTGGCGCGGTGCCCTTCCCAGATCATTGCCGGATCGGGTTTTTTGGCAAACGCCTGCGCCGTCAGGGGAAACGGTGCATCCCAGCTCCAGGCATCGGTGCCAGTGACACGCACCCCTTGCCGGGTCAGAAATAATGTTGCCTCACGCCCCATGCCGCAGCCTTTGATCAGGTAATCAGGCTCGCCGTACCGATCCCCGGCAGAGGTATTGACCACAACAATATCCAGCGGCTGAATTTCATGACCAATCCGTTCCAATTCATTTTTAACGTCATTGGCGGTAACGATATAACCATCATCAAAATGCCGAAAATCCAGTTTCACGCCCGGATTAAGACACCATTCCAGCGGCACCTCGTCGATGGTCAGGGCGCGTTCTCCGTTGTTCATGGTCGAATGGTGGTGATACGGCGCATCCAGATGCGTGCCGTTGTGGGTGGCAATCTGCATCATCTCGATGGCCCAGCCTTCGCCACCGGGCAGGTCATCCTCTTTCAACCCCGGAAAGAATGAACAAATCTGCCCGGCGGTGTCTTTATGCGCCATATAGGTGATTTGCGGCAACATGATATCGGGGTCGGAAACGATGCCGGTTTCAAGTGGTACGGATAGATCAACATAACGACGGGCCATAACGGCCTCCTTTTTATATCAAATTTATATCAAAGCGGTTGCGAGGGCGGGAAAGAACAGGACAAGGCCAAGAACGACCAACATCATCACCGCAAAGGGGGCCGCACCGATAAAAATATCACCAAGGGTAATCGACGGATCATCCAGCGCCGATTTGATGACAAAGACCGAGATACCAAAAGGCGGCGTCAGCAGGCCGATTTCAACGGCGATGATGGTGACAATGCCAAACCAGATCAAATCAACCTGAAGCGTGGCCAACACCGGCAACATAAGCGGCACAAGAATCAGCATGATTGACGAGCTGTCCAAAACTGTGCCCATGACGATCACCAATGCCACATAGGCCAGGATCACCCCCCAATAGCCAATATCAGCAGTGGCGACAAAATTACCGAACTCGGTCGGAACCCCCGAAAGCGCCAGCATCCGCGAATACATCTGTGCGGCGATGATCAGAAAGCAGATCGAGGCGGTGACCAATCCGGTATCGTTCAGCACCTGCCAAAAGTCCCTCAGGCCCAGGGTGCGCCGCGCCAGCCCGATGATGATTGCTCCGGCACATCCAACGGCCCCGGCCTCGATCGGGGTGAAGAACCCGTTGTAAATACCCCCCAGAACCAGACCAATCAGCAGGGCGATGGGCAGGCCTTTGGAAACAAGTTCCTGGGGTGTCAGGGCGGGGGTGGCATCAAGGTCCGCAATATTTTCGCCCAGCATCCGGGGGCGCAGGACGGCCATCAGATAGATGCCGATCCCAAATATCAGCGCCAGCAACAGGCCCGGAAGGACACCGGCAATGAACAGATCACCCACCGATTGCTCAGTCAAAAGGCCATAAAGGATCAACAACAGGCTGGGTGGGATCAACATGCCCAGCACCGATGACCCGGCGACCACCCCAACCGAAAATCGCGCGGAATAACCGTGCCGAACCATCTCGGGTACGGCAATTTTGGTGAAAACTGCTGCCGAGGCGATGGAAATCCCGGTGATTGCCGCAAAAATGGCGTTGGCACCGACCGTGCCAATGCCCAATCCGCCACGGATACGGCGGAACATATGGTTGGCCACGTCAAACGCATCCCGCCCCATGCCAGTGACCGAAACCAGATACCCCATCAGCACAAACAACGGCACTACACCAAAGAAGTAACTGGATATGGTATTGCTTGCGGCCAAAGCCAGCAATTTCCCGGCCAGGACCGGTGAACCTTTGATCATCCAGACGCCGACAAACGACGACAACATCAAGGCAAACGGCACCCAGAAACCCAGGTAAACCAACGCCACCATCGCCCCGAAGGAACTCAAACCAATTTCAAAAGGAGTCATGCTGGGGCCTTTGACGTCAAACGCAGCAGGGCGGCAACCCCGAACAAAACCAATTGCACCAAAAGGGCGGTGCAACCAATCAGGATGATCAGTTTCACTGGCCAGACAGGTGCGGTGAAATCACCGATAGTGCCTTCATAAGTGCCGCGCACCCAAGCTTTGACAAACAACGGCGTGCTGGCTGACAAAACCTGCCAGATCAACAGGATGGCCGCGATTGAGAACACCAGGTCAAAGGCGTGGCGCGCCCGCGGACTGTATTTGGCGACAAACCCCAAAATGGCTTCACTTCGGGTCAGACGGCCCCGGCGAAAGGTTTGGGCGACCTGCAAGAACACGATTGCGACAATTGACATCGATACCATTTCGGGCACGCCCGACACCGGATTGTTGAACAATCCCCGGCCCACCACATCCATGTTGACCAGCACCATAAGCGCCAGAATCAACACTGTGCCCAGCACGTTCAACCCGGCCGTCAGCGCATCCACCACCCGGCGGATGCGCCTGAACCAATCCGGCAATCCATCAGAGTCCGGCGCTTGCACCGCCAGATCTGCCCACCTATTCCTTATCCCAATTGCGCACCGGTGTGGCACCGGCGGCGCGCATGGTGTCCATATAAGATTGCAAAACGGCCGTCCCGGCCTTGCCTTCGCCATCTAACCGCTTGGCCCAAAGCTGTGCGACATTGTCCATACCTGCGGCCCATTCTTCGCGAAACGCCTGATCAACCTCGGTAATGGTCGCACCTTGCGACTGCATGATGTCCAGAAACTTGGCCACGGAGGCATCCAGATCCTTGTGATATGCCACCCGGTCCGCCGTTGCCGCATCGCGCAATGCCTGCTGAACCTTTGGCGACAACCCGTCGAACCAATCCTTGTTGGCCGCTAACCCGCCGGCATATTGCGCGCCAAACCCGACCTTGGTGATATAGGGCGCCACCTCGTGCAGCTTGCCCGGCAACGCGGCCGAGGCGAACACGATCACCCCGTCATAAACCCCGGTTTTGATCTCGTTGTAATAGGTGGTCAGGTTGCCGGACACGCCCACCGCCCCGGTGCCTTTCAGCCAGTTCACCGCCGGACCCGGCGCGCCAATCTTCTTGCCGTCCAGATCGGCCAGAGAATTGATCGGAAACTTGGTCATCAGCAAATAGTCGTCAATGCCGATACCACCCCCCAGATACTCCAGCCCGTTCTCGGTCCAGGCCGCCTTCATATCCGGGTTCGAAAATTGCAGCTTGTCCATCCATTCGCCCACAGCGGTCGAATCACTTGATACAAACGGGGTGAAATAGGTCACGTTCTGCACCGCCAGCTTGGCCGGATCAAACAGGCTGGTAACGACGCCGATCTCGGCCAGACCTTCCTCGACCGCCTCTAATTCATTCCCGACCTTGGCCAAAGCGCCGCCATATTGCTCGGACCAGATGATGGTTGTACCGCTGCCTTCCAATGCCGCGTTCACAGCCGGAATAAAGGTTTGGCTGGCGTGTTTGACCCAACGAAACACCGGCGGATGGCCCGCAACGATGGTGACGTTGATGTCCTCGGCAATGGCGACAGGCGCGTTCAACATGCCCCCCACACTCAGGACTGCCGCCAAAGCACTGGATTTGATGTATTTGTTCATTGTACCCTCCCGTTCAATGTCAGATCGCAGTCTTTTCCGTTCAATCGGAAATGCAACACGAAACTGTTGAGGGTGATTGAAGCGCAACTTGATTGTGAAGTACAGTTCTTCAGAAAGATAATTTTTCAACCCACCCAGACCAGAAGAAGAATGGCCAATGGCAACCCATCTCAAAGCGCCGGTTTTTTACCGGGCCGCCCTTGTCACCGGCGGTGCGCGCCGGTTGGGTCGGGCGATGGCATTGGGTCTGGCCAGGCGCGGGGTTGATATCGCTTTGCACTACAACAGCAACGCGACCGAGGCCGAAGCAACCGCCAAAGAAATCCGTGCGTTTGGGGTCAAGGCGGTGACCTTGCAGGCCAACCTTTTGGACATGGATCAGACCAATAACCTGATTGAACGCGCGCGCGATGGGTTGGGCCAACGCCTTGACGTGCTGATCAACTCTGCATCAATTTTCAACTATGACACCCTAAAAAGCGCGACACCGGAAAGTTGGGATATGAATATCTCATCCAACCTGCGCGCGCCATTTACCCTGACGCAAAAGTTTGCCGATCAGGCCCCCAAGGCCGTGCAGCAGGACAATGGCGAGATGTTGGCCCAGGCAACAATCGTCAACATGATCGACCAAAGGGTCAGGAAGCTGACCAAACATTACATGACCTATACCTTGGCCAAAACCGGCCTGTGGACTTTAACCCAAACCAGTGCGCGGGCGTTGGGGCCTCATATTCGGGTCAACGGCATCGGCCCGGGGTCGACCATGCAAGGTGCTGATCAGTCGGACGAACAGTTTCAGGAGCATCGGTTGGGGTCGGTTCTGCAACGTGGCGCCAACCCCGAGGACATCGTCGCGGCAATGAATTTCCTGCTGGACGCGCCGGCCTTCACGGGTCAGCTTTTGTGCATCGATGGGGGGCAACACCTTTGAAAGGTTAACCAGCCATTGGCGGGAGCGGGAAAGTTGGCGGGTTTCAATTTAGTACAAAACGGTCTCAGGCCCATAGAGAGAAAGTACAAAACACCCAAAGGTTTTAGGGTGTTCTGCCGAACGGTTTTTTGGAACTCTGCAATTTCATCTATACGACGGGTGTTTTCCTTGGCCTCAGCGCAATTGAATGGGCGCAGGACCAAGTGAATGAAATCAGTGTCAGCCGGGTAATTTACTGGACGATGAATTCGGCATGCAACGCCCCGGCGGCTTTCAGGCTTTTCAGGATGTCGATCATGTCGTGCGGTGACACGCCCAGGGCGTTCAGCCCGGCAACCACTTCGGACAGGGACGCGCCCTCGGGAACTTCGGCAAGCGCCACACCTTCGTCGTCTTCGATTGCGGCGGTGGTTCGGGGTACAACCACGGTTTGCCCTTCGGCAAACGGGTTTGGTTGCACCACAATCGGTTCTTCCTGAATACGAAGCGTCAGCCCGCCTTGTGACACCGCAACCCGGCTTAGACGCACATCGTCGCCCATGACAATTGTCCCGGATCGCTGATCGACCACCACACGCGCCTTGCGCTCAGGCTCTACCAAAATGTTTTCGATCCGCCCAAGCGCGTGCGCGGTCGAGGCCGCCCGGGTGGCCCTGATATCCAGTTCAACCGTCCCGGAATCCCGCATGACCGATACAGCACGACCGAATTCCCGGTTGATCGCCGTTTCAATCCGCCCGGCAGTGGTGAAATCCGGGTCACGCAGCGCCAATCGGACCACCGCCAGTGAGGACAGTTCAAACTCAATCTCACGTTCAACCCGGGCCCCGGATGGGATCACCCCAGAGGTAGGCACGCCGCGTGTGACCGAGGCACCTTGCCCTTCGGCAACTGCTCCGCCAGCCAGAATGGTGCCTTGTGCCACGGCAAAAATCTGCCCGTCAGCGGCGTTCAAAGGTGTCATGATCAGGGTGCCCCCCATCAGGCTTTTGGAATCGCCGATGGCCGAAACAGTAACGTCGATCTTGCTGCCAACCCGGGAAAAAGCCGGCAGGTTTGCCGTCACCAGTACCGCCGCCACGTTTTTTGGTCTGAATTGTTCGCCCGATACGTTAACGCCCAGACGCTCAAGAATGTTCGACATGATTTCTTCGGTAAAGGGTGCGTTTCGCAGCCCGTCTCCGGTGCCGTTCAGGCCGACAACCAACCCGTATCCGACAAGGTCATTGCTGCGAACCCCGCCAAATTCTACCAAGTCTTTAAGCCGGATTGCCCCGGCTTGAAGCGTTGTCGGGAGAAACAGACAAAACAGGATAAAGCGCAGTAATTTCATCATAAGAAACTCAACAGGCTAAGGCGCGATGCGCGCACAGTGACGGCATAAAGGCTTTCTAACTGGAACTGCACCTCTTCCAGGCGACTGGCGGTTTCGAACGGGTCCGCCTCTAGCAATTCGTTGCGGGCATAACTCAGGCTGGTGCGGGCAGCACCGTTGCGGGCGCTTGCCTCTTCGATGCGCTGTTCGGCATAGCCAAGGTCGGCGCGCAGGCCGGTCAATGCGTGATTATTGTTCAACATGCCAACACCTGCCTCGCGCAGCAGGATGTTCTGGGTGCCAGGATCCAGAGCCAGCCCAGAATCTGTGGCCAGAATGGCAACCACCGTGTTGCGCATTGCGTTGCGGAAATTGGCATCGTCTGCGCGTAAAGAAAGGGAAACCTGTTCATTCGCGCCAACCTGTATCGGCGAAAGAGGGTCATCCGATCCGGTGTACATCGTCGCCTTGAACCCGGCGGGGTCGGCAAACCAATCGTCGATGGCCGTCAGGATATCGCTGACCACCGTCATACCGGCCACTTCGACCTGAAGCGCCGCGATCATGGTATCGGCCGAGGCCATCGGGTTGGTATCCGTGGCGGTTCCGGCAAAAAGGCTGCGCCCGCCAACCGAGCCGTTCAGGGCGGACAGGATGGTATCCAGACCAAGGCGCGCTTCGTTGCTGGCTTGCAACCTTGCGACCTCAAGCGAGGCTGAGTTGATCGTCAGCAGGTCCTCGCTAACTGTCGAAATAACCCCTTGTATGCGTTCCAGGCTTTGCTGCGAGGCGGATGAAAACAACCCCGCCTCGGTTGCCGAAATCGCATATCCGTCCAGCCGGGCCAGATTTTGATCAATATCCGTCAGATAGGAATAGTCACTGGCCAGTCGGCCCCTGATATCAGAGGTTTGGCCCGTTGTCAGTTCCTGGGTCAGGGTGATCATCGAAGATTTCAACGCGGCACTGCGGGTTTGCTGCATCAGGCTGAAAGACATATCGCCAATATTGGTCAAACTCATATTCAGATCCTCAGGATGGCTTGCATCATTTCATCGGCTACTTCGATCATCCTTGCATTGGCCGCATAGGCCTGCTCGATAACCAGAAGCGCCTGCAATTCGGCATCGATATCGACGCCGAGGTCCAGTTCAATTCGGTTCAGTTCGGTCAGGCTGGCGGCGGCAAAGCTAAGCCTTTGTTCGGCTTGCCCCGACTGCTGTGATACCCGTGACAGCAGGGCCGAGCCAAGTCCGGCCATAGTTAGATCACCGGTGCCAAAGACGGTCGATCCCGGCGTTCGCCGTTCGGTCAGGATATTCGTAAAGGCCTGAAGCTGGCTGGCGTCGCCCGGCAGGCCAGGAACGCCGGCACCCAGACCGTCGCGCAAACGCCAGCTTTCTCCGCCTTGGCTGGAATCAACCAGCGCATTCACTGTGATCCGCCCGGCAAGGCCAAGTTCATCAGCAGCACTAAACGCTATGCCGTCGTCAGTGAAAAGCCCGGGATCGCCAGGGGCGACAGTTGCGTCCAATCCGGGCGTTTCAAACCGTTCGATCAGATCGCGGGCCACTGCGTCAAGGTCCGACTGGGCGGATACCGCCAGTTCATCACGTATTTCAAACTGGGCCGACAAGGTTCCACCGCGCATGGCGCCATTGGTACTGCCGGTTCTCACCGGAACACCGTTGATTTCCAGACCAGACAGCAGGCCGTTGGCCAGGGTCATACCCGGAACCGTATCGCGCGCCGGAGTAAAGCCGACTGTCGCAGCAGGCCCGTCCAGCAGGATCGCACCACCATCAGTATATAGGGCGATCATCCCACGATCACGCGCCACAACGTTAACCGGAACAATCTTGTTAATCTCATCAACCAGCTTTTGGCGTTGGTCCAGCAGACCCGCATGTTGACTGGCACCCGAACTAACTGATGATAACCGCGAGTTGATTGCCTGAACGTCCTGCAACGCCTGATTAAGCCGGTTTACCTGAACGTCAATTGCTGTGTCAGCGCGCGTGCGCAATGAGCGCACACCTTCGGCGGCCTGGGCAATCTTTTGCGCCAGGCCGCTGGCCTCTGCTACGGCGGCATCAAGGCGCTGCGGTGATTCCGGGCGGCTTGATGCCTGGATCAGGCTGGATTCAAAATTGACAATCCTCTGGCTGATGGACCCGGGATCAGTCACCGTTCCGATCAGAGATTCGAGCTGTGAATGAAAGCTTGATCGCGCATTTGCGGCCCCGAATATAGAATCTGACTGACGCCGGTTGGCGGTAATTCCGGGGTCGGCATGCCGGGTGATGCCGTTGATATGAACGCCCCCAGTAATACTGTTCGACGTAAGGCTTAGCGAACGACGTGCATACCCGGGCGTCTGGGCGTTAGCGATATTTTCGGACACCAGTTCGGCAGCGCGACGTGCGGCGTTCAGGCCGCTGATCGCGCTGTTCAAGGTTGATGAAAAGCTCATGAATGGGTCTCCTGTTATCAGGCCGGTTTCAGGGCCCGGTTACCCGGGCCCTAATCAATCTGCGTAATCAGCGTTTGATGTTCGTGGTTTCCTGCAACATCTCATCAACTGTCTGGATCACCTTGGCGTTGGACGAATAGGCCCGTTGCGTCTGAATCATCGCGGTCAATTCGCCGGCAACGTCCGTGGCAGATTCCTCTCGTGCAAAGGACACGATGTCACCGGTTGGGCCATCGCCCGCATCCCAAAGGAAGTATGATCCACTTTCCGGCGAAGGTTTATAGGTTTGCTGATCCAGTGAAACCATGCCATTGGGATTGGGCAGATCAACCAGTGGTACCTGATAAATAGTCCGGGTTATTCCGGTATCAAAAAATGCCCGGACAATACCATTTGCGTCAACTTCCACGCTTGTCATATTACCGACCGGAATGCCGTCTTTGGAAATGGATACCGGGGCAAAGCGATCAGACAACTGGGTAAGACCGTTATTTTCGCCAATCATGCCGATATCAATTTCCATCGGGCCGCTGCCCACGTTCACAATGATCGTTCCGGTCGCAGGGTCATAGGCGCCGCCAGTTGTATCGGTCACCGTTGCCAGGGTGCCACCGGCCGTCCGGCTGTCGGTAAATGTCATGGTATATTCGCCAACAATGGCATTACCCGACCCGCTATCACGCAATATCATTGTCCATTCGTTGGACGAACCGGTAGCCGGAATGGTGGGAACGAACTCAACACTGACGTTCGCGGATTTTCCCAGGTTGTCATAATATTCAACAGACAATTCCTGGCTGTCACCATCGGAGTCAAAACTGGTTTCGGTCGCAGGAAGGTTGACGCCCAAACTCATCTTTGTGGTTGGTTCGCCGGAAACCTGATTGACGTTGATCTGAACCGGCTCCAACCCGTCAGCGGTATCGCGAGGGAAGTTCGGGATCGTGCCGTCGGCCAAAGCGGGCCAGCCCATCAGGACCAGGCCGGATTCGGTGGTCAGATACCCCTGAGCATCGGTGCGAAACGATCCGGTTGTGGTCAGAAGCATCTCGGGCGAGCCACTGCCAGCCGCAATCTCGGCGGCTGAGGCGACGGGCAAAAGACCACGCCCGCGCACCGCCAGATCGGTTGGATTTGAAGTGGAAATCAGCGGGCCGCGTTCATCGATCAGCCGCTGAGTGGTCGACCGCACACCGCCGGCGGAATAGGTGCCGCCGGGGGATGAGATAACCATAGAATGGAAATCGGTCTGTACCCGTTTATATCCGAATGTGGACGAGTTCGCGATATTGTCCGAGATCGAAGCCAGTCGACTGGCATTTGCGGTAAGCCCTGCGATTCCGGCATTAAGCGAAGAGGATATGGTCATGAACGCGCCTTTCTGCTGCATCAATGTACGTGTCTTGATGCAGACCCTAGCGCCTGTTGGTTTAACACGGCGCTAACACATAAAATCGTTCATATATCTTCGCACCAATATTTTCGTGCCAGTATTTTCGTGCCAGTATCTTCTTGTCAGCGCCGCAGCAGAATGATCTCGATCCGGTTGTTGCGTTCGGCCATGGGGTTGTCCACCACCAGTTGGCGGTCGGCGTGCCCGGTGACCCTTTGGATTCGTTCAGGCCCCATTCCCGACCCTTCAAGCATCCTGCGCATCCGGCTGGCGCGGGCATTCGACAGGTTCCACACCGGGTTATCCGCCAGAACAACCGGATGGGACCGGATATGCCCGCCAAGGGCCACGTTGTTGGTGACCTTGCCGGTCAGCCGGGCGATCATCCGCGTCAGATCGCGCAGCATTGGCGTGGGCCGGTCGGTGCCCTCTTCGAACAAAGGCACGTCTTTGGTTGCAAACAATTCGATGATCAGCCCTTCGTCGGTGACGCGGGTGACAATGTGTTTCAGCGCCTCGGTTGTTACCAGGCTTTCGCCGCCCCGCCCCATCAACGCCTCTTCGATCGAAGCGAAATCCTTGTTTTCGGTTTCACGCTGTTCCTGCACATCGACCCCCGAAGGGCCGCGTGACTTGTTGGAATCCTGTGGGTTTTTATCGGTGGCACCCGACCCGTTGTTGAGCATGGTCTCTTCAGAGAACATATTGTCGCCACCAAAGGCCCCGTCGCCCCCGCCCGATGTCCGGGCAATCGGAACCGACGGCGTAAAGTAATCCGACAGTCCTTTTCGTTGTTGTTCTGTTGTCGCGTTCAACAACCACATCAATAGAAAAAAAGCCATCATCGCCGTAACAAAGTCCGCATACGCGACCTTCCAGGCGCCACCGTGGTGACCCCCGCCGACTATGACCTTTTTCTTCTTGATGATGATTGGCGCGACATTCGTCGACGCAGCCATTCCACTCACCTTTTATTCACCCAAGACCGGGATAACAGCAGGGGCGTTAAGGCGCGCTTAACATCTAAAACTGTCGGCAAATTTGGTAACGGTTTGGTCAGAGACGTGAACAACCTCTGACCTGGGTTTGTTAGCCTGCCGCGTCTAACAACACGTCACCGTATAAATCCCGCAATTTGTTCTTAAGCACCTTTCCGGTGGCACCCAGCGGCAGTTCGTCAACAAAGATAACCTTGTCCGGCACCTGCCAACTGGCGATCTTACCGTCGTAAAAGCCCAGTAAATCGGCCTCGGACACCTTTGCGTCCGGCTTTTTGACCACACACAGAACCGGGCGTTCATCCCATTTGATGTGTTTGGCGGCAATTGCCGCGGCACTGGCCACAAGGGGGTGCGACATGGCGATGTTTTCCAATTCGACGGTGGAAATCCATTCGCCGCCGGATTTGATGATGTCCTTGGACCGGTCGCGGATGATCATATACCCGTCACTATCAATCGTCGCCACATCACCGCAATCGAACCAACCATCATCAGTCAGCGCCGTTCCCTCAGTGCCGAAATAGCTTTCGACAATCCAATGACCGCGAATTTGCAGATCACCTTGCGTTTTGCCATCTTCCGGCAGGATGGCACCGGTATCATCCACCAACCGCAGTTCAACCCCAAACGGAGGCCGCCCCTGACCCTCGCGAATCGCGGCCTGTTCGGCGGCACTGAGGGCGCTGTGTTTTTGCAACAACTGGTTCAGCGTGCCCAGCGGGCTGGTTTCGGTCATGCCCCAGGCATGAACCAGCGCGACGCCATATTTGGCAAACGCCGGGATCATTACCGTGGGCAAGGCCGAGCCGCCCACCACAGTACGTTCCAGGCTTTCAATTTTGCTGCCGGTGGTTTCCAGCGCGCCCAGCAGGCCCATCCAAATCGTCGGCACACCCAAGGCCATGGTCACGCGTTCACTGTCGATCAGCCCCACCAGGCTGACCCCATCCAAATTTGGCCCCGGCAACACCATCTTGCACCCGACGGCAGCCGCCACATATGGCACACCCCAGGCGTTGGCATGGAACATCGGTACAACGGCCAAAATGGTATCCTTGGCCGAAAGCGCCATGCCGTCCGGCTGATTGCCACCCATTGTATGCAGAACCGTCGAACGGTGGGAAAACTGCACCCCTTTGGGGTTGCCGGTGGTGCCAGAGGTATAACACATGCTGGATGGCATGGTTTCGTCCACGTCCGGCCAGACATAATCGTCGCCTTCACCCGCCAGCAATTCGTCGTAGAACAACAGGCCTTCGACCATGCCGGCCAGATCATCGTCGCGCGGGCCAAGATAGATCACATGTTTGACCGTTTTCAGATGCTCGCCCAGCTTGGCCGCGACCGGGATAAAGGTCTTGTCCAGGAACAGCACCTGATCCTCGGCGTGGTTGATGATATAGATCAACTGTTCGGGAAACAGACGCGGGTTGATCGTGTGGCAGACCATCCCGGCCCCGGCCACGCCGTAATACACCTCAAGGTGGCGTCGGTTGTTCCAGGCAATCGTGCCGCAGCGTTCGCCCTGTTTAACCCCCAGCTTTTCCAACGCCGATGCCAGTTTGCGGGAATTTGCCTCGATCTCGCTCCAGGTTGAGCGGGTTACGCCGCCGGTGGTCTCAACCGAAATCACCTCGGTTTGGCCGTGATAACGGCCTGCATGTTTGATCAGTGAGCTGATGGTCAGCGGTTGGTGCATCATGGTTCCGGTCATCGTCTTCTCCCTTTGGCCGTCGCGATTGGCGGTCATCATATCAAGGAGCCTTGTAATGGCCATAGGGTTGCGGCGCTACTGTAGGTGCGTGGTATCGACGTGCCGTCACGCGTTTGGCTTCGAGCCGAAAGTAAGCGAAAGCAAAGTGAGGATTTATGTGGCGAATCGTCTGGCAATCATCTAAGTATCAGGTGGATTTCCGATCTTTAGGCGAGCAACCCATCATGACGGCACAAGATCGACAAGATGCAATCCTGGACCTGTTGAAGACCCGGGAGCGGGTTGATGCCAGCACCCTTGAGAGGCATTTTCAGGTTAGCATTCAAACGATTAGAAGTGATTTGCGTGACCTGTCCGCTGCCGGATTGTTACAGCGCACCCATGGTGGCGCGCGGCGGGTTATTTCCGCCTCGAATCGCGATTACAGCGAGCGGCGCAAGCTGAATGCGAAACGAAAGGACCAAATTGGGGCGCTTGCTGCGTCATTGATCCCGGACAATTGTTCAATCACTTTGAACATAGGCACAACCACCGAAACGGTGGCCCGCGCCCTGAGCGGTCACCGTGACCTGGTGGTTCTTTCCAATAATATCAACATTATCAATACGTTCATGGGTTCCAGCATCAAGGAGCTGATCCTTGTCGGCGGCACAATCCGGCAAAGCGATGGGGCGATCGTCGGTGAGGATGCGGTTGAATTCATCTCGCGCTATAAGGTCGATTTCGCGGTTATCGGCGGGTCGGCTTTGGATGTGGACGGCTCAATCCTTGATTATGATGCGCGCGAGGTTTCGGTTGCGCGGGCCATCCTTCGCAATGCTAGAACCCGGTTGCTGGTCTGTGACACCACCAAATTCGAACGCACCGCCCCGGTGCGGATCTGTGATGTTTCCGAGCTTGACTATGTGATCACCGATGCGGTCCCACCCAAAGGGTTCGCTGATGCGGCCCGGGCCGGGGACACCCAAATCCTGATAACGAAAGACCCAGATGAAACCTGACCAACCCCCTTACGACTTGTTCATCATCGGCGGCGGCATCAACGGCTGCGGCATTGCCCGCGACGCTGTCGGGCGTGGCCTGAGTGTCGGATTGGCCGAGATGAATGACCTGGCCTCGGCCACGTCGTCGGCGTCGACCAAATTGTTCCACGGTGGGTTGCGTTATCTTGAGTATTTTGAGGTCCGCCTGGTGCGAGAGGCATTGATTGAACGCGAGGTTTTGTTGCGGGCAATGCCGCATATTTCCTGGCCGATGCGCTTTGTGCTGCCGTATTCCGACGACATGCGGTTTGATAATTCCACACCGGTTTCCCGCCTGCTGGGCGCGTTCATGCCGTGGATGAAAGGCCGCCGCCCCGCCTGGCTTATTCGGATGGGGTTGTTCCTTTATGACCATCTTGGGGGGCGCAAATTATTGCCCGGCACCAAGACCATTGATCTGCACAAAGATGCCGCAGGCGGCCCGTTGCAGGACAAATATCGCCGCGCGTTCGAATATTCGGACTGCTGGATTCAGGATGCCCGTCTGGTGGTGCTGAATGCGCAGGACGCGCAGGTGCGCGGTGCGGATATTGCCACCAGAACCAAGGTTGTATCGGCCAAACGGCTCGGCGACCTGTGGCAGATAAAGCTGCTGGATCAGGCCAGCGGCACCTCGCGGGATGTGATGGCGCGGATGTTGGTGAATGCCGGCGGCCCTTGGGTCAGCGACCTTATCCACAATACCATCGGCATTCAGTCGACCGAAAGCGTGCGTCTGGTGCGGGGCAGTCATATCGTCACCCGCAAACTGTTCGACCATGACAAATGTTATTTCTTTCAGGGCCGCGACGGGCGGATCATTTTCGCGATTCCTTATGAACAGGATTTCACCCTGATCGGCACGACTGATGCGGAACACGGCGATCCTTGCGATTCGCCCGAGATCACACTCAAAGAGCGTGACTACCTACTTGAATTTGCGTCGCAATACTTCAAGACGCCGGTGACTGTGGATGATATTGTCTGGACCTATTCCGGGGTCCGCCCGCTGTATGACGATGGCGCCAGTTCGGCCAGTGCCGCGACCCGCGATTATGTTCTGTCGATGGACGTAAGTGATGGCGCGCCATTGCTGAGCGTGTTTGGCGGCAAAATCACCACCTATCGAAAGCTGGCCGAATCCGTGATGGCCAAGATGGCAGCGGTATTCCCGGAGATGTCGGGCGAATGGACCGCCACGGCCCCGCTTCCCGGGGGGGATTTTCCGGTGGACGGGGTTGAGGGGCTGACCGCAGGGCTGATGGCTGATTTTGCGTTTCTTGGGAGTGAATGGGCGGGTCGGTTGATCCGCACCTATGGCACGCAGGCGCGCGAGATTTTGGGCGCGGCCAAAAGCATTGACGAGCTTGGGCAGAATTTTGGCGTGACGGTTACCGGTGCAGAAATTGACTGGGTGGTGGAAAAGGAGTGGGTGCGCACGACGGATGACTTTTTGTGGCGCCGGACCAAACTTGGATTGTCATTCACAGCCCCTCAGACCGCGAAATTGGCTGAATATCTTGCAAATGGCAGGGATATGTCGGGATAAATGCGTTCTGTTCCCTTGACGGCATATCATTTCCAGCGGAATGTCCAAAAAAACCTTGTGCCGAAGGGGCAAACCGTTAGGTTGCCCTTCCCGGCTTTTGCGTGAAGGAACAGGGATATGAAATTCAGCATCGAACGCGGTACCCTGCTTAAGGCCGTGTCACAGGCGCAATCGGTGGTCGAGCGGCGCAATACGATCCCGATTTTGGCCAATGTTCTGATCGAGGCCGAAGGCGAAACAGTGAGTTTGCGGGCCACTGATCTGGATATTGAAGTGGTCGACAAGGCCGTGGCCCAGGTTGAGAGGGCGGGAACAACAACCGTTCTGGCCACCATGTTGCACGAAATTGTACGCAAATTGCCCGATGGCGCGCTGGTGACGTTGACGGCGGATGATGTGGCCGGGCGGTTGACGGTTGAGGCCGGTCGGTCGAACTTTTCGCTGGCGACCCTGCCAAAAGAGGATTTTCCGGTAATGGCCACGTCGGAATACCAAACCAATTTCTCGGCACCTGCCGGGGTATTGCGGCGGTTGTTCGACAAGTCGAGATTTGCCATATCTAACGAAGAGACACGGTATTATCTGAATGGTGTTTACATGCATGTGGCCGAATCTGACGGCGGTAAGGTATTGCGCTGTGTGGCCACCGATGGCCATCGGCTGGCGCGGATTGATGCGGACCTGCCTGAGGGTGCCGGTGACATGCCGGGTGTGATTGTGCCGCGCAAGACTGTGATGGAGCTGCGCAAGCTGCTGGACGACGACGAAATGGAAATCGCCGTGTCGGTCAGCGAGACCAAGGTGCGGTTTGCGACGCCGGATATTACCCTGACGTCCAAGGTCATCGACGGTACGTTCCCGGATTACACGCGGGTTATTCCCCAGGGCAATACCAAGCGGCTTGAGGTTGATGCCAAGGAATTCGCACAGGCTGTGGACCGGGTGGCGACGGTGTCGTCGGAACGGTCGCGGGCGGTCAAGCTGGCGCTGGACGAAGACCGGCTGATTCTGTCGGTCAACGCACCAGACAGTGGTGCGGCTGAGGAAGAGCTGGCGGTGGCTTATGGTGATGAGCCGTTGGAGATTGGCTTTAACGCCAAGTATCTGTTGGAGATTGCCAGTCAGGTGGACCGCGAGAACGCAGTGTTCATGTTCAATTCCGCAGGCGACCCGACCCTGATGCGTGAAGGCAATGATTTGAGTGCGGTTTACGTGGTCATGCCGATGCGCGTTTAAATCGCCTGCGGCGCGGATATTTTTGGACCAAAGATAAGCAAGGGTGTGGCTGCGGGTGTGACTGGGGCTTCGACTTTGGCGATTAGCGATCTGACGCTGTCGCATTTTCGGTCGCACAAGCAGGCGCGGTTGGTTCTGGATGGCCGACCGGTGGCAATATTTGGGCCTAATGGGGCCGGTAAAACCAATATTCTGGAAGCGGTGTCGTTGTTTTCGCCTGGGCGGGGGCTTCGCCGTGCCAGTGCGGCGGATATGACGCGGCGGCCCGAGGCGCTGGGCTGGAAAGTGAGCGGCGTATTGCAGTCGTTTGACCGGTTGCACGAGGTTGAAACTCTGTCAGAGGGTGGCGCGGCACGGCAGGTCAGGATTGATGGTAAACCGGCCAACCAATTGGCTTTGGGGCGGATTGCGCGGGTGTTGTGGTTGGTTCCGTCGATGGACCGGCTGTGGATCGAAGGCGCGGACGGGCGGCGGCGGTTTCTGGACCGGATGGCGCTGAGTTTTGATCCTGGCCACGCCGAGGCGTCGCTGACCTATGACAAGGCGATGCGAGAACGCAACCGGTTGTTGAAAGATCAGGTGCGGGATCCGCATTGGTACGGAGCTTTGGAAGCGCAGATGGCCGGAGCGGGGATGATGGTGCACCGGGGGCGGATTCAGGCGTTGGCGTTTCTGGAGGCGGCGCAAACGCAAGCAGAGACCGCGTTTCCCAGTGCCGGGCTGACGTTGATCCAGAGTGAAGGAGAGATGCCGGAGAGTGAAGAGGCACTGCGGAGCGCGTTGGCGGAGGGTCGTGCAAATGATCTGGCGGCTGGGCGGACCCTGACCGGGCCGCATCGCAGTGATCTTTATGGGGTTTATACTGCCAAGGATGTTCCCGCGCGCGATTGTTCGACAGGTGAGCAGAAGGCGTTGCTGATCTCGTTGATTCTGGCCAATGCGGGGGCCTTGACGCAATTGATTGGTGCGCCGCCGATCCTGTTGCTGGATGAGGTGGCGGCACATCTGGATGCGGACCGGCGGGCCGCGTTGTACAGTGAGATTTGCGCGCTGGGGGTGCAAGCGTGGATGACCGGGACCGGGGTGGAATTGTTTGACGACCTTGGCGATCAGGCGCAGTATCTGAGGGTCACCGAACAGGATGGTATTTCGGAAACGTCAGCTTTGTGAAGGCTCTAACCACGCTTTGATGTATGGCTCCAGCGCTGGGGCAGGGGTTTCATTGGGTGAGGGCTGCATGCAGAACCACACCGAGAGCACGTAGTTGAAAAAGGCCTGGATGCCTTCGGCCAGGACTTGCGGCGGCTGGTCGTTGCGTACAAGGCCCCGCACTTGCAGGTCGGCAATCCAATCACCAAATACCTTGATCTGGCCGTCAAAGAACGCAGCGATCTGGGTGTCCGAGTGCGCGCCTGTAGCGCCTGAATACCGTAGCATCAGGTCAAAGATCGTGCGGTCCGTGCCCGCGTAGGCCCGCATCGGCGAAAGCATCGAACAAAGATCGGCAACATCCCTTGGCGCAGGCCCGTCCATCAACCCGTCTAGCATCCCGGTCAGGTCGTCGCCGATAATTACCGCCAGCAGCCCTTCCTTGTCGCCGAAATGCGCGAATAAAGTGCCCTTGGCCGTTCCGGCCCGGGTCACAACGTCTTCGACCCGCAAGGCGCTGAAGCCGCAGATCATAACAATATCACGCGCCACCGCCAACAACTGGGCGCGGGTTTTCAGCCGTCTGGCCTGCGGGGCGCGGGTGTTTCCTACGTCTGATACGCCGTCCTGGGCGTTGGGGTTGTTTTACGGCAATGCGATCAAGAAAATCCTCAGTCGTCAGGTGTTGGGCTTTGTCGGGATCAAGCCATCCAAGTTCACAACGTTTGCGCCCGCATCAAAGGCTGAAACGACACGTGTTGAACAGTGGTTGGCAAAAGTGGCTGCACTGGCAGGGGCAGGCAACTGACTTTGGACACAATATCTTGTGTCTGGCGGGTGACATCCCCCTTGGAAATTTGTATAAATCCCCAAACGAAAAGAGGATTATCGGCATGTCCGAAGACGCGCAGACGCCAGAAGAATATGGCGCTGATTCCATCAAAGTTCTCAGAGGGTTAGAGGCAGTTCGTAAACGCCCCGGGATGTATATCGGTGATACCGATGACGGGTCCGGCCTGCACCATATGGTTTACGAGGTGGTGGACAACGGCATTGACGAGGCTTTGGCCGGTCATGCGGATGCCGTGACGGTCAAAATTCATGCGGATTCGTCTGTTTCGGTCAGTGATAATGGCCGGGGCATTCCGGTTGGCATCCACGAAGAAGAAGGCGTTTCGGCGGCCGAGGTCATCATGACCCAGCTGCACGCGGGCGGTAAGTTTGACAGCAATTCCTATAAGGTTTCGGGCGGCCTGCACGGGGTTGGGGTTTCTGTGGTCAACGCGCTTAGTAACTGGCTGGAACTGCGTATCTGGCGCAATGGCAAGGAACACGTCGCACGGTTTGAACATGGCGATACGGTGGAACATCTGAAGGTCGTGGCCGAGACCCCAGGCCGAACCGGCACCGAAGTGCGGTTTCTGGCGTCGTTGGATACGTTTTCCAACCTTGATTATTCCTTTGAAATTCTGGAGCGGCGGTTGCGGGAACTGGCGTTCCTGAATTCCGGCGTGCGCATCATCCTGATTGACGAACGCCCCGCCGAGGCGCTGCGGAGTGAGTTGTATTATGAAGGTGGCGTCAAAGAGTTCGTTAAATATCTGGACCGGTCCAAATCTTCGATCATGGAAGAGCCGATTTTCTTTGTCGGAGAGCGGGACGATATCGTGGTCGAAGTCGCCATGTGGTGGAACGACAGTTACCACGAAACGGTCCTGCCGTTTACCAACAACATCCCCCAGCGCGACGGCGGCGCGCATTTGGCGGGGTTTCGCGGGGCGCTGACGCGGACCATCAACAATTATGCCCAGTCCAGCGGCATCGCCAAGCGGGAAAAGATTTCTTTTACCGGCGATGATGCGCGCGAAGGGCTGACCTGTGTTTTGTCGATCAAGGTGCCGGACCCGAAGTTTTCCAGCCAGACCAAGGATAAGCTGGTGTCATCCGAGGTGCGCCCGGTGGTTGAAGGACTGGTCAACGAGAAACTGGCTGAATGGTTTGAAGAAAATCCGGGCCAGGCCAAGATTATTGTTGGTAAAATCGTCGAAGCCGCCCATGCCCGTGAGGCCGCCCGCAAAGCGCGCGAACTTACCCGGCGCAAGACGGCGATGGATGTGAATTTCCTGGCCGGCAAGCTGAAGGATTGTTCCGAGAAAGATCCCTCGAAAACCGAATTGTTTCTGGTGGAAGGCGACAGCGCCGGAGGGTCGGCGCAAACCGGTCGTAACCGGCTGACACAAGCGGTGCTGCCCCTGCGCGGCAAAATCCTGAACGTGGAACGCGCCCGGTTTGACCGGATGCTGAACAGTCAGGAAATTGGTAATCTGGTAATGGCGCTGGGCACCGGCATTGGCCGTGACGAATTCAACATCTCCAAACTGCGTTACCACAAGGTCATTATCATGACCGATGCGGATGTGGACGGCGCGCATATCCGCACCCTTTTACTGACCTTCTTTTTCCGCCAGATGCCGGAACTGATTGAAGGCGGTTATCTTTATATTGCTCAGCCGCCGCTTTACAAAGTGGCGCGCGGTCGGTCCGAAGTCTATCTTAAGGATCAGGGCGCGCTGGATGATTATTTGATCCAACAAGGCACCGAAGGCATGTCCCTTCGATTTGGCACAGGCGAAGAGATTGTCGGGCAGGATCTGATCCGGGTGGTTGAAGACGCCCGGCGTCTGCGCCGGGTACTGGATGCGTTTCCAACCCATTATCCGCGCCATATTCTGGAGCAGGCCGCGATTGCCGGGGCATTTGTACCGGGTGTGGTTGATGCTGATTTGCAAGGGGCGGCTGACAAGGTTGCCGCACGGCTGGACCTGATTGCGCAGGAATGGGAGCGGGGCTGGCACGGGCGAATCACCCAGGATCATGGCATCAGGCTGGCGCGGATTTTACGGGGCGTGGAAGAGGTGCGGACGCTGGATGGGCCGATGCTTCGTTCGGGCGAGGCGCGCAAAACCGGGAGTTTCACCCAAGGGCTGCAAGAGGTGTATGGCACGGCGGCAACCTTGCAGCGCAAGGATAAATCCCAGGCGATTTACGGGCCTTTGGGTCTGCTGGGGGCGGTTTTGAGTGAGGGTGAAAAGGGGTTGTCGTTGCAGCGCTACAAGGGTCTTGGGGAAATGAACCCGGGGCAGTTGTGGGAAACTACGCTGGACCCGGATGCCCGCACTTTGTTGCAGGTCAAGGTGGATGATATGATTGAAGCTGATGATCTTTTCACCAAGCTGATGGGCGATGTGGTGGAACCACGGCGCGAGTTCATTCAGAAAAATGCGCTTAGTGTCGAGAACCTGGATTTCTAAGGGCCTGAACTCTGTCGAACTGTTGGTTGCAAGGCTAGCGTAGAGTCATGCGTACAGCCCACGACAGCCGCTAATCCTGGGGGCGTTTGATCGTCACCCTGGCAATTGCGATGGAGGCATACGTCAGTATCTGGGCGGTGATCGTGATCATGCAAACACTTGAGACCGAGTTCGGGTCCGGGCGGGCCGCATCATCGTTGCCGTTCACCCCGATCATGATTGGTTTTGCGGTGGGAAATCTGCTGATCGGGCGGCTGGTGGGCCACTTTGGCGTGACGTTGACGTTGATCGGTGCTGCCACCTGGATTTCCCTGGGGTATGGTCTGGCGGTTCTGGCGCACGCTTTGCGTTGCTGTGTGCG
The DNA here is from genome assembly GCA_021648025.1 of Paracoccaceae bacterium. Classification (GTDB taxonomy): domain Bacteria; phylum Pseudomonadota; class Alphaproteobacteria; order Rhodobacterales; family Rhodobacteraceae; genus NVQY01. Next base: position 137,566 of record JAKITO010000005.1, read on the forward strand.
GGCATCTTTTCCTTGGGCTGGTAACGGCGGTGGGGTTCGGGCCGCTTATCGCCGACATATCGCATTGGTTCCTGAAACAGCGCGGCATTGCTGTGGCATTGGTGGCCAGTGGTAATCATCTGGCCGGGCAACCTGGCCCACGTTGCTGTCGGATGTGTTGGCCGACAGCGGCTGGCGGTTCGGCCTGGTTTCTCAGTGTGGTTTACCGCCAGTTGATAGGGGAACGGGACGGGGAAATATCAAGGGCCCAAAGATGAGGGGGCCTGGGTACTTCCCAGATGGTCCTGGCCACGTTCGCGCGACAGGGTGATTTGTTTTTGGCGTTCGCGAAAGCGGGATTTGTCTACCTCTGAGGTTTTGTCGTGGCACAGATGGCAGCAGACACCTGGTTCGTATTCCGGGCGTTGTTTGTCGTCCGGCAGGATCGGGTGGCGGCAGCCATGGCACAGTTCGTGTGGGCCGATTTTCAGGCCGTGGCCGACGCTGACCCGGCTGTCAAAGACAAAACAGTCACCTTGCCAGGTGCTGTCGTCTTGTGGCGTTTCTTCGAGGTATCGCAAGATTCCACCCTTTAGGTGCAGGACATCTTGGACGCCTTGACCCAACAGGTAGTTGGTGGATTTTTCGCACCTTATGCCGCCGGTACAGAACATGGCAATGCGCTTGTTGTGAAAGCGGTGTTTGTTGGTCTCCCACCAGGCGGGGAATTCGCCGAAACTGTCGGTTTTTGGGTCTACTGCGCCTTCAAAGGTGCCAATCGCCACTTCATAGCCGTTGCGGGTGTCGATCAGGGCGACGTCCGGTTGACGGATCAGATCGTTCCAGTCCTCGGGCTCGACATAATGACCGACCCGGGCGCGCGGGTCGATGTCGGGCTGGCCCATGGTGACGATTTCCTGCTTTAGCCGTACTTTCATCCGGGCAAATGGTGGTTCGTCGGCGGTGGCCTCTTTCCAGTCCAGATCGGCACAGCCCGGAAGGGCGCGGATATGCGCCAACACGGCGTCAATCCCGGCGCGGGGTCCGGCGATGGTGCCATTGATGCCTTCGCGGGCCAGTAACAGCGTACCCTTGACATGTCCGGTCTGGCACAGGCCCAAAAGGCCCGGTTTCAAAGCGGCGGGGTCAGCGAAGCGGGTGAAGTGGTAAAGTGCGGCGATTGTGTACATGTGGCGCGATTTAGCCCCCGGCGGCGGCGCTGGCAAGGGCCTGCATTGACGCGGGGGGCCAAGCCACTTACCGATTGTCAGACAAGGAGACCGATATGCCAAATGCCCTGATTGTAATCGACGTTCAGAATGATTTTTGCCCCGGAGGTGCTTTGGCGGTGCCCGGGGGTGACGTGATCGTTCCGGGTATCAACGCGCTTATGGCGGAATATGACACGGTGATCCTGACTCAGGACTGGCACCCGGCGGGGCATTCTTCGTTTGCATCGTCACATGGCGGTAAAGATCCGTATGGGATGGTTGACATGCCTTACGGCCCACAGGTGCTGTGGCCGGATCATTGCGTTCAGGGCACGCAAGGTGCTGCGTTTCACAGCGATCTGCGGGTGGACGCAGACCTGATCATCCGCAAGGGGTTTCGCGCCGGTATCGACAGCTATTCTGCGTTTTTCGAGAACGACCAGGTCACGCCGACCGGATTGGAAGGGTATCTGCGGACGCGAGGCATCACCGGGTTGACGATGGTCGGGCTGGCATTGGATTTCTGTGTGCATTTCTCGGCTGTGGATGCGGCCAGGCTGGGTTTTGATGTGACTGTCCGAATGGAGTTGTGCCGGGCGATTGATCTGGATGGGTCATTGGCGGGGGCGACTGGGGCGATGCGGGCGGCGGGGGTGATTTGTGACTAATTGTGACAAAAGTGATTCACCTGTTGTAAATTGGACTCTTGCCCAATGGGCCATACCAGTACATATTTACAGGATACGCCCCACCGATGCAGGCCTCTCCTCTGATCTTGGAGATGTGCCAGAAGGTGGGGCTTTTTGTATCGGGGTGTTGTTTTGCGCATAAGGCGAATTGCGATATTGATAGATGGCGGATTTTTTCTGAAACGACTTAGGGATTGGCCGGAAATTCGCCGGGATGACGCTGAAAGCGTTGTTTGCGCAATCAGGCGGCTTTGCCAAAACCATGTGCGCAACCTTATAGGCGAAGATTGCGAATTGTCACACAGCCGATGGTTGGATCATGTTTATCGACTATTCTTCTACGACGCCGAACCTTTCAAAGGTTCGCCGCATCACCCACTTAAGAACCGCCAAATTGTGTTTGCAAAGACCCCTGAGGCCAATTTCCGTCGCTCCCTGTTCGACAAAATCCGAAAAGAGCGCAAATTTGCTTTACGGTTGGGCAGCCTGAAAAACGAGGGCGCGTGGACGCCTTTTGATCGCTACATGAAAGGTCTGATGAAAATCTGGCATCATTCGGATTATCTTGAAAGTATTTTGGATGATCCGGCAAATATCCAACCTGAAAAATCTGAAGCTGCATTGAAGGCCCTGAAACTATGGGGCGAACTGAAACCAGATGACGTGTATTTCCCCCTGAGACAAAAGGGCGTGGATATGAAAATCGGGCTGGACATTGCTTCGATGACTTTGAAAGGTCAGGTTGACACGATAATACTGGTCACTGGTGACAGCGATTTTGTACCGGCCGCCAAGGTCGCAAGACGAGAAGGTGCCGAAATCATTCTTGATCCGATGTGGTGGAGCGTCGATGATGATCTTATGGAACATATCGACGGTGTATTTTACGGGTTTGACAGGCCTGGGAAGATAACCGGAACGAAACACGACTGAAACTGGGTTTACGCCCTTCTTGGATCGATGCGGGTAACAACAATATGGTCGACATTGCATCCCGGGTTTATAACCACAAATGGAAGATCGACCCGATCATCCGGTCGTTGATCGACACGGATTTCTATAAGCTGCTGATGTGTCAGTCGGTATTCCGGCACAAGCCGGACACGCAAGTAACATTCTCGCTTATCAATCGTTCAAAGCATGTGCCTTTGGCCGATCTGGTGGACGAAGGTGAATTGCGCGAGCAGTTGGATCATATCCGTTCACTTAGCCTGTCGCGGGGCGAAAGCACCTGGCTGCGGGGCAATACGTTTTACGGCAAGCGTCAGATGTTTCGCCCCGATTTCATGGAATGGTTCGAGGGCCTGCGCCTGCCGCCGTACCATCTGGAACGGCGCGGCGATCAGTATGAGCTGAGCTTTGAAGGCAAATGGCACGAAGTGATGATGTGGGAGGTTCCCGCACTGGCCGTATTGATGGAGCTGCGGGGGCGCGCCGTTCTGGACGGGATGCGGCGGTTTGAATTGCAGGTGCTGTATGCGCGGGCCATGACCAAGGTCTGGGAAAAGATTGAAAAGCTGCGCGGGATTGACGACCTGAGCATCGCTGATTTCGGCACAAGACGCCGGCATTCGTTCCTGTGGCAGGATTGGTGCGTGCAGGCGATGCAGGAGGGGCTGGGAGAGAATTTTACCGGCACATCGAACTGTCTGATCGCCATGCGCCGTGAAGTCGAGGCAATTGGCACCAATGCGCATGAATTGCCGATGGTCTATTCGGCCTTGGCCAGGGATGACGCCGCTTTGGCGCGGGCACCGTATGAGGTGTTGTCGGATTGGCACAAGGAACATGACGGCAATCTGCGCATCATGCTGCCGGACACCTATGGCACGGCGGGCTTTCTGGAAGGCGCGCCGGATTGGCTGGCTGGGTGGACCGGTATCAGGATCGACAGTGGTGATCCGGCCACCGGGGCCGAAACTGCGCTTAGGTGGTGGCAGGCACGGGGCGAAGACCCAAGGGAAAAGCGGGTGATCTTTTCTGATGGGCTGGATGTGGACAAGATTGGTGAGTTGCACCGGCAGTTCGCCGGTCGGGTGAATGTGTCGTTTGGTTGGGGCACATTGCTGACCAATGATTTCCGGGGATTGGTGCCGGATGACGCGCTGGCGCCGTTTTCATTGGTCTGCAAGGCCGTATCGGCGAATGGGCAGCCGACGGTGAAACTCTCGGATAACCCGGCCAAGGTGATGGGTCCGGCGGATGAAATTGAACGGTACAAGCGGGTGTTTGGTGTCGGCGCGCAACAGCGGACGGATGTTGTCGTTTAGGTTCGCCAGCGCAGCAGGCGTTTTTCGGCCAGCCCGATGGCCCAACTGATTGTCACGCCCAACACCGACAGGATCAGCACCCCCGCAAACAGTCGTTCCAGATCGTAAAGTGACCCAGCCTGTAGGATATATGCGCCGATGCCATATTCGGCACCTAGCATTTCAGCAGCAACCAACAGGATGATGCCGATCGCCAGTGAAATCCTGAGACCTGACAGGATGCCGGGCAAGGCGCCGGGCAGGACGATCTTGCGGACAATTGACCACCAGCTCAGGCCAAAACTTTGGCCCATGCGCACCAATGTTCGGTCGACATTATCGACGGCACCATAGGTGGCGACGATGGTGGGGGTGAAGGTGCCAAGTGCTATCAGCGCGTATTTTGACCCTTCGTCGATACCGAACCAGATGACAAATAACGGCAACAGGGCGATTTTCGGGATCGGGAACAGGGCGGCAACCAAAGGGATCAACCCGGCGCGGACGTAGGAAAACAGACCGATCATCACGCCAACACTGATTCCGGCGCTGATTCCCAATGCGCTGCCGACCACAAGGCGGGACAGTGACAGCGACAGGTGGGTCCACAACAACCCGGATTGCCACAGCTCGATCAGGGTGGCGGCCACGTCCGATGGGCGGGGCAGGGTCAGGTTGGTAATCCAGCCGGTTCTGGTGCCCCATTCGATCACCGCGATCAACACGACAAACACCACAATCGCCGCACCGCGTTTGGCTTCGGGGCGAAAACCGCGGCCTCGGAAAGGCACCGGGCGGGCGGTGTTGGATGCGGGTTCAGACATGTAATAGCTCTTGATCGGCGGCCAGTGCTTCTTGTTTCATCAGGTCCCACAGGCGTTTCTGGATGTTTTCCAGCCGGGGGTCGCCCAGTTTGCGTTCGGTCAGGGGAATATCAATGTCGATCACCTCGCTTAACCGCCCCGGACGGCGGGACAATACGGCGATGCGGTGACCCAGCCGGACCGCTTCGGCCAGGTTGTGGGTGACGTAGACTCCGGTAAAGGGTTGCCGCGTCCAGAGAGCTATCAGGTCTTCCATCAACAACTCGCGCGTCTGCGCGTCCAGCGCCGAAAGGGGCTCATCCAGCAACATCACCGCCGGGTTGACCGCCAGCGCACGGGCAATCGCCACCCGTTGTTTCATGCCGCCCGAAAGTTGCCGGGGCAGTGCTTTGCGAAAATCTGACAGTTTGGTGCGGGCCAGAACGTCGGCGATGATCTGTTCGGCGGCGTCCCCGCGAATGCCGTGATCTTCCAGTACCAGCGAAACGTTGCCCTCGACGCTGCGCCACGGCAACAGGGCAAAGTCCTGAAACACATAGGTCAGTGGGTTCAGGCATCCCAAAGGTGGTGTGCCCAGTTGCAGAACCTGACCTGCGGTTGGCTGCTCTAACCCGCCAATTAGCCTTAACAGGGTTGATTTTCCACAGCCCGACGGACCGATCACGCAAAGGATTTCACCCGCCGGAATGTGCAGCGAAATATCGTCAAGCACACTAAGCCCGTCGTAGTCGTGGGTTATATGATCAAGTGTCAGGTCCATCGCATCTTTTGGCTTTTCATGATTGGGTGGCGTTACAGGTGTTCTGAATAGACAGTTGCCATGTTTTGGCAATGGGTCAGGCATCAGTTTGGCTGCCGGTTTGGCATTTACTTGCATATGCACATAAATCTCCTTAGGTTGATAGGGTCACAATCAGGGAGATGTCAGATGGGTTCTGTGGAAATAGTCAGGGATCTGGGGGCCATGTTGTTGTCCGGTCAGGTCGAAGTGGTGGATTGCACCGGTGTTCTGGGGCCGGATACGCCAATTATCCAACTGCCGCCTGACTTTGCCAAACCAACCCCAAAGGTCGAGATCAACAAGATCTCGGAATACGACGAGGACGGGCCGTTTTTTGCCTGGAACTGGATGGTTCTGGGTGAACATTCCGGCACCCACTTTGATGCACCACACCATTGGATCACTGGCAAGGATTATCCCGATGGTTTTACCGATACGCTGGATGTGCAGCGTCTGGTGGCGCCGGTCAATGTGATCGATTGTTCGGCGCAATGTAATGCAGACCCCGATTTCCTGTTGGACGCCGCCGGGGTCAAAGCATGGGAAAGTGAGCATGGCGAGATTAACGCCGGCGAATGGGTTGTCATGCGCAGCGACTGGGATTCGCGCGTCGGCGAGGCCGAATTTCTGAACACTGACGACACCGGCCCGCATTCACCGGGACCGACGGTGGATTGCATTGAATACCTTTTGTCCAGGGGAATCGTTGGTTGGGGCACCCAGTGCATTGGCACTGACGCGGGGCAGGCTGGTGGTATGGACCCACCTTATCCGGCGCATAACCTGTTGCACAAGAACAATTGTTTTGGTCTGGCATCGTTGGCGAACCTAGGCAGGTTGCCCGCCAAGGGGGCAATTTTGATTGCCACGCCGCTAAAGATCGAACATGGCACCGGCAGCCCGATCCGCGCACTGGCACTGGTTCCCAAAGGGTAGATTCCGGATCGCGGTTGGGCGGTGCGTGCGTGAAAGGAAGAATGAACTGTGGCCGAACGATCCTTTAAAGCCGAAGTTGAACATTTGCGTCTTGGCGCGGGCGAGACCTTTACCGGCGAGGGCATTCTGGCCATCACCAAGGCGCTGTTGGAAAATGGCGTCGGCTATGTCGGCGGCTATCAGGGTGCGCCGATCAGTCATTTGATGGATGTTCTGGCCGATGCGCAGGATTTGCTGGGCGAGCTGGGCGTGCGCTATGAAGCCAACGCATCAGAGGCCGGTGCGGCTGCGATGTTGGCGGCTTCTGTGCATTATCCGATCCGCGGGGCGGTGACATTCAAAGGTCCGGTCGGGGTCAATGTGGCGTCGGATGCATTGGCCAATCTGGCATCGTCCGGGGTGACCGGTGGCGCGTTGATCGTTCTGGGCGAGGATTACGGCGAAGGGTCGTCGATCATGCAGGAACGCAGCCACGCATTTGCGATGAAATCGCAATTCTGGCTGTTGGATCCGCGCCCCAACCTGCCGTCGATAACCCGCGCCGTGGGGCAGGGTTTTGAGCTGTCTGAGGCGTCAAATACGCCAGTGATGCTGATGGTGCGCATAAGGTCGTGCCACGTCACCGGCAGCTTTGAGACCCGCGATAATGTGCCTCCGCCGCTGAACGTGCGGGATGCGTTGGCGAACCCGCGCCGCGATTTTTCCCGGGTTGTCCTGCCGCCAATGTCCTATGCGCACGAGCAGGACAAGGTAAAAAATCGCTGGCCTGCGGCGCAAAAATTCATCACCGAGAATGGCCTGAACGAGGTGTTCGGGCCGCAAAAGGCCCCGGTTGGCATTGTCCTGCAAGGGGGCATGTATAACGGCGTGATCCGTGCGCTTCAGCGTCTGGGGATGGCGGATGTCAGCGGCAAGACGGATGTGCCTTTGTATGTGCTTAACGTCACTTACCCATTGGTTAGAGACGAATTTCTGGCATTCTGCGCCGGCAAAGACGCACTTTTGGTGGTGGAAGAGGGCCAGCCCGAATTTATCGAACAAGACCTTTCAACCATGCTTTACCGGGCGCAATCATCGGTGCGCCTGTCGGGCAAGGACGTATTCCCGCAGGCGGGTGAATATACCGGGCAGGTGATGCTGGACGGGGTGACGGCGTTTCTGCGCCGACACGCGCCCGATCTGTTGCCGGGGCAGGTGCGCGCGCCCAACGCTGAAGGGCACGCCATTCCTGACCTGTCGAAAACCGTGCCAATCCGGCCCCCCAGCTTTTGCACCGGTTGCCCCGAGCGGCCGATTTTTGCGGCGATGAAACTGGTGGAACAAAAGCTGGGCAAACATCAGATCGCCGCCGATATCGGCTGCCATCTGTTCGCCGCCCTGCCGCCGTTTGAAATTGGCGGGGCGACCATGGGTTATGGCCTTGGACCCGCATCAAACGCGGCGTTTGACGGCGGTGGCGAAAAGCGTGCCATTTCAATTATTGGCGACGGGGGATTTTGGCACAATGGGCTAAGTACCTCGATTGGCAACATGGTCTTTAACCGGTCGGATTCCGTGGCAATCATTGTCGATAACTTTTATTCGGCGGCGACCGGCGGGCAGGATATCATGTCATCGCGGGCGCAAAATCCCAGCAAATCGACCAATAACCCGATTGCAAAGGCGCTGAAAGGCATCGGCATCGAATGGGTGCGCCAGATTGACCATACCTATGATGTTACCGCCATGCGTGACGTGTTGGAAGAGGCGCTGACCTGCGATTATGATGGCCCCAAGGTGATCATCGCCGCCTCGGAATGTATGCTCAATAAACAACGGCGGGAAAAGCCAAAGCGTAACGAGGCGATCAAAGCCGGGCGGCGCATCGGGGTGCCGCGCTTTGGCGTGGATGCGGACATTTGCACCGGCGATCACGCCTGCATTCGCCTATCGGGCTGTCCGTCGCTGTCGCTGAAACATCTGGATGACCCGTTGCGCGACGATCCGGTGGCGCATATCGACCAGACTTGCGTTGGCTGTGGCAACTGTGGTGAGGTGGCGGATGCCGCCATCCTGTGCCCGTCGTTTTACCGTGCCGAGGTGGTGCACAATCCCGGTGCGTTGGAACGCTGGTGGGTTGGGCGGCGTGGCAGGTTGATCAATTGGTTGCAATCGCGGCGTGCCCGAACCCGTCTGAATTTTGAGGCGGCAGACTTGTGACCAAACATGACAATTCCCTGACAGTATCCCGCGACGACCAACTTGACGTGATCCTGAAACTGGCGGTGATGGCCGTGGGCGGGCAAGGTGGCGGCGTGCTGACCACGTGGATCGAAACGTTGGCACGCACGCAGGGGTTTACCTGTCAGGCGACCTCGGTGGCGGGTGTCGCCCAGCGCACGGGGGCGACGATCTATTATATTGAAATGGCCCCATCAACGGTGACCGCACCGGTATTTTCGCTGGCTCCGGCGCCAGGAGACGTGGATATTGTGGTGGCAGCCGAGATGATGGAGGCCGGGCGCGCCATCATGCGAGGGTTTGTGACACCTGACCGCACCACGTTGATTGCATCGACTCACCGGGCCTTGGCGGTGTCTGAGAAATCGGTTCCGGGCGACGGTGTTGCCGCCTCGCAAGAGGTACGTGCAGCGGCTGAGATCGCGGCGCAAAGGTTGGTGATGTTCGATCTGGAACAGATTGCGGTCGCCCAAGGCTCGGTCATTTCGGCCAGCCTGTTTGGGGCGTTGGCCGCCTCTGGATGTTTGCCGTTTGACCGGGATGCGTTTGAAGCGGCGATACGGGCGGGTGGCAAGGCAGTCGATGCCAGCCTGCGGGCGTTTGCGGCGGCCTACGCCGTTGCCAGCGGTACGGCTGAGGACGCGGTAACGCCGACAGAAAAAGGCGCCGCCCCGGATGTCACCGGCCCTGGGGGGCTGATGAAGCAATGGCAGGCGTTGCAGGATCGGGTTGCGGCCTTTCCCGGCGAGGTACAGGAAATGGCCAGTGCGGGCCTGCGTAAAACCGTGGACTTTCAGAATGTTGATTATGGGATCATCTATCTGGACCGGATCGACGGTGTTCTGGCTAAAGACAGCGCCAAACAGAGGTATCTGCTGACCCGTGAGGCCGCGAAACATATCGCCAATGCCATGGCGTACGACGATATCATCAAGGTGGCCGAGCTAAAGACCCGTGAGGCACGGTTTTCGCGGGTCAATCGAGAGATGGGCCTGACTGGTGGCCAGCGGATCAAGCTGACTGAATATTTTCATCCTCGCGCAAGTGAAATTGCCGGCCTGATGCCTGCACGTCTGGGCGCATGGCTTGAGGCCAGTTCCAGCAGAATGGCACGGCTGGACCGGTGGTTTGGTAAAGGACGGCATCTGCGTTCGGACCGGGTGACAGGATTTATGATGTTGTATCTGTTGGGTGGGCGGCAGTCATGGCGGTTGAAAACCCTGCGTCATGCCCATGAAGTTGCCCATCTTGAGGCGTGGCTGAGTCAATCTTTGCGCCATGTGGACAAGGATTATCACCTAGCAGTAGAATTGCTGCGCTGTCGCCGCCTGATCAAGGGCTATTCTGACACCCACGCACGAGGGCTAACCAAATTCGACCGGGTTTGCGGCGCTGCCAGCCTTTTGGCCGGACGAAAAGACGCTGCCGACTGGATACAACGCTTGCGCGAAGCGGCGTTGAAGGACGAGGCTGGCGAGGCTTTGGATGGAGCGCTGAAAACCGTCAGATCGTTTACTTAGGTATTGTCGCAAGTCGCAGGCTTTGCAGCAGTTTTTCAACCCCGGCCTGGGTGGTCAGCACACCGGGCGACAGGCGCAGGGTCTGGCTGCGGGCATCGGCGAAAACCGCATCCGATTTCAGCTGTTGCAACAAGCCAGCTGCCGGGGTCGTCTTGGGCAGGGTAACCATGATACTGCCACCACGCTGATGTTCGGCGCGCGGTGTGGCAAGGGTTAGGCCAAGCTCATCAACCGCCTCGATCAGCATCCCGGTCAAGGCCCGGTTGTGGGCAAGCAGCGCGCCCATATCCTGACGTGCGTGCCATTCAAGGGCCGGCAAGGACGCGACATTGGCCATGATTCCCGGAGTTCCATGATCAAACCGGCGCGCGTCGGGGGCAAATTCGAACCGGTCCAAGTCCCAGGAAAACGGATTGGGTTGCGAGAACCAGCCGCGCAATTCGGGCTGGCATTGCCGGGCCAGATTTGTCGCCACATGCAGGACGCCGGCCCCGGGTGTGCCGCACAGCCACTTCAGACTGGTG
>JAKITO010000017.1 GCA_021648025.1 Paracoccaceae bacterium
CCAATCCAACTGTATTTGCCGTCGCAAACAGGCGAAACGAAGGGTGCGGTGTAATGATCTCATTCTGATCCATCAGCGTCAGCTTGCCATCATGTTCCAGCACCCGCTGGATCACAAACATCACATCAGCCCGGCCCGCGTCATATTCGTCAAACACTATGGCCGTGGGTGTGCGCAGAGCGGCAGGCAGGATGCCTTCGTGAAACTCGGTCACTTGCTTGCCATCGCGCAGCTTGATCGCGTCTTTGCCGATCAGGTCAATCCGGGAAATATGCGAATCAAGGTTCACCCGCACCGTCGGCCAGTTCAGCCGCGCCGCCACCTGTTCAATATGCGTCGATTTACCCGTGCCGTGATAGCCCTGGATCAGCAACCGGCGATTATAGGTAAAGCCGGCCAGAATGGCCAAGGTGGTATCGGGATCGAATTTATAGGTAGGGTCAAGGTCCGGCACCCGGTCGCTGGCCTCGGCAAAACCTTTCACCGGCATGTTGGCATCAATGCCAAACACCTCGCGAACGGAAATGTCTTCGGTTGGTTTTTCGTTCATGTCGATATGTGCCTCAGTCATGCCCGTTGCCTTTTTCTCATGTCCCTGTGCAGGGGTTTTCGAACCCGGCAGTGGTGCAACATAACGCAGCCAAGGGCAAGGGGGCTTTGATGGCAATTCCCTGCAACCCGCCCGCAATGTTTACACCAAGCCTGTGCGATACCTGTGCGATACCTGTGCGATACCTGTGCGATACCTGTGCGATACCTGTGCGACAAAGATAATCCCGCAAGTGTTTTCCTGACAAAACAGCGCAAAAATAACTGTAGTGAGACACAGATAACTGCAGTCGGCGGAAGAGGGCGGGTGGTGGCGGAAGAACGCGGATGAAGTGATGCAAAGCAGTGAGTTAGGTGGGGAAAACCGGCCGACGAATAAGAAACGGCCTTGTCCTTCAATTGTCGCTAAAACAGGGTTTATAGGGTGACTGGGGGATTTTGTGACAGGGAAAGCTGCAAACCCCGTCAAGGCGCGTAAACCCCATTTAATAAAGGATTAAACCAGGGCCTGTTGACGTTCAGGATTCACAAACGGATTGATCTGTGATTCAAGGTTGCAAACAACAGGAAAGCAGCCTTGACCCGAAGAGTGTTGAGCGATTCCCAATGGGCCATCATTGAGCCATTTTGTCTTGGAAGGAAGGGCGACCCCGGCCAGACAGGGCGCGATCCAAAGCTGTTTATAGAGGCCGCTCTCTGGATGGTGCGCACAGGCGCGCAATGGCGGGAATTGCCGGGGGCGTTCGGCAAATGGAACAGCGTTTTCAAGCGATTTCGCAGGTGGGTCAAGGCCGATACTTTTTACAGAATATTCAAGGCGTTAAGGTAAGCGTCCGGCCTGACCGCCTTTACCTGGCATTCCAAGGCAGCAGGTCATCGACGCGGTTGATCTTGTAGTCTGGAATTCTGGCGAGCGTGTCAGCGATTGCCACAAGATCGATATCTTTGTGATCTGGCCAGATGGCACCATAAATCGGCCTCAAATCGTGGCTTTTCAGGACCTTTATTCTGGCAAGACACTCAGCTGGCGGGTGGATCATGATCCCAACTCGGTCATGGTTATGGCTGCTTTTGGCGAGATGATTGAAAAGTTCGGTAAGCCGGGACGTTGCCTGTTTGATAACGGGCATGAATTTGCCAACAAGTGGCTGACGGGTGGTTCAAAGACCCGGTTCCGGTTCAAAATCCGCGATGATGACCCCTTAGGTGTCCTGCCGTTGTTGGGGATCAAGCAGCACTGGGCGACCCCGGCACATGGCCAGGCCAAGCCTATCGAGCGGGCGTTTGGGGACTTTGCGCGCAACATTGCCAAGGACCCCCGGTTTCATGGGGCTTACGTCGGCAACAGCCCGATGGCTAAACCTGAAAATTTCGGCGAGCGCGCCATACCTGCCGCGACCTTTTTGAAGGTTCTGGCAGAAGGCATCATCAAGCATAATGCCCGCGAAGGCCGTCTGTCGAAAACAGCCCAAGGGCGGTCGTTTGATGAGACTTTTGCCGAAAGTTTTGCAACCGTGCCAATCCGCCCGGCCACCGAAGAGCAGCGTCGCCTGTGGTTGATGGGACAACAGGTTGCCAAGCTGAATAAAGATAACGGGCAGCTGCGGCTGTACAATAATTATTACCATTCTGACTGGATGTCACAGCATCCCAGCAAGAAAATAGTTGCGCGGTTTGACCCGGAAAACCTGCATTCCGGGGTCTATATCTACGATGCTGACGGCGCGTTCATGGGCTTTGCCGAATGCCGACAGGCAGTCGGGTTCTTTGATGTGACTGGCGCGAAAGAACTGGCCCGGCGCAAGTCCCGGATCAAGCGGGCCGAGAAAGCACTTGTTGAAGCGCATCGACCAATTTCGATTGAACAGATCGGGTGTGACATGGATGCGCTGGCACCGGAATCGCCCGAGGCGCTGGAGGCCAAGGTGGTATCCCCGATGTTTGGGCAAAAACCGGCACCGATTATCTTTGACACGCCAAGCTACAGCCGTGTCGAGGACGACGATCGCGTGGCGATGGCCTCAATCGGACAGGCTTTGGGCGCGGCGATTGATGACAACGTGGCTCTGATCGTGGCGGAACGGCTTGTGCGCACCACCGAAACCAGTGCCCTGGCGCAGGACGTGGTTGACCTGGCGGCGAGCCTGACCACTGCCGAAAGCGATATCGTGGCCCAAGTCACAGCAACCAACCAATTGATAGTGCGGGTGACGGACAACGAAGGGGTATTCGCCGGCATTTCCCAATCAATCACCACGCTCACCAGTTCGATAGGTGACAACACCGCATCGATCACAGATCAGTCCACGACGACTGACGGGATCATGGCCGAACAGACCATCGCGCTGGACGTGAATGGCCACATCAGCGGACTGATCTTACGGGCAGAAATTGGCAGCGGCGGCGCGGTCATTTCGACGGCGGCATTTGTTGCGGACAAGTTTGCGATAGTGGGGCCGGGGGGGGCGCCAGAAACACCCTTTGTTGTTTACACGACGCCTCAGACCATCGGCGGCAAAACGGTCCCGCCCGGGGTCTACATGACGACGGCGTTCATTCACGACGGCTTCATCAACAGCGCAATGATTGGCAATGCTGAGATAGGCAATGCCCAGATCGCGGGCATTCTCCAAAGCGCAGACTACGCCCAGGATGGCGATGGCGTCCCCACGAACGGGATAAAAATCAACTTTTCCAATGGCGTGATGAAGTTGGCCGGGCCGGTCTTTTCGCGTGAACTGGTGATTGCATCAGGATCATTCACGGTTGCGGCCGGAATTGGCAACGGCGCAACTGTCAGGTTCCCGTTTGTCAACACAGGGGTCAGGATTGGCCAGGATGATGTCTGGCAACTGCCAAAGCGGGTGTTTGTGGCCACGGCCAGAGTTGTTCCGGGGGTCGGGTCAAACGTCAACAATGCGTCGCTTTGGGCGGCAAAAGCTGAGGTGTTGAACGGGGCTGCGTGGTTTGGTGCTGCGAATTGGGGAAGCTCAAAGGGATTGCTGAATGCATGGTCAGAAGACCCGGCAACCCTTGTCAATCCGGCATGGAGGTCTGGCAATGACCAGCGGATTCTTTTGACGATTGAGGCGGAAACGTCGTCGTTGACCATCAGCGGGCCGATCACCGTGCATTGGAAGTTGAACGAAGTCACATGAAACAGGAGAGTTGAAAATGGCATGGTATACAACAGGGACGGTGGACGTCACCAATGGCTTGGCGGTCGTGTCCGGCAACGGCACGGCGTGGTTTGCCGGATTGCAGGTCGGCTGGGTGTTCGTCGGTCCGGACGGGCGGAATTACGAGATCATCTCAGTGTCAGATAGCACGACCCTGACGCTTGGCACAAACTATCAGGGGGCCACCGCCGCGGCCCAGTTTTACGGGGCGTTTCCAACAACGTCTTTGGAGCTGGATTTGGTAACATCCATTCAAGCCCTGACGGGAAGCTTTCAATCGGTGGCCGACGGCATTGGCCAGGGCAAAATGCCTGCTGCGATGGTGTTCGAATCCGATCCCGACAGCGGTCTTAGCCTGACCGCCCCAAACGAGGTTTCACTCAGGGTGGGCAACGCCAATAAGCTGACAGTCAGTGGCAATGTGGCCAGCGGTGACGTGGTGCAATCCAGCACAACAACCCCAACGAACGGCAGTCTTAACATCAACGGCATGGCCGCATCCTTTACGGCCATGAAGACAACAGAGGGGGTGGCCAGGGTTAAGCGCCCGGCGGTCCTTGATCCTGCCAATTCAGCGGCATCGGCGTCGTTGTTTCTGGAATCGACTGGCGGGGCGGCTGGTGACGAAAGCTATGGGTCTGGCCTTACATTCAGTAAGATCAATAGTGGCCGGCCCGGGGCAGGGATCGCGGCATTGCAGACCTCTGCCGATGCAGACCAGCTAGGGTTGTCGTTTCTGGTTCACAATTCGGCCGCCGCCAGTGATGTTCTGCATCCCGCTATGACCCTTGACCACGTTGGTCGCCTTGGTGTTGGTGCAAGGTCGCCAAAGGCATTGGTTCACTCGCAAACAGCGGGGACGAGTGATTTTGGGGTGACTACATATGCCAAGAACGCCGCGTTCAGTGGTGAGTCCTTCTACGCCTACACGGATCGCGCAGCCTCGGCCGACTTCAACTTTCTGTTATGCAACTCCGGGCTGGGCGGCACGGCGGACACGAAATTCCGGATGCGCGGTGATGGTCACGCATTCTCTGATTTATCATGGAACAGCAATGGCGCTGATTATTCAGAATATTTCGAGCGCCTGCACGGCAATCCAGATGGTGAGGACTGGCGCGGGTTCTCTGTGGTGCTGGATGGCGACAAAATCAGAAAGGCCAAGGCCGGAGAAATTCCTTTTGGGGTGGTTTCCGGCAATCCGTCCGTGATTGGTGATGCGGCCCCTTTTTGTTGGAAGGGCAAGTATTTGCGCGATGATTTTGGCACCCACATTATGGAGGACTATGAGGTGGCAACATGGGCCTCGGGGGGTGGTGAGTACAGTTATGCGGTTGATGCCGTTCCGGATTCAATGACCATCCCGAAAAGCGCCATCCGCACCACCCAGACACGCCGCAAGCTGAACCTGGATTACGACCCGAGCGGTGTTTACACCCCGCGCGAGGCCGGCCCGAATGGGACACGGTTGGGTTGGTCGGCAAGCTGCGCCTGCGCAAGGGCCAGCCGGTTGATCCCAGGTGGATCAAGATGCGCGATGTGTCGGATGTGGTCGAGGAATGGCTGGTGCGTTGACGGTGGCCGGGATCAAGGGCCGGTTCCTGATGCCAATCAACGATGTGCCGGAGATCAGGGAACTGTTTGGCGGATTCGACATCGAGGTGGTGAGACCAGTTATACCGTCGGGGTCAAGGCCGGGAGTCGGGGTATCCGGGCAAAGGTTTGGGACTGTACGGATGACTGGGCGGCGCTGATCGAGATTGACGACAATCTGGCGCAGGCTGATCTTAACGATCTTGATCTGGCGGTGTTTCTGGCGGAACGGAAAACCATCTATGAGCGGATGCCTCCTGCGGCGAAACACGGCGGCAAGCGTGGCAATCATCACACCGGTGGTTACCAAAACGACATTTTGTCGTTTTGCCAAACCATGTCCGAAAGCCGTGGCGTAAGTCGTAAGACAATCGAGAGGCTGGTGGCCGCAGGCAACGCGCTTTTGCCGCGCGAAATCGAGCAGCTCCGATCAGCCAAACAAGCGCCGTCACTCAGTGATCTGGTGATTATCGGCAAATGTGGTGAGGCGGCTGACAGAGCCGCGATTTGCACTGCGTTTTTTGAGGGAACCGCCAAATCCGCCAAAGAAGTTATGGACCGCAAGAAGGCCCCCGGGACGGCGGTAAAAGACCCGGTTGAAGGTGATTTAAAGCGTCTTAATGACGCGTTTGATCGCGCGTCAGTCAAGGCAAAGCGGCGGTTTGTGCGTGAGCGGCGCGGTGTTCTTCAAATCATGATGGACGGCGATGCTGCTGAACCAAGCGAGGGCGGGGACGAGCAATGACAGCCCCTGAGCCGAGACAGATTTGGTGGACGCCGGACGAGATGGCGGCAGCACGGCTGCCTGAGATGCCGGGTTCTGCGCGCGGGATAAACCTGCTGGCAGATCGTCTTGGTTGGCGTGAGTTTGACACATCAAATCCAGATGTAATCACAGTATCAATGATACTCGTCCCCCTTTCGCTGGCCTCAAAAGGGCTTTGAGGGCCTGTAAAACGCAATTTAAAGAGGGGTGAAGGCCGACGTTGATTGAGGAGGCCGACCGCCGGAAATCGCTACAGCGACCTCAAAAACCGTTTGCTGCAGTTTTGGCTGTCATTCACTGCAGAAATGTCTGTCGCGCTACAACGCTACATACATCACATTTACCAAATCTGGTTAACATTGTCTTGAATTTCGCATATAATCGACCCATATAATGTTAAGCCAATAAACATTGGTGGAAATACGCAGTAATTTTCTGGGAGGGGCAGCACCCCATGGCGAACTATAAAAACCTGCCGGCAATGACGCCCGAGGGCGGCATGAACCGGTATATGCAGGACATCCGCAAATTCCCGCTGTTGGAGCCGGAAGAAGAATACATGCTGGCCAAGGCCTGGGTCGACAAGCAGGACACCAAGGCGGCGCACCGGATGGTGACGTCGCATTTGCGGCTCGCGGCCAAGATCGCCATGGGCTATCGCGGCTATGGCCTGCCGCAGGCCGAGGTGATCAGCGAGGCCAATGTGGGCCTGATGCAGGCGGTCAAACGGTTTGACCCTGAGCGGGGCTTCCGACTTGCGACCTATGCGATGTGGTGGATTCGCGCGTCTATTCAGGAATATATCCTGCGCTCGTGGTCATTGGTTAAGATGGGCACAACGTCGGGGCAGAAAAAGCTGTTTTTCAACCTGCGCAAGGCCAAAGCCCGTATCGGCGCGCTGGAAGAGGGCGATTTGCGGCCCGAAAACGTCAAACGCATTGCCACCGACCTGGGGGTGACTGAAACCGAAGTGATCTCGATGAACCGGCGGATGGCGGGGGGGGATGCGTCGCTGAATGCCACCGTGGGGTCGGATGGCGAAGGCACCATGCAATGGCAGGACTGGCTTGAGGATGAAGACGCCGATCAGGCGGGCGACTATGAGGCGCGCGACGAGCTGGATGCCCGGCGCGAGTTGCTGGCACAGTCGATGGACGTGCTGAATGATCGCGAAAAGGATATCCTGACCCAGCGCCGCCTGTCGGAAAAGCCAATCACGCTTGAGGATCTGAGCGGGCAATACAATGTCAGCCGCGAGCGTATTCGTCAGATCGAAGTGCGGGCGTTTGAAAAGCTGCAACAGAAGATGCGCGAACTGGCGCGTGAAAAAGGCATGTTGGCCACGGTTTAGGCTGGGGGTGACCATGGCAGGCGGCTGGGCAAAAGACGGTGCGGTAGGCGAACAGATCGAAGCGTCAATCAGCGACGAGTTGGCGCGGATGCAGGCGCGCAAAGGGCCGGTGGGTGACAGCCTGACCTTTTGCGCTGAATGCGAGGAGGAAATCCCCGAGGCGCGCCGGGTGGCCATTCCGGGCGTCAAGCTGTGTATCGACTGTGCGCAGGAACGGGACGGGCGGGGCGCTGCGCGCGGCGGGATCAATCGGCGGGGCAGCAAGGACAGCCAGTTGAAGTGAAGTTTTGAGCGCTCTGAGCCCAGAATGCAAATTCCCACCACGCGACGAATGGCAGCCAGCGGTCCTTGTGACAGCAAAGTTGGCATTGTTAAGGCCCCCTTAGTTGAGTTAACAGGATGTGAATGACGGGTGAAACCCTGCGCCCCTGACTTAGAAAGTCCACACATCTTATGTCTGATCCGTGCATGAAAATGGTGTTGGTGGAACCTGAAATTCCCTACAATACCGGTGCGATCGGCCGGACCTGTGTGGCCCTAAACCTAGAGTTGATCCTGATCAAACCTTACGGGTTTTCCCTTGATGAAAAGGCGGTCCGTCGCGCTGGTACGGACTATTGGAAGCACGTTGATCTTTGCGAATATGACGACTGGCAAAGCTTTATTGCTGATCGAAACCCACCGCGCGAAAGCCTGTATTTCTTCGAAGAACATGGCCTGCAAAGTGTTTATGCGCCTGACTATCAACACGATGCCTTTTTGGTTTTCGGTTGTGAATCCAAAGGCCTGCCAACCGCGATATTAGAAGGCAAGGAAGATCGAATATTTAGTTTGCCGATGCGCAATCCACTTGTGCGGTCCCTTAACCTGGCAAACGTAGCCACAGCGGTTATTTATCAAGCTATGCGCCCTCAACTGGGCGGCTGAAACCTGCCATTGGCGCGGTCGCAGGCTGTCCGCTATGCGGTTGGCCAGAACGGATTGTGATGGTTCACGTCACCCCTCCATCGCTTCCAACTCATCAATGAACCCGGAAATCATCGACAACCCCAAATCCCAGAACTTGGGATCAGACGCATCCAGCCCAAATGGTGCCAGCAATTCCTTGTGATGCTTGGACCCGCCCGCCTTGAGCATATCGAAATACTTGTCTTCGAACCCGGCGTCGCCGCTGGCATAAACCGAATACAACGCATTCACCAAGCCGTCGCCAAACGCATAGGCATAGACGTAGAACGGTGAATGGATGAAATGCGGGATATAGGCCCAGAAGGTTTCATAGCCGTCCATGAAATCAAACGCCGGACCAAGACTTTCGCCCTGTATCGACATCCACAGTGCGTTGATGTCGTCCGGGGTCAGCTCTCCGGCGCGCCGTGCTTCGTGCAGTTTGCACTCAAAATCATAAAACGCGATCTGGCGCACCACCGTGTTGATCATGTCTTCGACCTTGCCGGCCAACAGCACCTTGCGCTGGGCCGGGGTTTCCGCGCGGTCCAGCATCGTGCGAAAGGTCAGCATTTCGCCAAAGACGCTGGCGGTTTCGGCCAGGGTCAGCGGCGTTGACGACAGCATTTCGCCCTGATCCGCCGCCAGCACCTGATGCACGCCGTGGCCCAACTCGTGCGCCAATGTCATCACGTCGCGCGGTTTGCCGAGGTAATTCAGCATCACATAAGGGTGCACATCCGTCACCGTCGGGTGCGCAAACGCGCCGGGGGCTTTGCCGGGCACCACGGCGGCGTCAATCCAGCCTTTGTCAAAAAACGGCAAAGCAATCACGCCCATGCGCGGATCAAAGGCGTTATAGGCGTCCATCACCGTGGCACGCGCCGTGGCCCAATCGACCACCTTGGGGTCTTCCATCGGCAAAGGCGCGTTGCGGTCCCAGACCTGCATCCGCTCAAGCCCCAGCCATTTGCGTTTCAATTCGTAATAGCGGTGGCTCAGCTTTGGATAGGCGGCGACCACGGCAGAACGCAGCGCCTCGACCACTTCGGGTTCCACATCGTTGCTAAGATGGCGCCCGGTCTGCGCCGTTGGCATGCCCCGCCAACGGTCAAGGATTTCCTTTTCCTTGGCCTGGGTGTTGTGCACCCGGGCAAAGGTTTTGATGTTGGCCTGAAACACCCGGGCCAATTCATGCGATGCGGCCTCGCGGGTGTCGCGATCTGGGTCGGTCAACAGGTTCAGGGTGCCTTCGATGCTCAGGGTTTCGCCGTGAACTTCGAATTCCAGCCCGGCGATTGTTTCGTCAAACAGCCGTTCCCAGGCGTCGCCGACCACACCAAGGTCGTGCAGGAATTTTTCAAGCTCGTCAGAAAGCTGATAGGGTTTCATGGCGCGGATACGGTCAAACACCGGTTTGTAACGCGCCAGATCCGAGTTATCAGCAAACAGCCCGGTCAGGAAATCATCGTCCAGGCGGTTCAGTTCCAGGGTGAAAAACACCAGAGGGGTGGTGAAATTGGTGATCTGTTCCTGCTGGTCGGACATGAATTTGGCGCGATCCGCATCGGTGGTCATCTGGTAGTACCGCAGCCCGGCATAAGACATGATCCGCCCGGCCACGCTGCTGATTTTCTCATTTCGCAACACGCATTTCAGAAAGCCTGCGCTGTCCAGTCCAGCCAGTTTGCCTTCGTAATCGGTGGCAAACCGGGCACATTCATCTTCCAGCCAGGCCAGATCGCGGGTCAGTTCGGGGGCGTCTTCGCCGGTATATAAATCGCTTAGATCCCAGACGGGCAGGGCACCCAGGGGCGCGGCAGTACCGGGGGTTGCGCCAGTTTCAGCAGTGTCACAGGTGATCGGAGAGATAAAACGGGTCATTGAGGCCTCATGAAAGATGCGTTTGCCCGCTAGCTACGTCGCCCGACATGGTTTTTCAACCAGTTGCCGCCGCGGCATCGGGTTTGGGGTTAACCCGTTGCCGCCGCGGCATCGGGTTTGGGGTTAACCCGTTGCCGCCGCGGCATCGGGTTTGGGGTTAACCCGTTGCCGCAGCGGTATCGGGTTTGCCGCCAAACAGCGCCTCAAGCCGGTCAAATACGTGCGCGCGAATTTCTGGCCGTTCCATCAGCACTTCGTGATGCGCGCCTTGCACTTCGTCAATCTCGCCACGGGGCCAGACCTGCATTCTTGCGCGCACCGCATCCCGGTCGACAATCGCCTCTTTGGTGCCCAGGAATGTCAGGCATGGCATATCCGGCGAGGCGCGTGCGGCAAGGGTCTTGCATTCATTCAGCGCCTCGCGCAGCCAGACCAGGCTTGGCCCGCCAAGGCCCAGATCAGCCTGCGCCTTGAGTTGGTCCTGCATCATCGCATACATTTCCGGGTCGTGGGTCAGAAGATTGCCATCAAACGCCTGTTTCAGCACGTAATGATCAAGGCTGGTATTTGGCGGCAACCAGGCGCCAAGGCCCAGCATCGGCCCGATGGTGGCCGTCGCCCAGGCAATCGGCCCCAGGATATGCGGCGTGTAAATGCCCCACATCGGCCCGGTAAAGGCGCATGATTGCACCATTAGCCCCTCCATCACCGCGCGCAGGCCAATCGCCCCGCCCATGGAATGCCCCAACAGATGAAACGGGCGGGGCAAGTCCAGTTCGCGCGTGACGCGCAGCATGGCGGCAATGTCTTTTTGAAAGTCGGTGAACCGGGCCACATGGCCGATCTGGCGGTCTGGCAAAAGACGGTCCGAAAGCCCCTGACCGCGCCAGTCAATCACCAAAACAGCAAAGCCGCGTCTGGTCAGTTCCTGCGCCGTTTGCCCATATTTCTCGATGTATTCGGTGCGCCCGGGGAATATCAATACCGTTCCGCGTGCTTCACCTTTGGCGGGCCACAGACCAACCCGCAGCCGTACCTGATCAGATGTTTCCACCCACCAGGCCGCACCTCGGGGTGGTCCGAAAAATCCGGTCCCTGCTGACGAATCGTAAAACGGGGCCGGAGCCATTGGCATCAGGCCAGAACCGCCGCCAGCTTCATCGCCTGACCCATATCGCCGTCAACGCTCAGCTTGCCGGTCATAAAGGCGCTGGTCGGGTTCAGGTCGCCGTCAAAGATTTCCTGAAACGTGTCGGCATCGGCACTTAACGTCACTTCGGTTTCATCATCCGAGATCCGCGCGCCAGCACTGTCGATCACAATTGCGCCCACGCCCGCCACATCAAACTTGGCACTGCCATCAAAGCCGCCATCGCCCATTTTGCTGTTCAGTTCGGTCACCGCCGATTCAAGAAAGTCGCTCATATTTTGTTCCTCATCAATTTGTGCGCAGTAAATTTACCGTACACTCTGGTTTTTAACGCAGCCCGCGCTACATTGAACATTATTATGAGCTTTGAATACCCCAATCTCAAACATGCCGTTGCGGCAATTGCGGCGATAGTCATGTTTTCCTTACCTTTACCCTCGCAAGCGTTGGCGCAAGAGGCAGATTCGAAAGACGAATCCGCCCTGTTAGAGGCGCTAAGTCAATCCGAACCCGCCGAGGCCAAACGCCTGGACCGACAATTGCAGGCGTTATGGCGCAAAAGCGGTTCGGCAACGATGGATCTGTTGCTGAAACGCGGGCGCGAGGCGCTTGAGGCGGACAATACCCGCGTGGCCATCGAACACTTCACAGCGCTCACCGATCATGCGCCCGGTTTTGCCGAAGGCTGGTACGCACGCGCCAAGGCTTATTTTGAGGCAGGGCTGATGGGGCCTGCGCTGGCCGATCTTGAACGTGCCCTGTATTTGAACCCGAATAACTACAATGCTATCATGGGGTTGGGGGCGGTTTTTGAAATCTTTGAACGCCCCGAACAGGCGTATCAGGCGTACCTTGCCGCATTGGCTATACATCCGCATCACGAGGATATAGGCAAAGCGCTGGCGCGTCTGAAGCCGCAGATCGAAGGCAAGGCGCTTTAGGCGGATTAGGGCAGGGGGCTGACGTGAGCCAATCGCGCATCGTGGCCGTTCTTGGCCCGACCAACACCGGCAAAACCCACTACGCGATTGAACGCATGCTCGGCCACCGCACCGGGGTCATCGGCCTGCCGCTGCGCCTGTTGGCGCGCGAGGTCTATGACAAGATCGTGGCGATTCGCGGGCCATCGGTCGTGGCTCTGGTCACGGGCGAAGAACGCATTGTACCACCGCGGACGGCGTTCTGGGTCTGTACGGTCGAGGCAATGCCCGATGGCATGGGCTGTGATTTCCTGGCGGTGGACGAGGTGCAGCTCTGCGCTGACCCGGAACGCGGCCATGTATTCACCGACCGGTTGTTGCGCGCGCGCGGCCTGCATGAAACCCTGTTTCTGGGGTCTTCCACCATGCGCGGGCCAATTGCCGCCCTGGTGCCCGAGGCGCAATTCATGCGCCGTGACCGGATGTCAGAACTGACCTACGCCGGGGCCAAAAAAATATCCCGCATGCCACCGCGCAGCGCCATTGTCGGGTTCTCGGTAGATCACGTCTATGCGATTGCTGAACTGATCCGGCGTCAAAAAGGCGGTGCGGCTGTGGTCATGGGCGCGCTTTCCCCGCGTACAAGAAACGCCCAGGTGGAAATGTATCAGAATGGCGAGGTGGATTACCTGGTGGCGACGGATGCCATCGGCATGGGGCTTAACCTTGATATCGACCATGTGGCGTTTTCGTCATTGGCCAAGTTTGACGGTCGGCGCATGCGTGCCCTTGCGCCAAATGAGCTGGCCCAGATTGCCGGCCGTGCGGGGCGGGGCATGTCTGACGGTACATTTGGCGTAACCGGCGATGCCCGGCCTTTGGACGATGGTGTGGCGCAGGCGATCATGGATCATCGCTTTGCGCCGTTAAAGAAACTCAACTGGCGCAGCTCCAGGCTCAACCTTGCCACCCCCGAGGCGTTGATTCGGTCCCTGCAAGCCGCCCCTGATGATGAAAATCTGGTCAAATCGCGCGAGGCCGACGACCTGACGGCGCTTATTAATCTGTCCCAAACCGTCGAAGTAACGGCCCGCGCCAGCGATGTGGCCTCTGTTCGCCTGCTTTGGGATGTTTGCCGCATCCCCGATTTTCGCGGCATCAGCCACGGCGAACATGCCAACCTGTTAGGGATATTATTTGCGTATCTGCACCAGTCCTCGCGCGTTCCTGGCGACTGGCTGGCGGCACAAATCCGCCGGATTGACCGGGTGGATGGTGATATCGACACATTGTCCAAACGACTGGCGTATATCCGCACCTGGACTTATGTTGCACAACGAAAGGGCTGGGTTGATGACGAAAACCATTGGCGCGGCGAAACCCGCGCGGTAGAAGACCGCCTATCGGACGCGCTGCACAGCGCGCTGACCCAAAGATTCGTGGACCGGCGTACATCGCATTTGCTGCGCCGGCTCAACCAAAAGGAGGCCCTCTTGGCCGAAGTGAATGATAATGGCGACGTTAGCGTCGAAGGCGAATTTGTCGGACGGCTTGAAGGTTTCCGGTTTACCCCGGACAAGGCCGCCAATGGTGACACCGCCGAAGCCAAGGCGCTGAAAGCCGCCGCCGCTCAGGCGTTGGCACCGCAATTCCATCTGCGCGCCGACCGGTTTTACAACGCGCCCGATACCGAAATCGACTTTACCGAACAGGGTGGCCTGATGTGGGGCACCCAGGCGGTTGGCAAACTGGTCGCCGGGGCTGAACCGCTGAAACCCAACGTCGAGGTGTTTGTTGACGATGTGGCCGGTGCGGATGTGGCGCAAAAGGTCCAGCGCCGGTTGCAGCACTTCGTCGACCGCAAGGTTGCGGCGTTGTTCGAACCTCTGGTGGCGCTGCAACGCGATGAAACCCTGACGGGGCTGGCGCGTGGTTTTGCGTTTCGTTTGATCGAAAACCTTGGGCTGATGACCCGCGCCGATGTGGCGCAAGAGGTCAAAGACCTTGACCAGGACTCGCGCGGGGCGTTGCGCAAACACGGGCTTCGCTTTGGCCAGTTCACCATTTTCATGCCCTTGTTGCTGAAACCCGCACCGACCCGCCTGCGTCTGGTGCTGTGGTCGCTGGCGCAGGGTTTGCAGGAATTTCCCGAATCCCCGCCCCCGGGACTGGTCACAGTGCCGGCGCAAAAAGATGCGCCCAAAGGCTATCACACCATGTGCGGCTACCGCGCGGCGGGCGACCGGGCAATTCGTATCGACATGCTGGAACGTCTGGCGGATCTTTTGCGTGGCGAAAACAGCCGTTCCGGCTTTGAGGCAAATCCCGACATGCTGTCAATAACCGGCATGACCCTGGAACAATTCGCCGACCTGATGACTGGCCTTGGCTACAAAGGCGAGCGCGGCGAACGTATCAAAGTCAAAGCTGCCCCCGTGCCGGACCCCGCAAAGGCAGCTGAGGCATCACCCGAAACACCACCAGACTCCGCACCCGAGCAAGCCACGCCAGCGCCGACCCAGCCTGACACCCCCGAGAAAGGCGCGTCAGCGCCTGCCGAGGCCCCGGCCACCGCCGCCGAAGAGGGCGCGCAAGCGACCGATGAGGCGCCTCCCGTTTCTGTCCCGGACGTGACACCTGATATGGAGGTCTTTTATACCTTCACATGGGGGCACAGGCTTGCCCAAAACCGCGATTCTGGCCCGAAAGACCGATCACAAGGTAAGGCTGGTGGCAAACAGGGTGGAAAACCGGGCGGTAAATCTGGCAACAAACCGGCCAACCGGCGCGGCCAGAAACCGGGCGGCAAGCCAAAGCCAGGCGCTAAACCCTTCTCGGCCCGCCCGTCCAAATATGAAAAACCGATTGATCCGGACAACCCTTTTGCCGCCGCTTTGATGGGGCTTAAGGACAGTAACTAGCCCAAAATGACCGAAGGTCCTGCCAAACAACGCGTCGACAAATGGCTTTGGCAGGCAAGGTTCTTCAAAACCCGCAGCCTCGCCGCCCGTCAGGTGGCGGCAGGGCATGTGCGTGTCAACGCCACCCGTATCAGTAAACCGGCGCAAACCATCGCAGCCGACGATGTGCTGACTTTTGCCCAGTCGCGCCAGATCCGGGTGGTGCGGGTGATCGCCATGGCCGCCCGCCGTGGCCCTGCCAGCGAGGCGCAAGCGCTGTACCAAGACCTGACACCACCGGAAGAGCCAAAAATCGAACACGTCCGGGTCGGCACCCGCCCCACCAAGAAAAACCGCCGCGCCATGGATGCCTTAAGGGGCGGCGCAAACACCCCCTATGATGGGGAATGACACTGCGCGCGCAACCGACGTTTTCCATTCCCTTGGCAGCCTTCACAGCTACCTTGCGACGCGCGCCATGCTGGTCCTTAGACAAAAGTGGTATCAAACGTCGCACCCTCTGACAATTCGCCTGCCGTCAGATGTAATTGCACGCCAGACGCTTGAAGAACCAACAACACTGGACTAGCTAGGCGCGACACTTGGTGAACCGGAAAGCCAGCCCATGACCTATATCGTCAACGACAGTTGCATTGCCTGTAAATATACCGACTGCGTCGAAGTATGCCCGGTCGATTGCTTTTACGAAGGCGAGAACATGCTGGTCATCCACCCGGATGAATGCATTGATTGTGGCGTGTGCGAACCGGAATGCCCGGCCGACGCAATCCGTCCCGACACCGAGCCAGACACCGACAAATGGGTTGAATTCAACCGTAAATACTCGGAATTATGGCCGGTTATCATCTCCAAAAAGGAACCGCTGCCCGACGCCGAAGACCGCGACGGTGAGACCGGCAAGCTGGAAAAGTACTTCTCTGAGGCACCAGGAGAAGGCGGCTGATTCGGGGCTCTGTGACGATTGATATTCCGTAAGTGGGATATGTTTTTACGCCTCAACCCTCTGATCCTGCGACAATTTCCGAAAAATTTGCCAGAAGGCTCTTTTTTGGGGCCTGTTTTTGTGCTATATTGATCTTACAAATGATACTGCCATCAAAACCTGCCCCGTTCACCTCTTCTGAGCGGGATAGCTGATAATATGACACACCACAGCGAAACGGGACAACTCCTTTGTCCCGGCGTTGTGGTTTTGTCGCTTGATCAATGCCCAGCCCCGTCAGGGGCGTGACCAAAAGGAAGACCTGAATGTCCAAGAACAAAAAGCTTGATTTTCGCCCCAATGATTTTGTCGTCTACCCGGCGCATGGGGTGGGCAGAATCGTCTCTGTCGAAGAACAGGAAGTGGCGGGTTTCAAGCTCGAACTGTTTGTGGTTTCGTTTGAAAAGGACAAGATGACTTTGCGGGTGCCGACCCATAAGGCGGTCGAAATTGGCATGCGCTCGCTTAGCCCGCCGGATGTGATCGACAAGGCGCTGCGCACGCTTCGGGGCAAGGCCAAGGTCAAACGCGCCATGTGGTCACGCCGCGCACAGGAATATGAACAAAAGATCAATTCGGGCGATCTGATTGCCATAGCCGAGGTGGTCCGCGACCTGCACCGCACCGACGACCAACGCGAACAAAGCTATTCTGAACGCCAATTGTACGAAGCCGCATTAGAGCGGATGACCCGCGAAGTCGCTGCCGTCGCTGATGGTGACGAAATTGCTGCGGCCAAGCAGGTTGGCGACGTTCTGATGTCGCGCAAACCGGCGGCGGCGGCCTAAGGCCGCGCGCGCGTCACGCCATAGCGGCAAATCCCAGCAGCAGGGCAATCTCGGCCACCTGCTGGGACGCCCCTAGGATATCGCCGGTCTGGCCGCCAATCTTGGCGTTTGATATGGTCGCCAAAAGGGCGACCGCCAGACACGCCAGCCCAATTGGTGTGATCACGGATGGTCCGCAGGCCATCACAGCCAGCACTGCCACCACCAAAGCCGCACCACCCGAAACCCACCAACCGGGCCGCCCAACCCTGCGCGACAGGCCATCGGCGCGGGCAAAGGGCAGGGTGCTCATTACCAGCGGCACAAAGGCGCGTGACAGGGCGGCGGTGACAGTCACCAGGCCCGGGTTGATTGTCAATACCACCGCCAAAGCAACCCAGCGCAGGCCCAGCGACAGGATCAATGCCAGCACGCCGTAGGTGCCAATTCGGCTGTCGCCCATGATCTCCAGCCGCCGGGCAGGGGTGATCCCACCCCAAAGCCCGTCCGCGGTATCGGCCAGCCCGTCTTCGTGCATTGCCCCGGTGACAATGATCTGAACCAACAGAACCAGCCCCGCTGCCGCCATCACTGGCAGCCCGGCGTGCATCGCCAACCAGCCGGCGCTGGCGCCAATTGCACCGACGACAAGCCCCACCAACCCAAAGACCCAGACCGCGCGGGCCTGATTGGCAAACGCGGATTTTGGCAAGGTCGGCAACGGCAGGCGGGTCAAAAGGGCAAAGGCCACGCCAATATCCCAGAGAAACGGGGTTTTGTCGGTTTTGGGCATCGTCAGGCGCTTTCCGGGGCTTGTGGTGGATGGTGCAACGGTTAAACACCGCTGTATCACATGTGGCAACTCCCAGGGAAACGAGAACATCATGCTACCGGACTTCAAAGATATGGACGGATTTCGTGCCTTGCTTGGTGCGGCCCCGGGGCCGGTTGCCCTGGCTGTTGAAGGTGCGCGGGCGCGCAATGGTCAGTTGACAAAACCACCCGGCGCGTTGGGGCGGCTTGAGGACCTGGCGATTTGGTATGGGGGGTGGCGTGGCAGTGACCGGCCGGCGATCAATGCAGCGCAAGTGATTGTATTTGCAGGCAACCACGGCGTGGCGGCGCAAGGGGTTTCGGCCTTTCCTGCCGAAGTGACAGCACAGATGGTGCTGAACTTTCAGGCCGGCGGGGCGGCGATCAACCAATTGGCGACGCTGGCAGGTGCGCGCATGGATGTGGTCGCACTTGAGTTGGATCGACCTACTGGTGATTTCACCACCGGTGTGGCGATGGACGAACAGGACTGCGTCGCCGCGTTGAAATGCGGTTGGGATGCGGTTGATCCTGCGGGCGATCTTTTGGTGGTTGGCGAAATGGGCATCGGCAACACAACGGCGGCGGCGGCGATCTGCACAGCACTTTATGGTGGTGGTGCTGCCGATTGGACCGGGCGCGGGACTGGCGTTGATGACGCCGGGCTGGACATCAAAACCCGGGTGGTGGCGCAGGGAGTGGTGCGCCATTCGGTGGATGCACGCGACGGGTTGGACATTCTCGCCCGCCTTGGCGGGCGAGAGATTGCTGCAATGGCCGGGGCCATTGCAGCGGCACGCGCCCTCAGCATTCCGGTGATCCTGGACGGGTTCATTTGCTGCGCCGCGGCGGCCTGCCTGCAACGCACCGAAGGTATGGCACTGGACCATACCGTGGCCGGACACCAAAGCGCGGAACGGGCCCATGCGGCCTTGCTTGCCAAGTTGGGCAAAGAACCGTTGTTGTCGCTGGGACTGCGGCTTGGCGAAGGGTCGGGCGCGGCCCTGGCGATTCATATCCTCAAGGCGGCTGTGGCCTGTCACAGCGGCATGGCAACCTTTGCCGAGGCCGGTGTGACGGATGGGTAGGGCGGGGTCGGCCCCGCCGGTCCCTCAAGCAATGGCGCGCTGAAGCCCACCCTGGGAATCACGTCAGTTTTGGTTTTTGGTGTGCTGTTCCGCCAGTTCCAAAAGGGCGGTTTCAAGGTCACGCTCCAACTCGCGTGCGCGCGCGATATAGTCGGCGTTTTGGCTGGTTGACAGGTTGGGGTCCCAAATCTCGGCCAACTCGCGCACAATCTTGCGGTCATGGGCGTAAAACGTCTGTTCCGCGCCTGCTGCCTCAAACTCGCTCAGTCCGACATTTTCCAGCACAAACCGCCCGGCCCGCAGGCTGGCGTCAAACATTTCGCGCACGATATCGTTGGCCCCGGCCTTATACAGCTCATACACATGGGTCCGGTCGCGGGCGCGGGCGATGATGTGCAAATCCGGGCGCTGACGCCGCGCATAGGCCACCAGCTGCGTAACCTTGGCCGGATCATCCATCGCCGCCACCAGAACCTGGGCCTTTTCCAGCCCGGCAGCTTTCAGCAGTTCAGGCCGGGTCGGATCGCCCAGAAAGCCTTTGACGCCAAACCGGCGCATCAGTTGGATCACCTCCATATCGTGGTCCAGCACGACGGTCTGATAGCCCGAGGCGCGCACCAGGCGGTTGACGATCTGACCAAACCGGCCAATGCCCGCGATGATTACCGGACCGCTGGTATCAATCACATCCTCATCATAGGTTGGTGTGTGAACCCGCATGTTACGCGACAAAATATCGTAGAGGATGAACAACAACGGCGTGATCACCATGGTCAAAGCAATGATCAGCAACAGCTTTTCCGCCAGATCCACCGGCACCACGTTCTGTTTCACCGAAAACGCCAACAGGATGAAACCAAATTCGCCTGCCTGCGCCAAACCCAAGGTGAACAACCAGCGCGCGCGGCCTTTCAATTTGAACGCCCGGCCAACAAAATAAAGCACGATGCCTTTGGCAAGGATAACCAGCAACGCCAAGCCAAGCAAATCACCGGGGTTGGCGAAAAATGCATCAAAATTGATGCCGGCCCCGACAGTGATGAAAAACAGCCCCAGCAGCAGGCCTTTGAAAGGCAAAATATCACTTTCCAGTTCGTGACGAAACTCAGAGTTGGCCAGGACCACGCCGGCCAGAAACGCGCCCAACGCCGGGGACAGGTCGACCAGCGTCATCAGGAACGAAATGCCGACCACGATGGTCAACGCCAGTGCGGTATACATTTCGCGCAGTTTGGCGGCATGGATGAATCGGAACAACGGTCTGGTCAGGTATATCCCGGCCAAAACGACGCCTGCCACCGCACCGATGGTCACCAATGTGACGCCCCAGCCCGGCAATCCTGCCACCAGCGACAGGCCCTCAGTCACCTCTTGCGCAGATCCCAGTTGGATTGATCCATCCGCCGCAAACATCACCACCGCAGGCAAGGCCAGCAACGGCAATAGCGCCAGCATCGGGATCACGGCGATATCCTGCGTCAGCAGCACCGAAAATGTCGCCCGCCCGCCGCTGGTCTGCATCAACCCTTTTTCCGACAGGGTTTGCAACACAATCGCCGTCGAACTAAGCGACAGGGACAACCCAACCGCCAAAGCCACGCTCCATGGGTGCCCCGCCACCATCGCCGCGACCATCAGGGCCAGCGTGCTGATGCCGATCTGCAAACCACCCAGCCCGATCATCCGGTGGCGCATATCCCAAAGCGCGCGGGGTTCCAGTTCCAACCCGATCAGGAACAGCATCATCACCACGCCAAATTCGGCCACATGCTGAATATCGGCCGTCTCTGACCCGACCAACCCAAGCATTGGCCCGATAATGATCCCCGCCGCCAGGTATCCCAATACCGACCCCAATCCCAACCGCGCCGAAATCGGTACCGCGATCACCGCAGCTCCGAGATAAATCATCGCTTGGTAGAGGAAGGCTTCCATGTTCAGTATAGTCCTTTAGATCAATATCTTAGGGCGGCAAATTAATCCATGAGATTAAGTCGGCAGCGGCGCGTCCCGCTTGGGTTGGTCCATGACAATCTGGCTTTGCACCCGGGCCACCGCCGGATGCGGCAGGATGACGTCGTGCAGCAGATGGTTCAGCCCCGGCAGATCGGCGCAATAGACCCGCAGCAGATAATCCGCCTCACCGGTCATGATCCAGGCGCTGGTGATCTCGGGCCGGGTGGAAATCAGCTGGGCAAAGCCCCTGGCCTGATCCGGCTTATGCGTTGCCAGTTGCACCTGCACAAAGCCCTGCACATGCAACCCAAGACGTTCGGGATCAAGTCGCGCGGCATAGCCTTGGATGAACCCGTCGGCCTCTAACCGTTGGCGCCGCCGCCCAGCCTGGCTTGACGACAGGTTTATCAACTCACCCAATTGGTGCGCTGTCAGATGCGCATCCTTTTGCAAGGCGGCAAGCAGGCGGGTGTCAGTGTCATCCAACATCGTCATATTCCAATTTTTTGCGGTATTTTCCTATGTTTTCATAATTTTTGGAAAAAGTCACGCATCCAGGGCAGTAAATTTTGCAAAATTACGCGTTTGTCGCACTGGTACTGCTGTATTCATCGCGCCAAGAGTGTCCCTGCACCATTCCCCCATCAAATGAAGGAGATCCACATGGGCCCGTTTCCACATAATGCGCCAAAATCGATAATCTCTGATGAAAATCCGGCTGGCACGGGTGGGTTTGAATTTGTTGAATTCGCCCATGAGAACCCACAGGGTTTGCGTGATTTGTTTGCCCGCATGGGGTTTGCCCTGACCGCGCGGCATACGTCGGCGACAATAAAACCATGGATGTGCCTGCCACCCTGGGCATTGGCGGGTCGCTGATCTATTTCATCGTCCAATATTACGAAACCTCGCCTTACAACGACGAATTTGACTGGCTGAGCCAATCCAAACCTGCCGACGAGGGATTCTATTACCTCGATCATCTGACCAACAACGGATGAAGAAACCCGGTATCCTGATTGACGGCGAAGGCGTTCTGGATGGTGGTTAAGCCCGTATCTTGTTGCAGATATTCTCAAAAACCGTGATCCGGCCGATCTTTTTTGAATTTATCCAGCGCAAAGGCGATGACGGCTTTGGCGAAGGTAACTTCATGGCATTGCTCGAGTCGATTGAACGCGAGCAGATTGAGGCAGGTGATTTCGCAGCGTAGGGTGTGTGCTTGCACACACCTCTCCTGGCAAGAAAGGTGCGTGCAAGCACACACCCTCCGCTGCACCTGACCGGTCAGGGAATAGGCGGATAAATCCTATGCCTCGTCCTCTTCGCCGGGAATGACCAGCTCCAAATCTCCGTTGGCTTCCAGTTCGCGGATCGAATTGACAACATTGCCCATCGCGGTTTCGCCGTCTGCGGCTTTGACCTTGCCCTTTTCGGCAATCTCTTCGCGCAGATTGTCGGCCATCCGGGTCGACATGTTTTCCAGCAGGTGATCGCGGGATTTGGCCAAATCACCATCGACGGCGGCGGCCAATGCGACCACCAGATCGCCGGGGGCTGCCACGCGGATCAGTTTCGGCACGTCCAGCGGATCCAGCCGCTCAAAGATATGTGCGAAGGTAAAGATCGCTTTGCGCACCGAGGTGGCAAATTCCATGTCCTTTTCGTCCAGCCCGGTCAGAACGTTATCGCGCGTCGCCGCCGGTGATTGGTTCAGGATCGCGCCAACCCGTTCGTCAGGGCCGTCGGAAAACGCCAGAATGGGGCGCAAATCCAGTTGCGCCGCCAGCGACAGGCCAATCCGATCCACCGCTTCGGGGGTGACGCTGCCGGTCTGGCTGATGGCGAAAGTGATGCGCCGCGCCAATGGCCCAGGCAGCGCCCCCAGCACCTCTGCCGCCTTCGGCACCGGCAGTTTTGACAGCAATATCGCCGCAACTTCGGTGCTTTCGGCCGAGAGCATCTCGACCAGCTCTTCTTTGGTTTGACCGCGCAGCCGTACCCAGGGGTCGCCCGACTGGCGCACCCCGGCCTCGCGCCGCAGGCGGGTGGCGGTTTGTGCGCTTATCTTGCCGTCCAGCGTCATCAGCGCCCCGGCGATGCCATGGGAAAACGACAGGCCGACCCCGTCCAGCTGGTCGGCAAATTCCTGCACCACCGAATTCAGTGTGCCCTGATCAATCAGCCCCATCCGCCCCATCTGATGGGTCAGCCGCGCCTGCAACCGGTCCGGCAGATCTTCAAGCGGGATGTCGGCGCCTTCACGGATCAAAAGGCGCACGACGATGGCCGCCTTTGATATCGGATCAAGTGTTGACGGGGAAATATGCGCCCGAGGAGCGGCCTCAGCCAAATCCATGCCGATGCCCGTCGCGGGCACCGGTGCCATTGGCAAATTGTTCATTTTTGTTCTGCCCTTGCCTGTATCAATTCCCTTCCAACTGAAACGGGGGAATAACCTTAGATTAGACCGGCAAGGGTAAACAAAGCCTGAAACTCAGTAGTTATATGTCAGCCCGGTGCGAATTGCCTGGCGCAACGATGCTTCGGCCCAGGTGCCGACCCCGCCGCGCGCCTTGATTTCGCGCCATTGGGCAATCGCTTCTTCAACCCGGCCTTCGGTGATGAACCCTTGCGCCATATAAGAGCGCGCCAGGATGTTGTCCGGGTTCAAAGTGATGGCACGGGTGTAAAAGGTATTTGCCAGTGCGCGATTGCCCAGCTTGCGATTTGTAAACCCCCAGTAAGTCAGCACCAGATCGTCGTTCTGGTCATGCAGCTGGCGCAGCACGCCCTGGGCGTCGTCATTGCGCCCGGCATAGGCCAATTCGCGCACAGCTTGCAGCAATTCATCCTGATCAAGGCTGGAATCCTGGGGATCGACGCAGGTTTTGGTCTTTTTGTCCCAGACCTTGACGCCTTTGCATTCTTTGCTGGTCTTGGTGGTGGTCGGTTCAGTCGCGCCGCCGGCGGCCATGGCAAACCCGGGAAGGATCATTAGTATGAGAAACAGAAAACGCATGGGGGAATCTCCAGATTGGTGGGTGTCTTGAAATATAAGGTGACATGTAGATACAGAATAACAACCCGGCGCCCGGATTGCCCCGGTCAATAAGGCGTGTTTTGGCGGAATTCAACCGATGATCAGTTTCACGCACGGTTGCATCGCCAAACCCAGGATTGCGCCGGTGTTGCACGATTGCGCCTGATATTCACGGCCCGTACAGCCGCCGCGCGCCACGCTTACGGTTGGTAGTTTTGCCAGGCCCAATTTTGCCAGGACCAATTTTGCCAGGACCAATGCGGCCGGACTTGCCTTGATGACCATGCCAGTATCCTTTTGTCAAACCACGCCGGAGGTGCCTGGGCACAGTTTACACGAAAATGCTGCAACCGGCAAAGCCATTGGCTGCAAATACCCGTGAACCGATATTACACTGATTTTACCTTACCATGGGCACCGGCAATCATATTTGACCTATGATCCGCCTAACTGATTGATAAGGCTAAGAAGAATGGCATTCTTCCAACCGCCCGGCTTCAGCTTTGTCAAGAGTGATCCCATCGAGGTGTCGCGGCGTGCGAGGTCAACCGGTTGGTGCTTTGAAGGCCGTCACCAACCGTTCAAAGCCTGAGCCTTCGTCAGGAAAGCCGACCCCGACAAAATTATCACCGCAAGAAATCATGGGTTCCAAATGTGAAATCAACCCACTAGAGCACCTGATCAATCACCCGCTTGAGACGCGCCAAAGTTGCATCCACGTCATACAGTTTATCCAATCCAAACAGCCCCAGCCGGAAGGTGGCAAACCCGTCGGGTTCATCACATTGCAGCGGCACCCCGGCGGCAATCTGCATGCCCAAAGCCGCGAATTTGCTGCCGTTCTGAATGCCGGGATCATCGGTATAGCTGACCACCACACCCGGTGCGCCAAAACCATCTGCGGCCACCGATGTGATGCCCTTGTCCTTCAACATCGCCCTAACCGCATTGCCTTGCGTCCATTGGGCATCGCGCAAGCGTTCAAAACCATAATCCCGGGTTTCCAGCATGGTATCGCGAAACGCCCGCAAGGCGTCGGTTGGCAAGGTGGCGTGATAGGCGTGACCGCCGTTTTCATACGCCACCATGATCTGACGCCATTTCTTCAGATCAATGGCAAAACTGTCCGAGCTGGTTTCCGCCAGCCGTGCCTCGGCCCGTTCCGACAGCATCACCAACCCCGTCGAAGGCGACGCGCTCCAACCCTTTTGCGGCGCCGAGATCAGTACATCAACGCCGGTCGCCTGCATATCTATCCAGGCACAGCCCGAGGCAATGCAATCCAGTACCATCAATGCGCCCACATCGTGGGCGGCGGTTGCCATCGCCGTCACATAGTCGTCCGGCAGGATCACCCCGGCGGCGGTTTCCACATGCGGGGCAAATACCACGCCCGGCTTTTGCGCCCGAATGGCCGCCGTCACCTCGTCGATCGGGGCGGGCGAAAACGGCGCCATATTGCCCGACTGGCGCGCCTTCATCACGGTGGCATTGGCGGTCAAACCGCCGGTCTCGAATATCTGGCTCCAACGATAGGAAAACCAGCCGTTGCGCACCACCAGCACATCTTCACCGCGCGCAAACTGACGCGCCACGGCCTCCATTGCAAAGGTGCCGCCGCCGGGGATAAGGGCCACGGCGTGGGCGTTATAGACGTCCTTCAGCATCGAGGAGATGTCGTTCATCACCTGCTGGAACGCTTTGGACATATGGTTCAGGGACCGGTCGGTGAAGACCACCGAAAACTCTTCCATTCCATCGGGGTCGATATTGTCTAGCAAACCGGGCATTCGGGATTCCTTTCCTCTGTTGCCATCGGGCATAGCCCGAAGCGGGCAGGGGAAGCAATCAGCCAATCGGCCCCGGCCTGCGTTCTTCACTTAGCAATACGTTTGCCTCAACCTCTCCGGCGCCCGGCAGGGTCATGATGCGGCGTCTCAGTACCCGTTCAAAGTCGCCCAGATCACGCGCCACCACCCGCAGGCGGAAATCATAAAGACCAAGCACATGTTCAACCGATTGCACCTCGGGGATGGCCGTCACCGCGCGTTCAAAGTCGCTTAGGGAAACCTGCCCCTTGCGGGCCAGTTTGACACCCAGAAACACCGTAACACCAAACCCCAGCTTTTTGGCATTAAGCCGAAGGCGCCGCCCGCTGATCACACCCGCCGATTCCAACCGTTTGATCCGGCGCCAGGTGGCGGGTTGCGACAGGTTGAAACGTCGCCCCAAAGCGCCTGCACTTTGGCTGGCATCCTGGGACAGGGCGCGCAGCAATTTGCGGTCAAGATCATCAAGATCAATCACAGGATCAATCACAGCGGCAACCCCTGGTCGCTTTTGATCCGGGCAATATGCATCAGCGCTTCGATGTCGGCGATATGTGGCAGGGTCAGGATGCGGTCGCGGTAGAGTGTCTGGTAATGTGCCAGATCGCGGGCAATCACCGACAGGCGCACATCGACCCGGCCCAGAAACGTCTGTATTTCCAGCACTTCGGGCACCTCGCGCGCCGCCGCGAGGAATTCGTCAAACGCGCGGCTGACGGTCTTGTCCAGGGTAAAGCGCAAAGATACTTCGACGCTATATCCCAGGGCCGCCCAGTTGATCACCGCCTCCTGACCTTCGATCAGCCCGGCTGCCTGCATCTTTTCCAGCCGTCGCCAGCAGGTCGCGGTTGTCAGCCCGCACCGCACCGCAAGATCGGCGGTGGTCAGGTCGGGATCGGCCTGAAACTGGCGCAGGATGCGGCGGTCAGTGTTGTCAAGCATGAAAGCCTCGGATTATTGGCAATAGACGAATGAATATCTCTAAAAAATTCAAATATAGGAAAAAACTGAAATCGCAATCAGTGAATTACTTGGTAAAAGACACAAGACTATTCACCACAACTTACAAAGGAGCGCCCAAATGCGCGTTTATTATGATCGCGATTGCGACATCAACCTGATCAAAGACATGAAAGTTGCCATTCTTGGCTATGGCAGCCAGGGCCACGCCCATGCGCTTAACCTGCGCGATTCCGGTGCCAAGAACCTTGTGGTGGCGCTGCGCGACGGCTCGGCCTCGATTGCCAAAGCCGAAGGCGAGGGCCTTAAGGTCATGGGGCTGGCCGAGGCTGCGGGCTGGGCCGATCTGATCATGTTCACCATGCCGGATGAACTTCAGGGCGAAACCTATCGCAAATACGTGCATGACAACATCCGCGACGGGGCGGCGATTGCCTTTGCCCACGGGTTGAACATCCACTTTGGTCTGATTGATCCCAAGCCCGGCATCGACGTGATCATGATGGCCCCCAAAGGTCCGGGCCACACGGTGCGCGGCGAATACACCAAAGGCGGCGGCGTGCCGTGCCTGGTGGCGGTGGACAAGGACGCGTCTGGTCGCGCTCTGGAAATCGGTCTCAGTTATTGTTCTGCCATCGGTGGCGGGCGGTCCGGCATCATCGAAACCAACTTCCGCGAGGAATGCGAAACCGATCTGTTCGGTGAACAGGCGGTTTTGTGTGGCGGGTTGGTTGAATTGATCCGCATGGGGTTCGAAACTCTGGTCGAGGCGGGTTATGCCCCCGAGATGGCGTATTTTGAGTGCCTGCACGAGGTCAAGCTGATCGTCGATCTGATTTATGAAGGCGGCATTGCCAACATGAACTATTCGATCAGCAACACGGCGGAATATGGCGAATATGCATCGGGTCCGCGCATTCTGCCCTATGACGAAACCAAGGCACGGATGAAGGCGGTTCTGACGGATATTCAGAACGGCAAATTTGTGCGTGATTTCATGCAGGAAAATGCTGTTGGCCAGCCGCATTTCAAAGCCACACGGCGTTTGAACGACGAGCACCAGATCGAAAAGGTCGGCGAGACATTGCGCGCCATGATGCCGTGGATTTCGGCGGGCAAAATGGTGGACAAGGCCAAGAACTAAACGTGGCGGCGGGGTGAACCCCGCCCTACGGATTGATGCCCCCGGGGTTATTGGCCTCGGGGGTGCCGCGGGGGGACTCGGGGGTTTGAAAGGTATTTATGGCGCAGGCCCCTGATATAACCGCCAAAAGCTGGGTTATGGTTGTCCTGTTGGGGCTGATCTGGGGCGGGGCATTTCTGACGATTGAGCTGGCTTTGCCGGGCATTACCCCGTTCTGGCTGGCGGCGGCCAGGATCAGTATTGGCACGGCGCTGACGGTCGCTGCCTGGTTGGGTGTCGGGGTCTGGCAAGGCCGGCGTGCCCGGCTTTTTACCAATCCGGCGGGGGCGGCGGACTGGGCCAATACGGTGTTCATCGCATTGCTGAGTTCAGCCGCACCCTTCATGCTGCTTAGTTGGGGTCAGCAATATGTCACCTCTGGTTTTGCCGGGGTATCAATGGCCAGTGTCGCGTTGATCGTGCTGCCGATGGCGCATTTCCTGATTCCGGGTGAACGTATGACATGGCGTCGTGGCGCCGGCTTTGTGATTGGCTTTGCCGGGGTGGTATTGCTGATCGGCGATCAGGTATTTGCCAGTTCCGGTGCGGCGCTTGAGTTTCCGGGCCGGTTGGCCTGCCTTGTGGCGGCGGGGTGTTATGCGGTCAGCTCGATTCAGGTGCGCCGCCTGCCTGCGGTTGATCCATTGGGGCTTTCGGCTGTATTGCTGGCGATTGGTGCGGTCTGTGTGATCCCGGTCGCCTGGATCGTCGAGGGGCCGCCGCCGTCAATAGACGCCAAGACGGCTTTGGCCGTGGGATACCTGGGCCTGGTCCCGACTGCCGCCGCCGGTTTGTTGCGGATTGTGTTGGCCCGTACGGCCGGGCCGGTGTTTTTGTCGCTGGTCAATTATCAGGTGCCGATGTGGTCGGTCCTGCTGGGCGCGCTAATCCTGGGCGAGGCGTTGCCGCCTTCGCTGATCTGGGCAATGATGTTGATATTGGCAGGCGTCGGCCTTAGCCAGTTTGGCGCATTGAATCGGTTGTTCTCAAAAGGTTAATGTCGCAACGCGCTGACCAACTCGCCATAAAGCGCCACCCGTTCCTGTTCCGACAGGAACGCGCCAATTTCGACCACGCGACCACCCCCGCTCAGGGTTAAATACTGTGGCACCGGACCGCCATGCGCATGGATTTCCGGGCGGACCCAATAGCGGTTGCAATCCCATTCCTGGTCCGGTCCCCTGGGGTTGCGCCGGATCAGATGGGCGTGATCGCGCGTCAGGGTCAATACTTCGCAGACCTGCGCATCGCGGCGCGACCGGGCCAGAGCCAGCCATATGGCCCCCAGCGTCAGCAACAGGAACGGCAGCAGCCCCCACAGCACAACAGACCCGAGGACGGCCATCAAAGGCATCAGAATAAAGGCAAATGTCAGCCCGATAAACCAGACAAAGCCACGTGGTTGCAGCGACTGGTGGCGCCACAGATGCAGCTCATCCAGGGGGCTGGCTGTGTCGGGTTGGTCTGGTTTGGCCCAGATGTAAGGCATTCTTTTCATGTACCGTCAATGTTGCGCCTTCCCCATATAAGGCGGATCGCTGGATTGGCAAAACCACAGTATGGTGCATGATGTCGCAGGAGTACTGGCGGATAAGCGTCATTTCGCCGGGCTGGCTTTACATACATGCCGGCCTCTGAACTTACTGCGCGCAAATGGACCGGAGACGGGAATGATACTGGATCATCTGGCAGTGGCCGCAACAACCCTTGAAGAGGCGCGCGCGCTGATCGGGGCGGCTTTGGGCGTGGCGTTGCAGCCAGGCGGCAAACACACGCATTTTGGCACCCATAACCACCTTTTGGGCTTGGCGGACGGGCTTTACCTGGAGGCGATTGCCATTGACCCGGACGCGCCGAAACCTAACTTTCCTCGGTGGTTTGATCTTGACGCATTTACCGGGCCCGCCCGCCTAAGCAACTGGATTTGCAGGGTGGATGACCTTGATCTGGCGCTTTCAAACCGGTCCGGTGCGGTTGGCACGCGGGTCGACCTTAGCCGGGGTGATTTGCGGTGGGGCATGGGCGTGCCGCAATCAGGGCGGCTACCTTATGACAATATGCACCCTGCTTTGATCCAATGGCAGGGGGCATATCATCCTGCGACAAAGCTCGCGCAATCGGGGTGTACTCTGCGCCGCCTTGTGGTGGCGCATCCTTTTGCCTTGACGTTGCAGGATGAACTGGCAATCGTTGACCCAAGGGTGGTGTTCGAACCTGGATCGCCTGCATTGATGGCCGAATTTGACACGCCCCATGGCCCAAGGACGCTGCAATGACCCAGGGAAATGCCAATTTCCGGCAGGCCAGAATGGCCGATGTGATTGCGATCCGTGACATCACCAATGCCGCAATCCGCGACACGCTGACAACATTTACCACCGCCGAATGCGGCGAGACCGAGATTGCCGCTGATATCGCCTTGCGATGGGCCGCGTATCAGGTGGCGTTACTGGATGATCAGGTGGTTGGCTTTGCTACCTATGACACTTTCCGCGACGGCCCCGGCTATGCCCACACCAAAGAACTGAGCATTCATCTGACTGCAAATGCGCGCCGCCGCGGGCTGGGCCGCGCGCTGATGCGCCGACTTGAAGAGGTGGCGGTGCACGCGGGCGTTCGGGTTCTGGTCGCCGGAATTTCCGGGGCCAACCCCGAGGCGCAGGTTTTTCATGCCGCTTGCGGCTTTGAAGAGGTCGGGCGGATGGCGCAGGTCGGGTATAAATCCGGCCAATGGCTGGAGTTGGTGCTGATGCAAAAGGTGCTGCTGGTTGCCGACCCGGGAACAACCGCCTAAACTGACCCCATGTCGATCTGGACCCGCATAAGCGAAGCATTGTCCGCCCTTGCCAAGGGCGAAAGCCTGGGCGAGGTGTTCAAGCACCTGACCACCCGGCGCGAACGCAGCGTGGCCTTTACCATTGCGGTCATCGCCCTGGGCGCAAAGATGGCCAAAGCCGACGGGCAAGTGACCCGCGACGAGGTGACGGCCTTTCGCGAAGTATTCCAGATCGCCCGTGCGGACGAGGCAAACGCGGCCCGGGTATTCAATATGGCGCGCACCGACGTGGCCGGTTACCGCGTCTATGCCCGCCAGATCAAAACCATGTTCAAGGATGATCGCGAAACCTTGTGCGACCTGATGGAGGGGTTGTTTCATATTGCCCTGGCCGACGGGTTCTACCACCCGGACGAAGACGCATTTCTGGAAACCGTCGCTGGCATCTTTGAAATCCCCGAGCGCCAGTTCCGCGCGCTTAAGGCGCGATTTGTGCCCGACCAACAGGCCGACCCCTATACCGTACTGGGCATGCCCCTGGGCGCGCCGCATGACGAGGTCCGCACCATGTGGCGCCGTTTGGTGCGCGAAACCCACCCCGATGCGATGATCGCCCGCGGCGTGCCGGAAGAGGCCATAAAACTGGCGGAAAAGCGAATGGTCGACATCAATCGCGCCTGGGATGAAATCAACTGTGCGCGGCGGCTGGAAAAAACCTGATGCGGCTGGCGACCTATAACGTCGAATGGTTCGCCAGCCTGTTTGATGACAACGACCATCTGCGCGACGATGGCGGTTGGTCCGGGCGCTATGACGTCACCCGGGCGCAGCAGATAAAGGCGCTTGGGCATGTGTTTACTGCGCTGGACGCGGACGCGGTGATGGTGATCGAGGCCCCGGACACCGGGCGCCATCACAGCAGTGTCCGGGCATTGGAACATTTTGCCGGGGTGTTTGGATTGCGCACGTCCCGCGCCGTTTCCGGCTTTGCCAATGATACCCAACAGGAAATCACTTTGCTGTACGATCCTGCGGCCTTGCAGGCGACCCATGACCCACAAGGGGCCGAAACCGGCAAGAAAGGCAGCCGCGCCGCGCCGCGCTTTGATTCGGTGTTTCGGATTGATCTGGATATCGACGCCACCGAAGATCTGGTGCGCTTTTCCAAACCGCCCCTGGAACTGGCCTTGCGCACCAGCCGTGGCACCGAATTGCGGATGATCGGCGCGCATTTAAAGTCCAAGGCACCGCATGGCGCGCGCAACCGCGACGAGGTAATGCGCATTTCAATCGCCAACCGGCGTAAACAACTGGCCCAGGCGATCTGGCTGCGCGCCCGGATCGAGGCGCACGAAGCGCAGGGCGATCAGCTGATTGTCATGGGGGATCTGAACGACGGACCGGGGTTGGACGAATATGAACACCTGTTTGGCCGTTCGACGGTCGAGATTGTTCTTGGCGATACCCTGTTTGACCCGCACGCCAGGCAGACCCTGAACCGTCCGTTTGGCGCCGCCCTCAGCACGGCGCGGTTTGAACGGCGCAAAAGTGGTACGTTTTTGCAGGCTTTGCTGGATTACATCATGGTTTCCAGTGATCTGAGGGCGCACAGGCCAGAATGGCGCATCTGGCACCCGTTCAACGATTCCGAATGCTGGGGCAAGGTTGATCTGCGCGACGCGTTGCTGGTGGCCTCGGATCACTTCCCGGTGACTCTTGATATCGACATATGACCCTTTAAGACGGGGTGATCTGCCCCTATATTGACGTCATGAAATATCGCATCCCTCTGGCCGCCGCCTTGGCCGTTTCTCTTGTTGCCCCCCTTCCTGCACCGCTTTCGGCCCAGGACCAGGGACGTTCCCTGATGGAACGCGGGGCGGAATTGTTTCTGGAAGGTCTGCAACAGGAAATGGCCCCGACGTTGAATGATTTGCGTGGGTTGGTGGATGAATTCGGCCCGGCGATGCAAGGGTTTATGCGTGAAATGGGCCCGGCCTTTTCCCGGCTTCTGGGCGAGGTCCAGGATTGGTCACGCTATCACCCGCCCGAGATTTTGCCCAATGGGGACATCATCATACGGCGCAAAGCTGATCCACCGGACAACGGCGTGGAAGATGAAATCACGCCACCCTCCGGCCCTACCGATATTTAAAAACGGACCGATAAAACGGCCCGATTGTGGTCAGGTATTGGGCGGGTGATTGATGGCTGGGATTTCTTGGAGCGGCTGAAGGGAATCGAACCCTCGTCATCTGGTTGGGAACCAGGAGCTCTACCATTGAGCTACAGCCGCGCCAGGATTACCTACCGCCATGATCGGCGACGAGCAAGCCCCGTTCGACGGTTTTTGCCAAGGCTCAGCAGGTTGCAGAAGGCGCGCGCGGGGCGTCGGCCAGATCCTGTTTGCGCGCCTGAATTGCCCCGATCTGGGTTGCAACGGTGCCTTTGTTGATCCGGCGATGCACGAAAACCGGCCTGTCCCGGCCAATCGGGTGGGCCGGTCCGTTGCCTGACGCCCGACCGCCGGATTCCACTATGGATCGCAAAGGATCACAGTATCAGCCGCTGTCAGCGTCAGGCCAATACCGCCCGGAATGAAGCCCGCAATACCAGCCGGCAAGGCCCGGGTAACGCCGGATCCTGAAATCCACCGGCAGGATGAATTTTGGCGGTACCGGGCCGTTTTCGGATCGGCAACCCGGGTCCGTGCAGGCGCGGGCGCATCATTTGCACGCAATATCGGTTCGGCCACAAACAGAACCGCCGCCACATGCTTGCAGTTGTAACCGCCCGGGCAGCTGCATTCGCCGCCGGTACCGGCAAGATGTCCGTCATCAGCCAAGTCAGGCGCGATCGTCCGGGTGTGGCTGGCCGTGCCGCTGGCCCGGACCCGGGCAAACACCATCCGACGCCCCTCGGTCCTGGTTGGTTCCCGAACCCGGCCCTGGCGCGCATAGGCACGCCCGCGACCCGCATAGGTCTTGCCAATAAGGCGTTCAATGTCGGCACCAGGATCAATCCTCATGTCGGCCGGTCCTGTTTCTGACCTGCGGGGGGGCTGCGCCCGGCATTGTTGCCGACTTGTCCGGCAACAACACTTGCGGTCATTGTTCCAAGGCCCGCACCAACGCCAACCGGGTCAAACCTTCAACCCACAGCATCATCAAACATAAATACGGGGTTCACAAATCTTTCCACTTCCGCTAG
This sequence comes from Paracoccaceae bacterium, assembly GCA_021648025.1. Lineage (GTDB taxonomy): Bacteria > Pseudomonadota > Alphaproteobacteria > Rhodobacterales > Rhodobacteraceae > NVQY01. Next base: position 33,869 of record JAKITO010000017.1, read on the forward strand.
GTCCATCCCCATGATCAGAATGTTATCACCAGAAATCAACCGACGCCGACGCCAAACCGCGTAACGGCCCGCCTGATCTATGCGCCTGACCCGGCGCGCACCCTCACCAAACCCTCACCAAAAGATTGACGCCGCACCCCCTCATGAGGCACTCATAGGGGCCTATACCGCCAAAGGATATCCCGATGATCCCGTCCATTCTGCCGACTTACAACCGCGCCCCCCTCACCTTTGTCAAAGGCAGCGGCTCCTGGCTGACCCACGCAGATGGCCGCCGCTTTCTCGACCTCGGCGCGGGGATTGCCGTCAACGTGCTGGGCCACGCCCACCCCGGCCTGACCAAAGCCCTGACCGATCAGGCCCAGGCCCTTTGGCATGTCTCGAACCTTTACCAGATCCCCCAACAACAGGACCTGGCCGACAGGCTGGTGGCAAACACCTTCGCCGACACGGTGTTTTTCACCAACTCCGGCACCGAGGCTTGCGAACTCTCCGTTAAAATGGCCCGCAAATACTGGCACGACAAAGGCCAGCCAAAGCGCACGGATATCATCACCTACGACGGCAGCTTCCATGGCCGGTCCTCGGCCGGTATCTCCGCCGCCGGGTCTGAAAAGATGACACAGGGCTTCGGGCCGCTCCTGCCCGGCTTCACCCACCTGCCATGGCCCGGTTCCGATACGGATCACGACGCCACCGCCGCCGCCATCACCGACAAAACCGCCGCCATCCTGATCGAACCGATCCAGGGCGAAGGCGGCATCCGCCCACTGCCTGACCAGTGCCTCAAAGGCCTGCGTGACCTCTGTGATGAACACAATATCCTGCTGATCCTCGACGAAGTCCAATGCGGCATGGGCCGCACCGGCCGCCTGTTTGCCCACGAATGGGCAGGCATTGAACCCGACATCATGATGGTCGCCAAAGGCATCGGCGGCGGCTTCCCGCTCGGGGCAGTGCTGGCCACCGAACGCGCGGCCTCCGGCATGACGCCGGGCACCCACGGCTCAACTTACGGCGGCAACCCGCTTGGCTGCGCTGTCGGCTGCGCCGTCATGGATCACGTCGCCAACCCCGACTTCCTGTCCGAGGTAAACCGCAAGGCCGCCCTGCTCAGACAAAAACTCGAAGGCCTGATCGCCACCCACCCAACCGTCTTCACCGAGGTGCGCGGTTCTGGCCTGATGCTCGGCCTCAAATGCGTGCCCCCCAACCTTGATGTGGTCAACGCGGGCTATGACAACAACCTCATCACCATCCCCGCCGCCGACAACGTCATCCGCCTGCTCCCGGCCCTGAATATCACTGACGAAGACATAACCGAGGCCCTGATCCGCCTCGAACGCACAGCCTCGCAGGTAGCTACCTGATCTTCATCTTGCCAGATAAACTCCGGGGGTGTGGGGGCTGGCCCCCCTCCCGACCCATCCAAAAGCGATAAACTCATGAACCATTTCCTAGACATCCACAAAACCGACCCCGCCGCCCTGCGCCACATGATCACCCAGGCCGGCGACATGAAACAGGCCCGCCAGGGCCGCCCCAAAGGCACTCCCGATGACGACCAGCCCCTCGCGGGCCAGATGGTCGCGCTGATTTTCGAAAAACCCTCGACCCGCACACGGGTCAGCTTCGATGTCGGCGTGCGCCAAATGGGTGGCCAGACCATGCTGCTTTCGGGCCAGGACATGCAACTTGGTCACGGTGAAACCATCGCCGACACGGCGCGGGTTCTGTCGCGCTACGTCGATATGATCATGATCCGGACCTTCGATGAAAACGTCCTGACCGAAATGGCCGAATACGCCAGCGTGCCGGTGATCAACGGCCTCACCGACCGCACGCACCCCTGCCAGATCATGGCCGACATCTTAACTTACGAAGAACACCGCGGCCCGATCAAAGGCGCAAACGTGGTCTGGACCGGCGACGGCAACAACGTCTGCGCGTCGTTCCTGCACGCGGCTGGCCAATTTGGCTTCAACCTCACCTTCACCGGTCCTTCGCAACTCGACCCCGAAGATGAATTCATTGCCCTTGCCCGCTCAAAAGGCGTCAAAATCCGCATCGAACGCGACCCGGCCAAAGCGGTGGAAAACGCCGACCTGATTGTCACCGACACCTGGATTTCGATGCACGATTCCCAAACCGCCCGCGAACGCCGGCACAACATGTTGCGCCCCTACCAGGTCGACGAGGTCTTGATGCAAGGGGCCAAAGACGACGCATTGTTCATGCACTGCCTGCCCGCCCACCGCGAAGAAGAAGTCACCAGCGGTGTCATGGACGGCCCTCAGTCAGTGATCTTTGATGAAGCCGAAAACCGCCTGCACGCACAAAAGGCCATCATGCGCTGGTGTTTGGGGGTGTAACCCGCGACGACACCCAAAGGGTGGAAGAGCGCCTGTTTAGATCACCATTGCCGGGCCTTGCCCCGCAAGACCTGTCTTAAAGAAACGCATTCAGCCCCAGGAATATCACCGCCGACATCACCGCCGCCGCAGGAACCGTAATCACCCAGGCCGCAATAATGGTCAGAAAATGCGAGCGCCGAACCAATTTGCGTCGCGTGCGTTCTTCGGGCTGCAACTCTGTATCTGGTGACCTGGCCTGACGCGCCGTCTGCAACCGTCGATTCATATGCCATTCCCGAAAGAACCCGACCCCGAAAATTCCGCCCACCGCGATATGCGTCGAACTGACCGGCAGACCCAGCCCCGAAGCGAAAAGGACAGTAATCGCCGCCGACAAGGCGACACAAAACGCCCGCATCGGGTTCAGCTTGGTGATCTGCGACCCAACCATGCGGATCAGTTTCGGCCCGAACAGGAACAACCCAAACGATATGCCAAACGCGCCGATCACCATCACCCAGATCGGAATTTCCACCTTGGCGGAAAAACTGCCAAACTCACTCGCATGCACAATCGCCGCCAAAGGCCCGACCGCATTGGCCACGTCATTGGCCCCGTGAGCAAAGCTCAGCATGGCGGCAGAAACCACCAAAGGCAGGCGGAACAACAGCTTCAGGGATTTCTTGCGGTTGTCCAACCCTTCCGATTGCCGCCGGATCAGCGGCTTGGTGATCATCCACACCAGCACCGCGCAGGCGACCCCGATCATCAACGCATCGCCCAGGTCGATCTTGATGATCCGCTTCAATCCCTTGACCGACAAATATGCCGCAAACGCCCCGGCCATCAGCCCGACCAGCACCGGCACCCAGACCCTCGCCGCCGCAATCTTGTCTTCGCGATAAATGATCCGCGCCTTGATCAGCGCCAGCAAAGCCGCCGCCACCACGCCCCCCAAAACCGGAGAGATCACCCAACTGGCGGCGATCTTGCTCATGGTCATCCAGTTCACCGCACTTAATCCCGCCGCCGCCACCCCGGCCCCCATGACCCCGCCGACCACCGAATGGGTGGTCGACACCGGAGCGCCGACCCATGTTGCCAGGTTGACCCATAAGGCGGCCGAAATCAGCGCCGCCATCATTGCCCAGATAAAGGTCTGGGTGTCTTGCATCGCTTCCGGATCGACGATGCCCTTGGCGATGGTCGATACCACGTCGCCCCCCGCCAGCAACGCGCCCGCACTTTCGGCCACAACGGCAATGGCAATCGCCCCGCTCATGCTAAGTGCATTGGCACCCACCGCCGGGCCGACATTGTTGGCCACATCATTGGCGCCGATATTGATCGCCATATAGGCGCCGAAAATGGCCGCAACGACCACAATCATATTGACCGGGAACTGTCCCAGCAGGATTGCCGCCGCCAGCCCGGCCAGCAGGATAAACGCCAGGGCAATGCCCGGCCCGACCAGTGGGCGGGCCACAAAGGCGGTGGCGGTTTCCAATTGAACGATCCGGCCCAGATCGCGGTCAAGCGTTTTCCAGGTGTTGCCAGGCGACTTTTTGAACACGGGGGTTATCCTCAAGGTTGTCGTCGCTTTTGCGCCTAGTATTTTGCGGTCAATGCTGCAAGGCAGAAAAATCAGTTTGCCTTGCGACTTGTCGTCCCTTGTGCCTGCGCGCCGCTTGGTCAAAGGTATAATCAGGCCGGTAATTGCACCAAAAACAAACTGGCGACAAAAGGGGCAGGCAGATGCAACAGGCAGATATCGGGGTTTACGGGCTTGGCACCATGGGCAGCGCCCTGGCGCTGAATCTGGCCGAACAGGGGTTTCACGTCGCCGTCACCAACCGCGAGGTCGACTGGATCGCGCCTTTCGTTACCGAGGCGGGGCCGCTGGCGGCAAACCTGGCACCGTATGAAACCCTAAAGGCGTTTGTGGCTGGTCTGGCTGTGCCGCGGGTGATATTGTTCATGATCCCGGCCGGGGCTCCGGTGGATATGATGATCAAGGCTGTGCGCCCGTTGCTGGAGCAGGGCGACATGATCATCGACGGCGGCAATGCCAATTTCAACGACACCCGGCGGCGCAGCGCAGATCTTGATGCGGCGGGTTTTGAATTCATCGGCATGGGGGTGTCAGGCGGCGAAGACGGCGCGCGCCACGGGCCGTCAATGATGGTCGGGTCCAGCGAAACCGCCTGGGCGCGCCTGCGCCCCATGGCCCAGGCAATAGCCGCGAAATTCGGGTCCGATCCTTGTGTGGCGCGGGTCGGCCCGGACGGCGCGGGGCATTTTGTCAAAACCGTACATAACGGCATCGAATACGCCGATATGCAAATGATATCCGAGGTTTATGGCCTATTGCGTGACGGTGCCAACTGGGATGCCGCGCGTATCGGCAGGCTGTTTGGCGGGTGGAACAACGGCCCACTGGCATCCTTTCTTATCGAGGCAAGCGCGGATGTTCTGAACGCGGTCGATGCCCTGACCGGCACGCCTTTGGTCGATCTGATCGTCGACGCCGCCGGGCAGAAAGGCACCGGACGCTGGACCGTCATCGAGGCCTTGAAGCTGGGCCAATCCGCCAGCGCCATCGAGGCGGCGGTGGGGGCGCGGGCGTGGTCTTCGGTGCGCGATGTGCGTGCCGACGCGGCCGGTATCCTGACTGGGCCGCCCGCCGACCTGGCCCCGGATACGCAACAAATGGAGCAAGCCCTTTTGGCCGGGCGCATCCTTGGGCATGCTCAGGGGTTCGATGTCTTGCGGGCGGCATCGCAGGAATACGGCTGGTCGCTTGATCTGGGGCGTATCGCCGAAATATGGCGGGCCGGGTGCATCATTCGGTCGTCGTTGCTGGATGATCTGGCCGCGGCTTTGAAAGGTGCCCAACCGCAGGATCAGATGATCCTGTCGCCTGCAATCGCGGCCCTGTTGAATGCCAACGTTCCGGGCCTGCGCCGGGTGGTTGGGGCTGCGGTTCAGGCCGGTTTGCCAGTGCCGGCCCTGTCGGCATCCCTGGCGTGGTATGACAGCATCCGCCAGGCCCGTGGCACCGCCAACCTGATCCAGGGGCAGCGCGATTATTTCGGCGAACATGGGTTTGCGCGGCTGGACAAGCCCGGCAAGTTCCACGGTGATTTTTCATGATCCGGGTGGCGCCATGAAATCCGCGCTGATCACCGGTGCTGCGCGCGGCATCGGGCTGGCGACCACGCGGGCCTTGCTTGATGCAGGCTGGCGGGTGGCGATGCTGGACCGGGACGAAGACGAACTGCGCAAGGTCGCGCCGGGACTGGAACCGGTGCAGGTGGTGGTGGCGGATGTCTCGGACCCGGATCAGGTGACGCGCGCCCTGGCCGAGGTCACGAATGGTTTCGGCACACTTGACGGGTTGGTCAACAATGCGGGCGTGGCCGACTTTGGGGTGTTGGCGGGGACAACCTTTGAACGCTGGCGCAGGGTCATGGCCACCAATCTGGACGGGCCGTTTCTGATGGTTCAGGCATTTGCCGATCTGCTGGCGGATGGGGGTGGCTCGATCGTCAATATCACCTCTGTTTCGGGCATTCGGGCCAGCACGTTGCGGGTGGCCTATGGCACCTCCAAGGCGGCACTGGCGCATCTGACCCTGCAACAGGCGGCTGAACTGGGCGAACGTGGCATCAGGGTCAACGCGGTGGCGCCGGGACCGGTGGATACCAAGCTGGCGATGGCGGTGCATACGCCCGACATTCGTGCGGCTTACCACGATGCCATTCCGCTGAACCGCTATGGGCAAGAGCATGAAATCGCGGCGGTGATTGCGTTTCTGCTTGGTGACGGTGCAAGTTATGTGACCGGGCAGGTGCTGGCGGCTGATGGTGGGTTTGGGGCAACCGGCATTGGATTGCCGTCGCTAAGGCGGTAAATCCGCAAGGCTATAGCCAATGATATCAAAGACTTGCAAGAAAACACCTCATGCGCGAAGCAAATGCAAAAAATTGCCCCCGATTTTGCAGAACTTTGCTCACTTATTCGTCATCTGACAGTCCGGGGGGACTGATATAAGGTCACAGGTACTGTGAACGGGGGGGCTATGCGTCATATCCTTAGCGTTGTTTTGATCTTGATTGCCAGCCAGTCAATCGCTGAAAACCGTCTGGCCGGAATATCCTCACCCTATTTGCAACAACACGCTGACAATCCGGTGGATTGGTATCCCTGGGGCCCAGAGGCGCTGGAAAAGGCCCGCGCCGAGGACAAACTTATCTTTGTCTCGGTCGGCTATTCCTCGTGTCACTGGTGCCACGTGATGGAGGAAGAAAGCTTTGAAAATCAAGAGATTGCAGATTACCTTAACCAACACTTCGTATCTATCAAGATTGACCGTGAACGCAGGCCGGACCTTGACGAACAGTTCATTCTGGTGACGTCGACCCTTACCGGCAGTTCCGGTTGGCCCAATTCGGTGTTCATGACCCCGGCGGGTGATCCGTTTCATGCCGGTACATATTTCCCGCCGGACCATTTTCTTAACCTGCTGGGTGAAATCACCGACATCTGGCAAAATGAAAACGTGGCTTTGCGGCTGGAGGCGGCGGGGATTGCCGGCAAACTGCGCAATTATCTTGATCAAAAGGCTGTCCTGGGCACGGTGACAAGTGCCCGGATCAACGCGGCGGCAACCGCGATGCTGGGCGATATTGATGTATTCAACGGCGGTTTTGGCACCTCGCCGAAGTTCCCGAATGAAAATGTGTTGCTGTTCCTGCTGGATCAGGCTGAAAGGTCTGGTGATGTCACTTTGCTTGAGGCGGTAACGCTAACGCTGGACGGGATGATCAAGGGCGGTATTCACGACCACCTTGGCGGCGGGTTTCATCGCTATGCTACTGATCCTGAATGGAATATCCCGCACTTTGAAAAGATGTTGTATAATCAGGCCCTCATCGGCCGGGTCTTGCTGCGCGGCTATTCCGCCACTGGGCGTGCCGATTATGCCCGTGCCGCGACCCGGGTGTTTGACTATGTGTTGCGCGACATGACCGACCCCGGGGGCGGGTTTTACGCGGCTGAGGACGCGGATTCGCTTGATGCCGCAGGCGCGCGGGTGGAAGGCGCGTTTTATGTCTGGAGCCCGCAAGAAATTCACAAGATTCTGGGCGGGGGCGACGGCGGTGGTGCGGATGTGGTCATTGACGCCTTCAACGTGGTCGAGGACGGCGTGTTCGAAGGCGAAAACATCCTGCACCTGGCCGAGTTGCCAGGCAAAGTGGACATCGCGGACGAAGATCTGGAACGCCTGCGATTGGCGCGGCTGGACCGGCCCGCGCCAATCAAGGACAAAAAGGTGATTCTGGCCTGGAACGCCGAAATGATCGCCACCCTGGCCGAGGCGTCAAAGGTGTTGCAACGCCCGGACTATGGCGTGGCGGCGGTTCGGGCCGCGAGGTTCCTGACCACTCAGATGTGGCTTGAGGCCGGGTTGAAACGCATCTGGTACCTAGGAGAGCCGGATATTGAGGCGCAGCTGACCGATTATGCAGCCTTTGGGCGGGCGTTGCTGGCATTGGATGACTATCTTGGTCCAGGCGATTGGCTGGCGCAGGCGGATCTGTTGGCGGTAAAGATGATCCGCTTGTTTGGTGACCCGCAAAAGGCAATGCGGATGAATGTGCAGGCGGCCGGGCTTGGGCCGTTCCGCCCCCTGGATGACAACGAAGTGGCGTCCGGTAACGCGCAGGCTCTGGAACTGCTGACCGGACTGGACCGCCGGCAGGCGCGCACCAGCGAAGCGGCGACCGATCTGGCGGCGGCTTTGGCGGTCGGGGCGGTCAAGTCACCGGGGCAAAGGGCGGCGACGTTGGTGGCGTTGGAACTGTTGCGCAACGGGTTGACCGGGGCGATGCGGGTGTCTGATGGCGGTGCGGCGCGGGTATTTGCGCGGGTTGACCGCACCGCCGGGCGGATTGAATTAGAGGTGGCCTTGCGCGACGGCTGGCATATCAATGCGCACGAACCGTTAGAGGATTATCTGATCGGTATGGAAATGGCGGTCAATGATGTGGCGGTTGGCAAGGGCATATACCCCACGCCCGAGGTGCGCCGCCTTGGGTTTAGCGCGCAACCTTTGTCACTTTATAAAGGCGGGTTTGTCCTGTCAGCGCCAATAGATATGGCTGATGCGCCGATGGTGATCAGCCTGACCCTTCAGGCTTGTAACGACAAAGTTTGTTTGCCGCCGGACGAGATGCTGTTCCGGGTCTGGTGAGGGGGGCGTCATTACATTTGTCCCCCGACAGGCCGGCCGCATCTTATCGACAATCGCGTCCTCGCAGGTAACAATCAAGGCCCAGAGGATCGGATTTAGGTTTCTTTGGCGCTTTCGGCGGTCGAAAACGCGACGATTGCCTGGGTCAGACAATCCAAACTGTCCGTCCATGGGATGTCTGCGGGCAAATCACCGGTCAGTAACGACAATTCCGTGCAGGCCACCAGAATATGATCACAGCCCTGCTTCAGCAACGCGCCCGCCTGTGCGACTATTGTGGCTGAATCGCCCTGTTGCCCGGATTTGATGGCGCGGATGACCGACAAAACCGCCGCGTCATTTTGTGGATAGACAGCTTGCAGACCACGGGCCGCAAAAGGCGTATCAAAAACACCGGTCAGGCGCACCGCAGGCGAGGCCAGCAGGCCGATCCGCTTGGCCCCTTTGGCGGCCAGAACCTGCGCACTGTGGTCAAGCATATCAAGCAAGGGCAGGGGGCAGGCGGCTTTGATCGCGGGCGCAAAATGATGCGCTGTGTTGCAGGGCATGGCCAGCGCCATGGCCCCCGCCGCCTGCAAATCACATGCCATTTGCGCCAGAACCGGCCCCGGATCCTGCGCCGATTCCTTGTCTGGCCCGTCTTTCTTGTCTGGCCTGTCCAACAAGGCGACAAGGCGGCTGGGCACGCCGGGGTTTTGATGGATGATCAGCGGGATGTGATCGGCGTCGTCACTGGCCTTTACGCAATTCAGCAGCTTTTGCATCAGCAAAACCGTGGCTTGCGGCCCCATCCCGCCCAACACACCAACCGTCCGCTTGGGCGCTGCCATGGTCAGACCCGTGCGGCGACGTCAAATTCATGGGTATAGGCGGTCAGGCCAATGGCCCCGCCGGTGTGCAGAAATACCACCCGTTCGCCCTTTTTGAAATGCCCTTTGCGGATCAGGTCGATCAACCCGGCGGCCCCCTTGGCGGAATAAACCGGATCCAGCAGGATCGCGTCGGTACGGGCAAAGATGTCAATCGCCTCCAACGTGGCCTGATCGGCGAACCCGTACCCCGGCCCGACATAATCGCAATTGGCCACCACATCGGCGCGGCCCACAACACCGGGACAACCCAGCTTTTCAGCCGTTTTCTGTGCCAGGGCAAACACATTGCCCTCTTGGGTTTCCTTTGGCGCGCGCACGCCGATGCCCAACAATGGAATGCCCGCGTTCATCGCGCATAACCCCGTCACCAACCCGGCCTGAGTGCCGGAACTGCCGGTGGCGTGAACGATGTGGTCAACCTCCAGACCGCTTTCGGCAAACTGCCCCATCATCTCAAGCGCGCAATTGACATAGCCCAAGGCACCCGTCGCATTCGAGCCACCGCCGGGAATGGTATAAGGCCTGCGACCCTGCGCGCGCATGGTTTCGGCCACCGCCTCCATCTCGGCGTGCATGTCCTGGTCGGGGCCACGGTGTTCAATGCTGGCGCCGTGCAGCACGTCCAGCAAAACATTGCCATTATAGCGATAGTTTTCATGGGTATAGCCGGTGCGATCCTCTAGCAGGATATGGCAATCCATGCCCAGCTTGGCCGCGGCTGCCGCCGTTTGGCGCGCGTGGTTGGATTGGGTGGCCCCAAGCGTCAACACGATATCAGCCCCTTGCGCCTGCGCCTCGGCCATCAGGAACTCCAGTTTTCGGGTCTTGTTGCCGCCAGTCGAAAGGCCGGTGCAATCATCGCGTTTGATCCAGATTTCCGGGCCATCCAACAGTGCGCTCAGCCGCGGCATCGGTTCCAGCGGGGTGGGCAGATGGGCCAGATGCACGCGGGGAAATTTCGCCAGGTTCATGTCATATCCTTTGGATGAGGTGCGGCCATTGTGACCGCCGCGCAGAGATTGGCAAGACGGATAGTCGCGCTGTGGTCTGGTAATTTCCCCGGGCAATCGTTAGATTTACAAAAGTAAAATGTATGGAGCGTTAACCATGTTGACGAAAGGCGTGACATTGCGCGGGTTGGAGGTGTTCAACTCGCTTGCCTCAACCGGATCGGTGGCGCGAACGGCAGATGCCACAGGCCTAAGCCAGCCAGCGGTCAGCCAGCAATTGCGCAACCTGGAAAAGGCGCTTGGAACGGATTTGGTGGATCATTCCCGCCGCCCCATGCGCCTGACGGCGGCGGGGCGCAATTATCTGCTGCGCACGGCCCGGGCGCTGGACGAATTGCGCCAGGCCCAGGCCGAGTTGACGGTGATGGACCTGACCCATCTGGATCAGCTTTCGATCGGGTTGATTGATGACTTTGACAATGATCTGACGCCGCGCCTGGTGACGATTCTGGCCGATAGCATGAGCGGGTGCCGGTTCAAGCTGATCACGGCCCCCAGCCTGGAAATCAGCGAGGCGATGGCGGTGCAGGACCTGCATATCGCGGTGGCGGCCAGCACCGGTGAAATACGCGACGGCGTGGTTGAATACCCTTTGGTACGTGACCCATTCATGCTGGTCGCGCCCAAAGGTGTGGTGCAAAACGCGGGCGATATCATGGGCGCTCTGGGCGATGTGGCGTTGCTGCGCTATTCCAGTGAACAGCTGATCAGCCGCCAGATCGAGGCACATCTGGCTGATCACGGGTTGAACTTTGAACAGCGGTTTGAGATTGGCAGCCATCTGGCGCTGATGGCGATGGTTGCGCGCAATATCGGCTGGGCGGTGACGACGCCGCTGGGATATATGCGCGCCGCGCGGTTCCATGATAAGATTGACGCCTTTGCCCTGCCGTTCGCGCCATTTGCCCGCACCATTTCGTTGTTTGCCGGGGCCGATTGGGCCGAAGGCGTGCCCCGGGACATGGCTCAGACAATACGCGGGCTGGTTCAAAGCCAGATAATTGACCCGGCGGTAACCCGGCTGCCCTGGCTAAGTGAGCAGTTGAAAGTGATATCGCCCTAAGCGACGCGGATGTTGATTTTCTTAAAGTAAACGGCTGTGATGGCCCGCTGTTGGTCTGTTGGGTGCGCATTTGCGCCCCATTCCGTTTCGCAACGGTACGGGGCGCCTGCGCTCAGGCCCAGCTACAGCGCATCAACCGGGCGTTTTGGGTGTTTGACCCACGCCACCGGATTGCGTTCAACCGTCGGTCCCATGTTGCATCTTGTTGCCCTGGTCAGCCGGTTTGCGGGCATGATCGACCGGTACTTCGACAGATACGTCGCCCGCTTTTTCAAAAGTCAGTGTCAGGGAAATAACGTCGCCCTGAATCAAAGCCTCGGACAATCCCATGAACATGACATGATCGCCGCCGCGAACCATCATGTGTTGGTCGCCGGCCGCAATGGGAATGCCGCCTTCGATTTCCATCATGTGCATGACGCCATCGGAATTTTCCATATGGGTATGCAGTTCAACCTTTTTGGCAATGCTCGCGCGGGCACCGATCAGCCGGTCATCCACGGTTCCGGTATTTTTCAGCACCATGAATGCCGCCCCCGAGGTCGATTTTGCGGTCGAGCTGCGCACATAGGGGTCGTGGACCATGATGGTATCGGCGGCAAATGCGGATGTTGATACAAGAATTGCGGCCGCTGTTGCTGCCATGAGTTTGGATTTGAAAGACATGTCGTCTCTCCCCTTTGATATTGTGTGACTATCTGTATTTAGATTGTTATTTTCGCATCAGACAGTCATTGGGGGTGCGCGTGCGCGGGTATTGCCCGGCCTTGGGGATGATCGCAGAATGCCGCGCAACGCCGGAAAATCCGCAGAGGTGGTCGTCAATTCAAAGGCAAGGAACTGTGGGGGCGGGGCAATGGTCGCCAGGTCCACCAGCGCGCAAACAGGGCAATATACTGGTGGTCCGGTTGGTGCGCCGTTTTGATCTACATAAATTACCGCCGAGCCGGTTCCGGTGCACAAGACCATTTGCCCGGCTGGGCCTGAAGCTCCGCGCGCCACTGCCATGACCTGAGAGGTCAGGACCAGCATCAGCGCCACAAAGGCTGCCAGACATATGCGTAACGGTGATTTCATGTCGATTGGGTTGTGAACGCACGGCGCGCATGTTGCAAGGCCAAACGCAAAGCCCTGCGCCAAATGGCCGCCCCGGGGCGGCCAGTCTTATTGCAGATGCAAGTGGGGCTTAGACCGAAGCAGCGGCTTTGGCGATTGCTTTTTTCACTTTCAGTGCTGAGGTCGACAGTTCGTCGTCCTTGGCTTTGGCCAGAAACGCGTCCAGCCCGCCACGGTGATCAACGCTGCGCAAAGCAGCCGCTGAAATCCGCATCTTGATACCCCGACCAAGGGTTTCCGACTGCAAGGTTACATCATTCAGGTTCGGCAAGAACCGCCGACGGGTGCGGTTTTTGGCGTGGCTGACGTTATTGCCCGACATCGGGCCTTTTCCGGTCAATTCGCAACGGCGCGACATGGGATATCCTAACTTTTGGGTGGCGGGGCACGGGCCCGACCAAATCAAATGGGTGCGCCAATGGCAGCACCCGTAAACTTGTTGGATGGCTTTAGGGGGAATCGCCGGGAGGGTCAAGGCATCGACGGCGGAAATGCGGGCGCAAAGGGTGCTGTGCCGGTCGCCGGTTGCCGGCATGTTGATTACGCCCGTTCCGGGATGTGGGTTACGCCCGTTCCGGGATGTGGTTTACGCCCGTTCCGGGCGATGCCTCCGACAGGGATACCGGGCAACCAAAGATGATCAGGAATGGTCCAGTCTGGCCAAAATGGTGCTGGCCGCGGCGGCGGGGGTTATTGTGTTGTTTGAAACCTGTTGGCTTAGATCGGTGATCTGGGCCTGGATCGCAGGGTCGTCAAGACGGGCAAGCAGGGCGTGGCGCAATTCCTGGTCGAACCAAAAACGTGCCTGATCGGCGCGCCGACTGGTCCAAAAGCCATTGTCGCGCCGCCAATCGGTCAGGGTTTGCATCTGTGCCCAGGCGTCTTTCAGCCCGTCCCGGGTCAAGGCTGAAACCATCATTGCCTTGGGAAAACCCTGTGGGTCCTGCGGGCGTTTGCGCATCAGGCGCAAGGCACCGGCATAATCCGAACAGGTGCGCGCCGCCGCCGGTTTGAAATCGCCGTCCGCCTTGTTGACCAGGATCAGGTCGGCCATTTCCATGATGCCGCGTTTGACCCCTTGCAATTCATCGCCCCCCGCCGGGGCCAGCAACAGCGCAAACAGGTCGCAAATTTCGGCCACCATGGTTTCGGACTGACCTACGCCCACGGTTTCCACCAGCACCACGTCATATCCTGCGGCCTCGCACAGGGCCACGGCCTCGCGGGTACGCCTGGCCACGCCGCCCAGATGGGTTTGGCTGGGCGAGGGGCGGATAAAGGCGTTTGGATCGCGCGCCAGCAGGTCCATCCGGGTTTTGTCGCCCAGGATCGAACCACCGGTGCGGGCCGAACTGGGATCGACCGCCAGCACCGCCACTTTAAGGCCCTGCGCTGTCAGCATCAAACCAAAGCTCTCGATAAAGGTGGATTTACCAACGCCGGGTGTGCCGGACAAACCAATGCGCAAGGCTTGCCGATTGGCCTTGGCCAGGGTTTCCAACAGCGCATTTGCCAGGTCCCGGTGATCGGCCCGCTGACTTTCCACCAGGGTAATGGCGCGCGCCAATGCGCGGCGTTCACAGGCCAGTATGCGGGCGCTTAGGTCGGCGATATCCATAGGCGCACTCTTGCGTTTCTGCGTCACTTTTGTCCAGCCTCTAACCGCCTGCTGGACGCCGCTCTTTGGTTTGGCGATAAGCAGTCATGCGGTTTCATCTGCCCATAGACGATATCCTGCCCGACCTGATCGCCGCCTTGCGCCGGTCGGGGCGCGCCGTATTGCAGGCCCCGCCGGGCGCGGGCAAAACCACGCGGGTGCCTTTGGCGATGCTCGAGGCCGGATTGACACAAGGCCGCATCCTCATGCTGGAGCCGCGCCGCCTGGCGGCGCGTGCGGCTGCCGAACGGATGGCCGATACCTTGGGTGAAGCGCTTGGGCAGACCGTTGGCTATCGCATTCGAGGCGAGGCCAAGATCGGCAGGCACACCCGCATCGAAGTGGTCACCGAAGGCATCCTGACCCGGATGCTGCAATCAGAACCTGACCTGCCGGGGGTGGGTGCGGTGATCTTTGATGAATTTCATGAGCGTTCCCTGAATGCTGACTTTGGCCTGGCACTTTGTCTTGAAGTCGCAGGCGCCTTGCGTGATGACCTGATGCTTGTGGCCATGTCCGCCACCCTGGACGCAGGCCCGGTGGCCGCCCTGATGGCGGCGCCGTTGATCACCTCTGAAGGGCGCGCCTTCAAGGTCGAAACCCGCAGGCTCGCGCATCCTTTGGGTGCCAGGATCCGGCGTATTGAGGCGCTGGTCGATCTGGTGGTGCAGGCCGAACTGGAAACCCGTGAAACCGGCGGTGGCCTGTTGGTTTTCCTGCCCGGAGAGGGCGAGATCAGGCGTGCCGAGGCCGCCCTGACCCACCGCCTGCCCAATACCTGCGAGATACGCCCGCTTTATGGCGCATTGGCGTTTGCCGCCCAGCGGGCCGCCATCGCGCCGCTTGAAAACGGGCGCAAAGTCGTTTTGGCCACGTCCATCGCCGAAACGTCGCTGACGATTCAAGATATCCGGGTTGTGGTCGATGCAGGTCAGTCGCGGCGCGCCCGGTTTGATCCCGGCTCTGGCATGTCGCGTCTGGTCACCGAGCGGGTCACCCGCGCCGAAGCCACCCAGCGCGCGGGACGGGCGGGGCGGGTGGCGGACGGGGTCTGTTACCGCCTGTGGACCAAAGGCGAAGAGGGCAGCCAAAGCCCGTTTCCACCGCCTGAAATTGCCGCCGCCGATCTGACCGGCCTGGCCCTGGAACTGGCACTGTGGGGGGCGCAGGACGGTGATCTTAGCTTTCTCACGCCCCCCCCCGCCAAAGCCCTGGACGAGGCGCGTGGCCTGTTGAAACTGCTTGGCGCTTTGGATCAAAACACCCGCATAACCCGCCATGGCCGCGCCCTTGCCGCCCTGCCGCTGCACCCGCGTCTGGCGCATATGCTGATCCTTGGTGGTCCCAAGGCGGCGCCTCTGGCCGCCCTGATGAGCGAACGCGACCCCCTGCGCGGCGCACCAAGTGACCTGAGTATACGGCTTGACGCCTTGCTTGATCCCAAAGGTTTTGGGCACCCTTACGAGGTCAATCGCGCCACCATGAGCCGCCTCCGCGTTGAGGCCAAGCGCCTGCGGTCGCGTGGGCCAGGTGCCGTTGGTGCAACGCTTGATCCGGCGTCGATGGCGGCCCTTGCGTACCCTGATCGCATTGCTCAGCGTCGCAACGGCGAGGCCCCGCGCTTTGTCCTGTCTGGTGGCAAAGGTGCGGTCATGAGTGATACTGACCCGCTGGCGGCTGCACCGTTCATCGTCGCCACCGACCTTGATGGCAACCCGCGTGAGGCCCGTATCCGGCTGGCGCTGCAAATCTCTCTGGCTGACATCCGCGCATTGTACAAAGACCAGATCCATTGGCACGACAGCTGTAACTGGTCCAAACGTGACAGGCGCGTCAACGCCCGGCGCCAGGAACAGTTTGGCACCCTGGTGCTTGAGGATCGCATCTGGAAAGACGCCCCCCCCGAGGCCATATCATTGGCAATGCTGGAGGGCGTGCGCGACATTGGACTGAACCTGAGTGGCGGGGCACTTCGATTGGCCACACGGGTCGAATTGCTGCGTGCGAACGGCGCGGACATGCCGGATTTCTCGCAACAAGGTCTGATGGAAAGTATCGAACATTGGCTTTTGCCTGGGCTTAAAGGTGTGCGCAGCGCCGCCGACTGGAAGCGTTTTGACCTTTTACCGGCGCTCAAGGCGGCGCTGACATGGGACCAGAGCCAACTGCTTGATCAACAAGTGCCGCCGTCATTTGAAACACCTCTGGGCCGCAAAGTGGCGATTGATTACAGCACGGAGGGCCCGCAAATATCCCTGCGCCTACAGGAATTGTTCGGTGTCACCCGGCATCCGCAATCTGCCGGTGTGCCGTTGACCATCACCCTGCTGTCACCGGCTTTGCGGGCCATCCAGGTCACTCGTGACCTGCCGGGTTTCTGGACCGGATCTTACCGGGACGTGCGCAAGGACATGCGCGCGCAATACCCCAGGCACCCCTGGCCCGAAGACCCGACCCGGGCCGACCCGACCCTGCGCGCCAAACGGCGTAAACCATAAATGAAGGTGGTGCCGGGGTGTTGGCAGGATGCAGAACATGCGCCAATACCGCACCGATGAATTGGACCGCAGGATGGGTTTTCAACCCATCTTTGGTTCAGAACAGATCGACAGAAAGGTGGGGTAAAACCCCACCCTGCGGATTACTTGCAACTGGCTTGCGCCAATTCCCCAAACGCCCGGTAACGCAGCCACAGATCCTCGTCGCTGCGTTTGTCCGATTGGCGTGTCACCTGTGCGCTGTGCGGGTCGTCGAACCATTTGGCGACCTTACGCCGCTCCACAAAGCTCAGGCTGGAATTGGCCACCTTCTGAATGCAGGAACACAATTGTGGCGAAGCCGCCGTGCGGTCCGCCTTGCGACACGCCCGGTCAATCACCCCCGCCACGACAGGTGCCGCCGATGACAGGATGGCGACACTTAGCACCACCAAAATAACGTTCTTCATATTAACTGCCCCACTAAAGCCCGGTTACCCTGAAATCGGGACCGCTGCCCAATTGCGTCCAATTTTCAGCAATATGGCGTAAACCACGGCTGCGATCAATATCCGCGTTTATGCGGCCTGTATTGGTGCGGTTTTCGGCCCAGTCCGGTGCACGACCTTCTCGCCTTGACCAAAGCGTCCAACCGATCCATATCCCTTTGCATGACAGACCTATCACATATCCGCAATTTCTCGATCGTGGCACATATTGACCACGGTAAATCCACCTTGGCCGACCGGCTGATCCAGGAAACCGGCACCGTCAAGGACCGGGACATGCAGGCGCAGATGCTTGACACCATGGACATTGAACGCGAACGCGGCATCACCATCAAGGCCAACACGGTGCGGATTGAATATACCGCCGACAACGGCCACGCCTATATTCTGAACCTGATCGACACGCCCGGCCACGTCGATTTCGCCTACGAAGTGTCGCGTTCCATGCGCGCTGTCGAAGGGTCCTTGCTGGTGGTGGACAGCTCGCAAGGGGTCGAGGCGCAAACCCTCGCCAACGTCTATCAGGCGATTGACGCCAACCACGACATTGTGCCGATCCTCAACAAGATCGACCTGCCCGCGTCCGATTGCGACCGGGTGGCCGAACAGATCGAAGACGTGATCGGCATCGACGCCACCGGCGCCATCCGGGTTTCGGCCAAAACCGGCCAGGGCATCCATGAAACGCTTGAGGCGATTGTGCATGAATTGCCCCCCCCCGTTGGCGACCGGGATGCGCCGCTCAAGGCGATGCTGGTGGATTCGTGGTATGATTCCTATCTTGGCGTGATCGTCCTGGTCCGGGTCATGGACGGGGTGCTGAAAAAAGGCGACCGGGTGCGGATGATGTCCAACGATTCTCTGCATCTGATCGAACGCATCGGCGTGTTCCGCCCCGCCATGGAAAAGGTGGATGAGCTTGGCCCCGGCGAAATCGGCTTCCTCACCGCCTCGATCAAACAGGTGCGCGATACCAAAGTCGGCGACACCATCACCTCTGAAAGGGGCGGCGCCTCCACACCTCTGCCCGGCTTTGCGCCGTCACAACCCGTGGTGTTTTGCGGGTTGTTCCCGGTCGATTCCGCCGAATTCGAAGACCTGCGCGAAGCCATCTCCAAACTCGCCCTCAACGATGCGTCATTCTCTTACGAAATGGAAACCTCCGCCGCTTTGGGCTTCGGCTTTCGCTGCGGCTTCCTCGGCCTCTTGCACCTGGAAGTGATCCGCGACCGCATCGAGCGCGAATATGACATCGACCTGATCACCACAGCGCCTTCGGTGATTTATCACGTGCATATGCGCGACGGGACCGTGAACGACCTGCACAACCCCGCCGACATGCCCGACCTGACATTTGTCGACCACATGGAAGAACCGCGCATCAAGGCGACAATTTTGGTGCCGGATGAATATTTGGGCGACGTTTTGAAACTGTGCCAGGACCGGCGCGGCATCCAGATGGACCTGACTTATGCGGGCGCGCGCGCAATGGTGGTCTATGATCTGCCCCTGAACGAAGTGGTGTTCGACTTCTACGACCGGCTAAAGTCGGTCACCAAAGGCTATGCCTCATTCGACTATCACCTGACCGAATACCGCCAGGACAATCTGGTGAAACTATCGGTGCTGGTCAACGAAGAGCCGGTGGATGCGTTATCCATGATGGTCCACCGCGACCGGGCCGAGGCACGTGGCCGGGCGATGGTCGAGAAATTGAAGGACCTGATCCCCCGCCACATGTTCAAAATCCCGATCCAGGCAGCGATTGGCGGCAAGGTTATTGCGCGCGAAACCCTGTCGGCGATGCGCAAGGACGTGACGGCGAAATGTTATGGCGGCGACATGACGCGCAAGAAGAAGCTGCTGGAGAAGCAGAAGAAGGGCAAGAAGAAGATGCGCGAGTTCGGGAAGGTGAGTATTCCGCAGGAGGCGTTTATATCGGCGCTGAAGTTGGATGGGTGACTTGTTGTTCACTATTTGTTAAGAACAAAGAGCGAACATAACTGCGCCCTCTATCCTTGGTTGCAATATGCCCAGATTTACCTACGATGAATTAATGGAACTAGCACCCGTTGTATTGACGCTTACTATTGATAATAGTCAGCCTGTTAAATTGTCCGCCTTTGTCAGCGCTTTTACTTCTCTGGCCAGAGAGTATCGACAAACGGTTCAGGAAAGCGAACATTATAGTGCGGATGAAGCAGAAATCTACGTAAAAGAAATACGTTCTGGTTCAATTGTGGCTGACCTAATACCAATGGCGGCAACAATGCTGCCTTTAGTGATTGCGGAAGCTGAACGCATTATTCTTGCCGTTGAAGTTGTTGAAAAATGGCGAACAAAAGTATCTTCGTTACTCGAAGGTGTTATTCCAGACGGCTCTTCTAAATCTGATCTGAAAGCTTGGGCCGGAGCCGTAGAAGCCATTGCGCGTGATCCGAATGCTTCGTCGACACTGGAAGCAGCTTCGTTTGAAGATGGCAAACGCCAAGTAAGGGCCGCCTTTACGTTTAACACCAATGATGCACTGAAAATCGAGAAGGTGATTGATGCAGAGTTTGAACGCTTGGATGAAGTAAAGTACGCGGACCACGAACGTGTTCTTATGGTATTTACAAGATCTGACGTAGGAGATGCGCCACTTGGAAAACGCTCAGGAGAGAGAGTTCTCATTCAGGAAATTTCCGAAAAGACACTTGCGATAACTTATGGCTCGAAATTGGCAGAAGACCGCATTAAACATGAAATCCGGGAGAGTGATGAGAACATATATAAAAAAGGGTTTAATGTGGATGTGAAGGTCCAACGGACTGGTATTCGCGCCGTGGCCTACTCAATTATGCATGTACATGACGTAATCGACCTTCCTGATGAATGATCTCGTCAGCGAGCCGTAGGGTGTGTGCTTGCACGCACCGCCGCCACCGATAACCGCAAGGAACGGTGCGTGAAATCACGCACCCTACGGGATAAAACGGCCGTTTCGGATGTCTCGGTGGATTGACGAATACGGCCAGCCTTCGGGTTGTGAGACCAAACCGTGTTTCAATGGGTTGAACCAACAATAGCGGATGTGGTTGGTGAAATCGGTGTCATTCCGGATATGATGTTCCCAAAATCTTGGCTGCCACAAACCGACCTCTCCTTTGCGACGTAGGGCGGGGTTCACCCCGCCGTTCGCCCTTCCAACCGGGGGCGGCGGGGTGAACCCCGCCCTACGGCATGACCGCGAGAACTGCGCTTTGATGGCGCCCCAGCGGGTTGAGAAATCTCGGTCACCGGGTGGTAAGGTCCAGATGCAATGCAGATGATCCGGCAAGACGACGAAGGCGTCGATGGCGAAGGGGCGCTCGGATTTTGTTTTGGCTATCGACCGGCGCAGAGTGGCTATTTCACGGGTCAGCAAGTCCGAGCCGCGATCCGCAAGGGCGACCGTGAAGAAGATCGAGGCTCCAGTGATTTTCGGGCGGCGGTAATTGGGCATAGGACGACCATGCAAGGATATGGTTAATCAAAGGTGTAGGGCGGGGTTCACCCCACTTGCGGCAGGATCGCCCCCAGCGCCGCAACTTCACCTTCGGACGGCGTAACCCCCGTCATACAATACAAATACCCCCGTCCACGTTCCAACCGCACCGACCAGGTTTCCTGTTGGTCCAGCGCCTCATACCCAATCTGGGTAAAATAAAAGATGCGCGCGCGGATGTCGGCCCCGCCCGGGTCATAGCTGTAGCGCTCGAACATCGCCGCCAACGCGCTCAGGCGGGCCGCATCAGCCCGGTCAAGCGCGTGGCGGACTTTGCCGGACCGGCGCGCCCAGTCGCGGATGGCGAAATCAAGGGCTGTGTCGAACTCATGCCCCGATATCCAGGTCGAATAGACGTTGACGATGGCCGAATGGATCGACGGTGCAGGTTTGACCGCACTGGCAACCAAGGCGTCGGTATTGGTGGATTGCCAATGCCCCAGCAGCGCATCCAGCAGGTCCGAACGGTTCTTGAAATACCAGTAGAAACTGGACCGCGCACAGTCAAGTTTCTGCGCCAGGCTCAGAACTTTGACACTGTCGATGCCATCCGAGATCAGCGTATCAAGGGCTGTGTTGATCCAGTCCTCGCGGCTGGTACGACCGGGGCCGCGGGTTTGGGGTTTTGCTGTATCGTGGTGCATCCGCGCAGTTTGGACAAATCTGTACAGGATGACAATAACGCGAAAGGCATTAAAGTGACGCGGGATGTATCGCCATTGCAGGCAGCACCCGGGCGGGGTAGGCAACGCATGCCCAAGCGCGAAGGAAATGCGATGAAACTTGAAACCGTCCGGGAAAATGTTCAGGCCTATTACGGCGACGTGCTGCAAAGCAGTGCCGATTTACAGACCAATGCCTGTTGCATGCCTGACGACGTGCCCGCCTATGTGCGCAACGTTCTGGCCAAGCTGCATGACGACGTAATGGCGCGCTATTACGGCTGCGGGCTGATTGCGCCACTTGATCTGAAAGGCATGCGCATTCTTGATCTCGGCTGTGGCGCGGGGCGCGATGTTTATGCCCTGTCGGCTTTGGTCGGGGAAACGGGCGAGGTTGTCGGCGTTGATATGACCAAGGCGCAACTGGATGTGGCCATGGCGCACCGTGAATTTCATGCAAAGGCGTTTGGATTTGCCGAATCGAACGTCACATTCCATCACGGGTATATTGAAAAGCTGGATGAATTGGACCTTGAACCGGGCAGCTTTGACATAATCGTGTCGAACTGCGTGCTGAACCTGGCCACCGACAAGGGCGCGGTTCTGCGCGGCGCGCACACCCTGTTGCGTGAAGGCGGCGAGATGTATTTCTCGGACGTCTATGGCGATCGCCGTATTCCAGAGGCACTCGCCAAGGATCAGGTTTTATATGGCGAATGCCTGTCGGGCGCGCTTTATTGGAATGACTTTCTCAATCTGGCCAAGGCGGCCGGATTTACCGATCCGCGTGCCGTGACCCGGCGGATGCTGACAATTGAAAACCCAGAGTTGGAAGCAAAGGTCGCCCCCCTGAAATTCCTGTCGGTCACCTATCGTTTGTTCAAACTGGACGGGCTTGAACCTGCTTGCGAAGACTACGGCCAGGCGGTGACCTATAAAGGCAGTGTCGAACACGCCAAGGGTGAATTTGCCCTGGACGAAGGCCATGTGATGACGACTGGCCAGCGGTTTGAGGTCTGCGGCAATACCTACCGGATGCTTAAGCAAAGCCGCTTTGCCCGGCATTTTGAATTTGACGGTGATTTTTCCGTTCACAACGGGATATTTGCCGGCTGCGGTGGCAATAGCCCGTTTGATGGTCTGTCCGAGGGTGGTGCCTCGGGCGGGTCTTGCTGTGGCTGAATGCTTGCGCGCGCGCGGCAGGGTTGCTATCTGCGCCAAAGCCCGATGGTTTTGATCGGGAATTGGCAAAAGGGCCTTTGACGTCGTGACCAAAACGGGTGCACCCCCTCCTAGACTGGAAATTCGCAACCTGGTCCGCGCCTATGACGGTCGGGCGGTGGTGGATGATGTGTCGCTGACGATTTCAGCCGGGCAGGTGACCTGTTTGCTGGGGCCATCGGGCTGTGGCAAGTCGACGACTTTGCGGATCATTGCCGGGGTCGAGATGCAGGATTCAGGCGAGATTTTTGTCGATGGCCGTTTGGTGTGCGACACTGTTTTCCGGGTGCCTCCAGAGCGGCGTCAGATTGGCCTGATGTTTCAGGACTTTGCCTTGTTTCCGCATTTGAATGTTGCTGATAACGTGGCGTTTGGGCTGAAAGGCCCGGCAGAGGTAAAACGCGACCGGGTTGTTGAGCTGCTTGGTAAAGTTGATCTTTTGCGCTTTATCGACGAGTTCCCACATCATTTGTCGGGCGGAGAACAGCAGCGGGTGGCTTTGGCGCGGGCATTGGCCCCCAAACCCCGGATCATGCTGATGGATGAGCCGTTTTCGGGGCTGGATAACCGGCTGCGCGATGGCATTCGTGATGAGACACTAAGCCTGTTGAAAGAGGAAGGCACCGCTGTGTTGCTGGTGACGCATGAGCCGGAAGAGGCCATGCGGATGGCGGATGAGATTGCCTTGATGCGGGGCGGGCGAATTGTTCAGCAGGGGGCGCCGTATAATGTCTATACCCGCCCGGTTGATCTGGCGGCGGTGGCGTTTTTCAGTGATACCAATGTGGTGCGGGCGACCGTGAATGGCGCGTTGGCGGATACGGTGTTTGGCCAGTTTCTGGCACCGGGTGTGGCGGATGGGACGGATGTGGACATCGTGTTTCGCCCCCAGCATGTGAAGCTGGATTTTGACCGGGATGGATCAGGACCATTGCCAACAGTTTCTGACGGTGTGGCCGCGGGCGGGGTTGTGCAACGGGCGCGGTTTTTGGGGCATGAGAGTCTGGTTGAATTTTCGATGGATCATGATGGGTCGTTATTGAAAGCGACTGTGCCGAATGTGTTTTTGCCCGCGACGGGTCGGCGGATGTGGCTGACGGTGCGGCGGGATCGGTGTTTTATCTATCCTGTGAGGTGAATACCGCCTTACGACATGCCCCCCCTCATGGTTTGCATGCAAACCATTGCCGGGCAACGGGCGCGAGTTTATTTTGCAAGATGAAAAGGAAGCGGTGTGTCAGGTTTGCATTGGCGCGTAATCTTGCAGCCGTTTGCCGGGTTCGTCTACGAACAGTTCTGGCAGGGGGGTGGCTGTTTCGATCAGGTCGATGCGGAACTCTCTGAAATCGTGGCGGGTTTCGCACCATGCGGTCAATGTCCAGACGCGGCCCCAGTATTCCATATGCAGGGGGCGGACGGTGCGTTTTCTAGCTGTGT
The DNA here is from genome assembly GCA_021648025.1 of Paracoccaceae bacterium. GTDB lineage: Bacteria > Pseudomonadota > Alphaproteobacteria > Rhodobacterales > Rhodobacteraceae > NVQY01. The sequence continues at coordinate 58,029 of JAKITO010000017.1, forward strand.
TGTCGATGCGACGGTAGTGCAGGCGCAGCTTTTGGCGGGCTTTGATGGCGTGGCGTATCGTGGCCATATGGGCCAGGCCGCGCGCAGCGTTGGCAAAGGGTGAAATCGCGAATTTCCAGGTATCGGCTTCGGCGATGACTTGCGTTGGCAGAACGGCGTCGATTTTGTCGGCCAGGGAAAGCGCGGCAGATTTCAGCGTTTCGTCGGCGGCTTCGGCGACGATGGCCATACCAAGATTCAGAGCCTCCAGTTCGGGCGGGGTCAGGGTCAGGGGCGGCAGGGTGATGGCCTTGGTAGCCATATACCCCACGCCGCGTTCGCCAGAGACCGGAACGCCAGAGACCACAAGCGTGTCCATATCGCGATAGATGGTTCGGGTAGAGACGTTTAACGTGGCGGCGATGTCCTGCGCGCGGTGTCGTTCACCGTCGCGCAGGATCCGGATGATGTCGAACAGGCGATCGGTGCGGCGCATGCTGGTATCCTGGCTAGCAACTGACATAGAACTGTCAGTTGCTAGCCAGAGTGTCAACCGAGTGGCCAAAGTCGGACAGATTTGGACTGAAATCCGGGATTATTGCTTTTACCGACAGGAATGACTGCGCTAAACAGACACAACTTTCAGGGCGCAGGCGCGTCTGTTGTGGATTTAGGAGACTAAAATGTTGAACAATATTGGACCTTTGGGCCTGTTGCTGATTGCAGTCGTGGTTTTGGTGATGTTTGGGCGCGGCAAGATCAGCAGCCTGATGGGCGAAGTGGGCAAAGGCATCACCTCGTTCAAGAAGGGCATCAATGAAGGCAAGAAAGAGCTGGAAGAAGCCGAGGCCGAGGAAACCGCCGAGGCGGCCAAGGATGTGACGCCTAAAGTTGATACTGACAAGGCCTGACGCCACATGTTCGATCTGGGAATGTCTGAGATGCTGGTGATCGGCACCGTCGCGCTGATTGTGGTGGGGCCCAAGGATTTGCCTGGGCTGTTTCGCAATGTCGGCCGCTTTGTCGGCAAGGCCAAAGGTATGGCACGTGATTTCAGCCGGGCGATGAATGATGCGGCGGATGAAACCGGCGTGCGCGACATGGCCAAGGGGTTCAAGACGGCGTCCAATCCCATGAGCAGCGTGATGGACAGCGTCAAGGAAGCCACCGGCGACCTGAAAAACAGCATTGACCCGACCAAGTTCGATGCAGACTCTGAGACCGGCAAGCTGGCGACGGAACGCGCCGATGATGTGCGCAAGATTCAGGCCAGCACGGCGCGCGCTGCGGCCAGCCGCAAGGCGCGCGAGGCCGAAGAGGCTTTGGCGTTTGCGAATGAGGCCGAGGCGGCAGTGACCGAGGCCGAGACGGTGAAGGCGGGCAAGGCAGATAAGGCGGGCAACAAGGCATGAGCAACGCTGAGGAAATTGACGACAGTTCCGCGCCCCTGATCGAGCATCTGGCAGAATTGCGCACCCGCCTGATCCGGTCAGTCATGGCGTTTGTGGTCGGCATGATCATCTGCTTTTCATTCGGCAGCCTGATCCTTGATTTCCTGCTGGTGCCGATCGAAAACACCATGCGCCAATTGGGCAATGAAAACCCGGTGATGCAATATACCGCCCCACAGGAATATTTCTTTACCCTGATCCGCATATCCATGGTTGGCGGTTTCATGCTGGCCTTCCCGGTGATCGGGTTTCAGTTGTGGCGCTTTGTAGCCCCGGGGCTTTATCGCAACGAACGCGGTGCGTTCCTGCCGTTTCTGATCGCTTCGCCGCTGTTGTTCCTGTTGGGGGCGGCGTTTGCGCATCTGGTGGTGGTGCCTTTGGCGATGACGTTCTTTCTGGGCTTTGCCGACTTGCCGTCATTCATGGCGGCAATGGTGGGGGACGAATCCGTGCGCGAAAGCGGCATCGACATTGTGTTTAACGGTAAGGTCAACGAAAGCCTTGATATCACGTTGAAAATGATCATCGCCTTTGGGCTTTGCTTTCAATTGCCGGTGCTTTTGACCCTGATGGGCAAGGCTGGTCTGGCCAGTTCGCGCGGCCTTAGAACCACCCGGAAATACGCGGTTGTTGCCATTCTGGTGGTGGCGGCCCTGGTCACACCGCCGGATGTGACAACCCAGTTGATCCTGTTTGTGGTGGTCTATGGTCTTTATGAAATCTCGATCTATCTGGTGGCTTATGTCGAGCGTCAAAAGGATGTGGCGGCGCGCAAGGAAGGCATCATTGGCGAAGACGAAAGCCTGTTTGACATCGACGACGATGACAGCGATGACAATGATGACAACAACGGCGACGATGATGATGGCGACCTTGAAGACGACCCGTTGATGAAAGAATTCGACGACAACGAGGATGACAAGACCTAGGCGGGACTTGACCCGGACGTATCAGGGGCGCGCCGTTACAACGGCGCGCCCTTTTTTTCGGCCATGTTAGCGGTTCCTGCCGCCACCAAGGCAGGCGCGTGATTTCCGCATGACTTGCGCCTTTCTGCCCGAATTCCCGCATCTTTCCTTCTGAAACCCTCTAGGTTGCGTGTTAAACGCATGTGTTTTCGGCTATCAGAAAGGGAACCACAACAAGGGTGAACAGCCATGAGTAATAAAATGCACGTCCATCAATCCATTGCCCGTGCCGCCCGTGACCACGGGGTCGATACGATGTTTGGACTGATGGGGGACGCCAACCTGTTCATGATCGACAGCTTTGTGCGGGTCTGCGGCGGGCGGTTTGTCCCGGCGGCGCATGAAGGCAGTTCGGTGCTGATGGCGCTGGCTTATGCGCAGGTGTCGGGCAAGGTCGGCGTGGCAACCGTGACCCATGGCCCGGCCCTGACCAATTGCATGACGGCGCTGACCGAAGGCGTTCGCGCACGTACCCCCATGGTTCTTCTGGCCGGGGATACCCCGGTGGCGATGCCACGTCACCCGCAAGGAATTGACCAGCGCGAACTGGTCAAGGCAACGGGTGCAGGGTTTGAACAGATGCGCGCGCCCGACACGGTTTGCATGGACATCGCGCGCGCCTTTTACCGCGCCCAGATTGAACGCCGCCCGATCGTTTTGAACATGCCTGCCGATTTCATGTGGCTTGAGATGACCCACGAGGTGCGGGTGTTTGACGTATTCACAACACCGGGCGGGGTGGCAGCGGGCGATACTCTGGACCAGGCCATTGGCATGATCGCCTCGGCCCGCCGCCCGCTGATCCTTGCCGGCCAGGGCGCCGTGGCTGCGCGCGATCAGTTGATCCGCCTTGCCGACCGGCTCGAGGCACCGCTGGCCACGACGTTAAAGGCCAAGGGGCTGTTCAGCGATCATCCTTACAACATCGACATTTTTGGCACCCTTTCGACGCCTGCCGCGTATGAATTGATTGCCCAATCGGATTGCATCGTCGCGTTTGGTGCCGGGTTGCACGACTTTACCACCGACCGCGGCAAGCTGATGAAAGATAAACGGGTGGTGCAGGTGGATATCGACCCGACCGCCATCGGTGATGGGATGCACCCTGACGCCGCCCTTGTGGCGGATGCGGGCCTGACGGCCGAGACCATTCTATATTGGCTGAACAAGGCAGAGATCCCGGCCAGCGGTTTTACCCGCGAACTGGATACCAAAACGCTTACCCTGCATCCCTCAGGGCCAGACAAAACCGGCGACGGCTTCATAGGTTTCGTTCATGCGCTGAACCGGCTTGAAGCGGCACTGTCGTATTTGTCGTAGTTGGCTGTAAGCCGTGGCACATCGGTTACATCGCCCTCTTCTTGCCAGCGTTGTAAAATATCGGTGTGCCAGTTGATAGCCCCCGGAGCATGATCGCTCATTAAGGTAGCATAGGCATTGTCGTACGAATAGCCACCAAAACTGTAGGCAAATTGCGTATTGAAAGCCCAGTTTTTATATTCAAAATTTAGGTTTAAACCTCCGGCAATGGTTGGCACAACCGATTTGTCGAGGAATTTTTTTGTTGCCAGATTATAGTCGTTCGTGGCTTCTTTGCCCAAATTTGTAATTGTATTCTCGTTGGTATAATTGGCCATGTCGGTTATGTAAATTTTTTCGCCGTTTGCCAATTCGTCATAATATCTGTACCAATTTGCCTCGCCGTTTGTTGGGTCAACCCCTGCCCATTCGCGCATATAAAAATCATAAATAGAGCGGTCTTTGGCATACGCATAAGCACCTTTAAGTTCTATGTTTTTAGGCTCGCCGGTTGTATCGTCTTTGGGCATGGTTAAAATTTTGTTGTTGTATTTTGCTCCATTTAAAGTTACATCGAACCTAAAATCCGATTTTTGGATAACCGTGGCAAACAACTGGAATTCAACTCCGCTGTTTAAGAGCTTACCATCGTTAACCGGGTAACTTGCATAACCGAGCGAGGGGGCAACCTGTTTGTAATAAAGCAGGTTATCGGTAATTTTACGGAAATACTCGATATCGAAATTAATCCGGTCGGTAATTTTTGTTTCGAAACCGGTGTTGAAGTTCTTGCTCTGTTCCCATGTAAGATTAGGATTTCCTTTTCCACCAAAATTGATTGACAGTTGGTCGTTCAGGTTATTTATGCCATAAGAATCGAAGGTTGGATAAATGCCGAGAGATTGGTTTCCTAAAATCCCATAGCTGATTTTATATTTTAACTGTTTTATCCACGACGAAGATTTCAGAAAACTTTCGTTGCTCAGCATCCATGCTGCACCAATAGATCCAAAAGTACCCCATTTATCATTCGGGAAACGTGACGTTCCATCTTGCCGGATTGTTAAGTGTGCAAAATATTTATTTTGATAGTCGTATTTGGCTTGGCCAAAATAACTCTCAAGGGCATATTCACTGGTCGATGATCCCATGCCGTCTTTTATTATCCCGTTACTCAATTCCACGCTGTAGGGCGATGCAATATTCGACATGCTCCCGCTTTGCGATTTATTTTGGGTGAATGTATTTTCGTGTGCCACAAAGGTTTCGAAATTGTGTTTCCCGATTGCAAAATTGTACGATAAAATCTGGTTCCAGGTGTATGAGAAGTTAACCATATTGCTTTTCGAGATACGGCCCAAACCGGCAGCATCACCATAAAACATATTTGTCAGCCCCGAGCTGGTACTGGCCAGTGCCTGCACCCCAAATGTTGTACTGAATTTTAGATTTTTAGCGATTGTAGCTTCAAGCATGCTATTTGCCGATATCTGGTGGCTAAGCGACTCGTTTACATCTAACTGAACAGCACCGGCAGGATTTATATTTGCACTAAACCCACGGGCGCGGTCGGTACCGAAACCATAGTCGTATTTGTAACCACCAATAACATCGTCAATCACTTTATAACCATCCTCGTCGCGTTCGAAAACCGGATAAATAGATGGGATATTATTGACGAAGTT
>JAKITO010000059.1 GCA_021648025.1 Paracoccaceae bacterium
CACCTCATATTTTGCGATGGAGGCGATTGCCGAAGGGCGGCCTCTGCCGATCTGAACCGTTGGTACGATCAGACCAGGCGCGCCGCGTCGCACATGACCTTCAATTTGGCCTCGGCCAGATCGGGCGGCAACAGGCCAAGCCCGCAGTCAGGTGCTACAACCAGACGGTCGCGGTCCAGGTGTTGCAGGACGGCCTGTAGGCGGGCAACCACTTCGTCAACGCTTTCGACGCGGCTGGCGGCGATTGCCACAGCACCAAAGATCACCGTTTTGTTGGGAAGTTTCCCCAGCAAATTCAGATCGTTGCAGCAATGTGCATCCTCGATCGAAACTTGATCAAACGCCGCCTTGTCAATTGCCGTACTTAAACGGTGATAGCTGTCTGGATCGGCTTTCTTGTAGTCGTCATCATCCAGATGGTCGGGGTAGCCGCAGCACATATGCACCACACGGGTGACCGATTTGGGCACCCCGTGAAAGCACCGTTCCAGCCCTTCCATGCCAAAGCTCAGGGCATCCTCGACCTGGCGCGCAAACAGTGGTTCATCAACCTGGATATACTGACAACCGGCATCGACCAGTGCCAGAACCTCGCGGTTTACGGTTTCGGCCAGATCGGCGTTCAGGCGGGGGCGGTCGTTGTAGAAACAATCGGCGGTGGTATCCATGATGGTGAGCGGGCCGGGCAGGGTGAATTTTATCGGGTGTGAACTGACGCATTGTGCCGCTTTGTAATCATGGGCGGCGTAGGGTTTTCCGTTATGTTCAATCTTTTCACGGATCGCTGGCAGGTCGGTTTGATAGGCCCCGTCGCGCAAGACCCGGTGTTCCAATGCGCCGAAATCGAAGCCGCCCAGATGGCGGCAATGATAGTGGATGTAATTCTCGCGCCGCACTTCTCCGTCGGTGGGGATGGTGATGCCGGCGCGGATCTGGATGTCGATCACCTCGCGTGCGGCGCGGATGAACAGGGCCTCGTGGGTGGCTTTGTCTTTTTCGACATCCAGGGTGTAGTCGCGGGTGGTTTTGGTGATGTTCATGCCGCCAGTTTCACGGGCGGCATCGAACCAATCGCGGATCGGGACGTATGAGGGTTTGGGAAAGGCGCCGATGGTGGTGGTTTCGAGTGGTTTGTTGCTGGTCATGTCGGGGTTCCCATATGTTTTGGATTTGCGGTTTCTCTAGGCCAAACCCGGGCCAATAAATCACCCGTTTGCGACAATACTTGCAATTACGCGAATTTAGTCAATCGCGCCTTCGCGTCAAAGGTCAGGCCGGCCTCTCGCAGAGGGGTGCCAATCTTGTCAAAGGCGTGGCGCATCTGGCCTTGCAGATCGCTTTCGGCGGCGCCCTCGCGTGTTTTTGCATGTGAGGTGTCTTTGACAGGATTTTGCCGTTGGGCTGGCAAGTTTGTAAAGGCTGTGCAGGTTAGGAACAGAATTCCAAAACGCAACAAGGCCACGCGATCTGCGTGGCCTTGTTAGAGAATTCGGTCCTGTGGGGAATCAGTTCTTGGCGTAGAATTCCACCACCAGGTTTGGTTCCATCAGCACCGGGTAAGGCACATCGGTCAGGGTTGGTGTGCGGACAAATTTGGCTGACAACTTGGAATGATCAACGTCCATGTAATCGGGCACGTCACGTTCAGGCAATTGGGTGGCTTCCAGAATCGCCGCCATCTGTTTGGACTTGTCACGCACTTCGATCACGTCGCCTTCTTTGACGCGGTAGGACGGGATGTTGACCTTTTTGCCGTTGACCCGGACGTGGCCGTGGTTGACGAACTGACGCGCGGCGAAAACGGTGGCCACGAACTTGGCGCGGTAGACAACCGCGTCAAGGCGGCGTTCCAGCAGACCAATCAGGTTTTCACCGGTGTCGCCCTTGACCCGTTCGGCTTCGCCGTAGATGCGGCGGAACTGTTTTTCGGTCAGGTCGCCGTAGTAACCTTTGAGTTTTTGCTTGGCGCGCAGCTGGATGCCGAAATCGGAAAGCTTGCCCTTGCGGCGCTGGCCGTGCTGGCCGGGGCCGTATTCGCGGCGATTGACCGGCGATTTGGGGCGGCCCCAGATGTTTTCGCCCATGCGACGGTCAAGTTTGTATTTGGCAGACGTGCGTTTGGTCACGGCTGATCTCCTTCTTGTTGCGGTGCGCCTCGATCCGCCCTGGCGGGCGTCCTCGGGGTTTACCAGTGAAGGGCGTTGTCCTCTTGCCATTTATAGACATGACAGGCATTCCCTTGCGGGGACCACCAACACCAATGAACGCGCCTTATAGCCGGGTGCAACCGGGTGTCAACGGGAAAGGTCAGTCGCGCATGACACTGTCAAAGAAAGATCAGATGCGCAGCCTTGCTGAAAAGCATCGAAAGTGGTGATCCCGGCCCGATTGCTGTGGTCAATGAGGCAAAGTACGTTCAGCACATTCCCCAAACCCATGAAGGGAGCGAGGGGCTGGCTGCTTTGTTCAAGCGGCTTTCCGCGACGGCGCCTCAGGCGCTTGTACGGTGTTTTGGATCACGCCGCCTTGTGCATCAGAATGGCGGATTCGGATGTGGTCAGGTTGCGCCGCGCATAGCCGCCGTAAAGGTGCGGGTCAAACTCCAGATCGGGGAGTTGTTCCAGCAGGCGGGACCGGTCGCCGTCAGCCAACGTAGAAAGTTGCGCGTTGGCAGGGTGAAAGCTCTCGGTTTCGACATTGTTGGCCCAGAGGATCTGATGGCTGGGCAGCAGCAGGTGGATATAGGTGACTTCGCGTACCGTCAGGTCAACCGCGATGGTTGAACCGTTCACCAGATCACGGGCCCGGATCAGAACTTCGGAGGTGTTGAACAGCTCTTGCGCCGCCGGGCCGCGCACCAGCATCCGGTGCTCGGGCGAGACCAGCAATTCTTCCTCCGGGCGCTCAATGCCCAAGGCACCGGTGCGGATGCGCACCGGGCGCAGGTGGGGCATGACGTACAATCGCGCACCGGACATGCGCCGCGCGCCGATCCACAGAATTTCCTGAGAGCCGTTGTCGCGGGTCTGAACCCGGTCACCTTCGCGCAGGTCCTCGACCCGTCGCGGTCCATCGGCGGTGCTGATGCGGGTGCCGGGGGTAAAGCAAATCACCCCGCCGCCGTTGGCTTTGTCCCGGGTTTTGGCCAGGGTCCCAAGCGAATGGCGCACCACCCACAATTCCATATGGCGCGGCGGCATTTCATTCAGAAACATCAATAATGGCTGCGAGCCGGGGCCGACCTCGATCACGGTCACGCAAAATGTCTGCGCGCCATTGGTCACGACAAAGCCGGCGTCCATAAGTGGTTCGTCCACCGCGACCGTTTTCAGGTCCGATTTCTGCTGCACAACCGCACCAACCAGCCGACGCACCGAACGCGCCGCCCGCTTGCGGACGGCGACCTCAGCGTCTGCCATATCCAGTTGCAACAGATTGCCTGGCCCATCCACCCGCACGGCCTCACCGTGCCAGGACCACGCGGCCCCTGTGGTCAGGGATTCCAGCGGAGCGGCCTCAAGACCATCAACATCCGTTTGCGACCAGGAAATAACAAACGTGCCAAGAAAGCCCGTTTTCATATGCCCGTATTACCTGCCATCTTCTTTTTATTGCTGACAGGCTATCAGAGGTTATTCACGAAAGGAAGGTATTTGATTTCAGTTGCTTGGGGACTGTGGTTAAAGCGTTTCGCATTTAATTCCATTCCAAACGAACACGCATCACTTTAGAATCTGAATTTCAAGCGGACCGAGCCGACAATCTGGCCGTTCGGCTGCGCCTCAAACTCTTGTCCCAGATAAGACAGGCCGTAGAAAAGGGATGAATTTTTGCCTTGCCAATGCAGGCCGGCCCGCAACCGGGTCCGGCTTTTGGTCAATAGAAAACCGCGGTCTTCCGGTAGATAAACACTGTTGGACACCACGGCCACATCGCCGCCAAAAACAAAACTGACCCCGGGTTCAGAGCGATATATCACCCGGTACCGTTGGCCGGTCACAGACTCGCGCGCGAGTAATTCGTTTCTGGTCACCTGACCGATGGTGAAATCGGCCCCAACCCGCGCCATGGTCTCAGCCCCGGCACGCAGTTCTGCAAAGGGGCGGATGTCGATCCGCCTACCCAGCCGAAAAACCTGCGCCATTTCGGTGACAATTGTCGGGCGAACCTGGTTGTCGATCTGCAAGGCCAGCACCCCGGTGCTTGGCTCGGGGGCGCCTGCGATGTTGTGCAATTTGGATTGCAGGCTGTCCAGTTGGGTCTGTGGGCCAATGACCGCCAGATCAACGCCCGCCGCAAATTCAACTGCCCCCCGTTTGAAATGCGTATGCAGGCCAACCGACAGAATCCCTGCATACGGACGATCCGCCGGGTTGGCCCGGGTCAACCCGGCCGGAGCAATGATTTGCCCTTGCAGTCGGGTTTCCAGCAAAGCGCCAAATTGCGATGGCGCAGAGCCGGACCACGCATAGCCCCAAACCCGAGACGAGGTGATCGAGCCAGTCCGCCAGCGGTCGTGACCATCGCCAAGCAAATCATTGGTTGTCAGGCGGCCATAGCCGAGAACACTGCGTTTTTCGGTGAACGCAGGCGCATCATCATCTGTCGACTGCGCCGCAACGAAGGACGCCAAAGAGATAAACGATAAAGACAGCAGCCACACAACAGACGCGGCCACGATATGACGCACCATGAGTTCAATCCTGTGTTGCCCCCCAAAGACCTGATGCTTGTAGCGAGTCGAGGAAGAAAAAACTAGTGCCAGGAAGCCACAAAAGTTGGTTGCTTTCTACTGATTACAACAGTTTTGCGGCATTTCCCTGGGGTCGAAAACCGGGCTATCCGCATTTGGAATGACCGCAACTGGCGCAGGTCATGCAGCCCTCGATCATCCGCAATTCATACTGACCGCAGCTTGGACAGGCATTGCTTGGTCTGACCGCTTGTGCCCCTGATTGCGCCTCGCCCAGGTTCACCACATGCTGCCTTGGGTCCGACTTTAGCCCCATGCCTTCGCCTTCGATAAACCCGGTGGTCACCAGATGCCGTTCGATCACCCCGCCAAGGGCTGCCAGAATGGAGGGGATGTATTTGCCATCCATCCAGGCACCGCCGCGCGGATCGAACACGGCCTTCAGTTCTTCGACCACAAACGACACGTCGCCGCCGCGGCGGAACACGGCCGAGATCATCCGGGTCAGGGCCACGGTCCAGGCATAATGCTCCATGTTCTTGGAATTGATGAACACTTCAAACGGGCGGCGATGGCCGTTGATCATGATATCGTTGATTGTCAGATAGATCGCATGTTCGCTGCCGGGCCATTTCAACTTGTAGGTATTGCCTTCCAAGGCGACGGGACGGTCAAGTGGTTCGGACATATAGACCACGTCGCCTTGGGTATCACCGGGTGTAACGGCGGGTTCACTGGCGGGTTCACTCACCGTCAAAACCGATCCGGTCACATCATTGGGCCGATAGGTGGTGCAGCCTTTGCAGCCAGAGTCCCAGGCCAGCAAATAAACCTGCTTGAACGCGTCAAAGTCGATGTCGGCGGGGCAATTGATGGTCTTGGAGATCGAACTGTCGATCCACTTTTGCGCCGCGGCCTGCATTTTGACATGCTCGGACGGGGGCAGGGATTGGGCGTCGACAAAATGCGCAGGCAGGTCGGCCGCCCCGTATTTGTCGCGCCAAAGCTGGACCGCGTAATCAACCACCTCTTCCTCGGTGCGTGTGCCGTCTTTTTGCAGGACTTTGCGGGTATAGGCATAGGCAAACACCGGCTCAATGCCGGAACTGACATTGCCGGCCAGCAGGCTGATGGTGCCGGTCGGGGCAATCGAGGTCAGCAAGGCGTTGCGAATGCCGTGTTTGGCGATGGCTGCGCGCACGTCTTGGTCCATCTTTGCCATTGCCCCGCTCGCCAGGAACGGTTCGGCATCGAACAACGCAAAGGCGCCTTTTTCCCTGGCAAGGTCCACCGACGCCAGATAGGCGGCGCGGGCGATCCGGTGCAACCAATGGGACGTCTGACGCGCCGCCTTGTCCGAGCCATAGCGCAGACCAACCATCAAAAGTGCGTCGGCAAGCCCCGTGATACCAAGCCCGATACGGCGCTTGGCCCGGGCTTCGGCGGCTTGTTCTGGCAGGGGGAAGTTGGAAATGTCGATGACATTGTCCATCATCCGCACCGCCGTTGTCACCAGATCCTCCAGCGCGGTTTCATCCAAAGCGGCATCCGTTTCAAACGGGTCACTGACCAGCCGCGCCAGGTTGATCGAGCCGAGCAGGCAGGCACCGTAAGGCGGCAACGGTTGTTCGCCGCAAGGATTGGTGGCCGAGATGTTTTCGCAATAATTCAGGTTATTGGCGGCGTTGATCCGGTCAATGAAGATCACACCGGGTTCGGCAAACTCAAAGGTCGCCGTCATGATCCGATCCCACAGATCGCGGGCCTGAATGGTGCGGTAAACCTTGCCGTCAAAGCGCAGATCCCAAGATCCGCCCGCCTTGAGGGCGGCCATGAAATCATCCGTTATCAGCACCGACATGTTGAACATCCGCAGCCGCGCAGAATCGCGTTTGGCGTCGATGAAATCCATCACGTCGGGATGGTCACAGCGCATGGTCGCCATCATCGCCCCACGCCGGGATCCGGCAGACATGATGGTGCGGCACATGGCGTCCCAGACGTCCATGAAACTTAGCGGCCCCGAGGCGTCGGCCGCCACACCTTTGACATCCGCACCACTGGGGCGGATGGTGCTGAAATCGTAACCGATGCCGCCGCCTTGCTGCATGGTCAGGGCCGCCTCTTTCAGCATCTCGAAAATGCCGCCCATGCTGTCGGGGATCGTGCCCATGACGAAACAGTTAAACAGCGTCACCTGCCGCGCGGTGCCAGCCCCTGCGGTGATGCGCCCGGCCGGCAGGAATTTGAAATCTTCCAAAGCGGCGTAAAAGCGGTCTTGCCAGTCAGCAGGCATTTTTTCAACCGCCGCCAGATCATGGGCGATGCGCGCCCAGGTGTCTTCTATGGTCTGGTCAATGGCTGTGCCGTCCGCCGCCTTAAAGCGGTATTTCATATCCCAGATTTGTTCTGCAATGGCAGCGGTAAAATGGGTCATGGTGTGATTCCCTGATGTGGCAGGCACCCACAATAGCTTGAAGGTTCCGGTATATCCACTACTATATACACGGGGTCTGGGGGGCGATTCTGGTGAACAATTCAATCAATCTGATCAAGCTGTGCGTCGGGGCGCAAAGCGTTGAAAGCCAGATGGCCTGGCAGAAAACCGCCCGCAAAAAGATGCCTGACGGCCTGCCGCGCCATGTCACACGGATGTGGCCAAAGCGCAGTGATGAACTGTTGAACGGCGGTTCACTGTACTGGGTGATCAAAGGTCAGGTGCAATGTCGCCAGCGGATTATCCGGCTGGATGAAGTGATAGGCCCCGATGGTATCCGACGTTGTGGCATTGTTTTTGACCCCGAGATAATTCGCACGCAGGCACCGATCAAACGCCCGTTTCAGGGCTGGCGATACCTGCGCCATGAGGATGCGCCACCTGATCTGCCGCAAAACCGGGAATACGAAGAGGTGCTACCGCTGGAGATGAACCGGGCGCTGGCGGAAATCGGTGTGTTGTGAAAACTGAAAATACAGGAATTAAGACATGAAACGTTTTGATCTGGGGCGCCATACCCGTGAAATTTCCACCACGTCGCCTGAGGCGCAGATTTTGTTCAATCTTGGGCTGAACTGGTGTTACGGCTTTAATCAGGAAGAGGGCGTTGCCTGTTTTGAAGCAGCACTGGAGCATGATCCGACCTGCGTAATGGCGCATTGGGGGGCGGCTTACGGTGCGGGTCCGTTTTACAACAATTACTGGCGTCAATTCAGCAAGGCCGAGGCCGAACACACCACACGCTTTTGTTGGGACCATGTGCAAAAGGCACGCAGCTTTGCCCATTTTGCCACTCCGGCGGAAAACCAGTTGGTTGAGGCGCTGGCGGATCGGTTTCAGCAGCCACATGGCGTGACAGGTGAAGAATTTGACCGTTGGGACGACGCCTATGCCGGGGCGATGCGCCGGGTTTATTATGCCAACAAGGACGACGATGATGTTGCGGCAATTTTCGCCGAGGCAATAATGACGCGCACGCCGTGGAAGTTGTGGGATGTCAAACGCGGGGTGCCGCCTGCGAATGCAGATACTTACGAGGCGATTGAGGTGCTTGAGCGCTCGATTGCGAAAAGGACCGCAGCGGGGCAGGCCCAGCATCCGGCCATTCTGCATTTGCATATTCATGCCACCGAGATGTCGGAGCAGCCAGAACGGGCGATGGGGTCGGCGGATATTCTGGGCAACCTGTGTCCGGACGCCGGGCATCTGAACCATATGCCGGGGCATACCTATGTTTTGTGCGGTGAATATGACAAGGCCAAGGTCGCCAGTGAAAAGGCGATTGCTGCTGATTTGATGTATGTCGAATATGGCGGGCCGTTCAATTTCTATACCACATCACGGGTGCATAATCTGCATTTGATGATGTACGCCTGCATGTTTCTGGGCCAATTTCAGCCCGCCATCAAGGCGGCGGATCAGATTTGTACGGTGCTGTCAAAGGATGTGTTGGGCGTTACCGGCCGCCCGCAACTGGCCACCACCCTGGAGGGGTACTACGGCATGCGCAATCATGTTCTGGTACGGTTCGGACGCTGGCAGGATATTGTTGACGACCCCTTGCCGGATGACCCTGAACTTTATTGCACCTCGATCGCGTTCAGCCATTACGCCAAGGTTGTCGCCCATGCAGCATTGTACCAGTTTGAGGCAGCAGAGGAACATCGGGCGGCGTTTTACCAGGCGGTGGCCCGCATTCCGAAAGAGCGGTTGATTTACAATAATCAGGCCACGGCGGTTCTGGGCATTGGCGAGATGATGCTGGAAGGCGAATTTGCCTATCACCAGGGCAACCACGACCACGCATTTGCGTGTTTGCGCGAAAGTGTGCGGCGCAATGATAACCTGGAATATTCCGAACCCTGGCCCTGGATGCACCCGCCGCGTCACGCTTTGGCGGCGCTATTGTCGGAACAAGGGCATTACGGCGAAGCGGAACAGGTTTATCGCACCGATCTGGGGTTGAACGATGAATTGCAACGCTGTGCGCAGCATCCGGGCAATGTCTGGGCCTTGCACGGGCTGGTGGAATGTCTGCGTAAACGCGGTGAAGCGGAGGAATTGCCCGGGCTTGAGGCAGAGCTTGGCCGTGCGGTGGCCAAGGCGGATGTTGAGGTGACGTCGTCCTGCTTGTGCCGAACGCAGATCGGTTAAGTCAGCAAAAAACCGCCCTGTGGGGTGGCCGTGGGGCGGGTAAAGATCATTGCCACTTGCGTGGCCGGATGGCTGTCCCGTATACCTTTTGCAATCCTCTCTGAGGCAGGGCAGGCGGGCGCCCATTTTGGGCACCAACCGCGAACACTGGGCAGGTAATGATGCACCGTCAGGCTGAAATCTTTGTACGGCGAATGCTGGCGATGGCTTTGATGCTGGGGTTGGTGCTGTCGCTGAATGGCTGGTCCTCGTCCCACAGCCCCGAGGCCCTTGTCGTCGCGGCACAAAATCAGGTGGGCGGGCATCCCCACAAAGCCGCAGTTGATCTGAGTTATGCGTTTCACGGCCACGCCCATGAAGTGGCGGATCACGAACATCACACCGCCTTTCTGCCGCCCCGCACGGCGCAAGGCCACCCATTGCCCGACCGGTCACGCCGGATGCTGGCATTGGCACGCCTGAAACCGGGCCATGCGTTTGCTTTGGAGCGACCTCCGCGCGGATGATCGGCAGCCGATGCGGCACATTCATCCGAAACGCACAAGCCTAAAGCCTTTCGCGGTCAAAGTGATGCTTTGATCCAAATTGAACGCGAAAGGCTGTAACAAAGTGGAAACCGACCAATGAAACACGACCTGACCTGCGATGCAGGTTCCGGGGGGCGGGGCAGGGCGCAAAACCTGCGCCTGTTCCTGGTTCTGACGGTGCTTATCTGTCTGGCGCTTCTGGCGTTTCTGGCCAGCGGCACCAGCGCCCTTGCCCATGCCGTTACCGAAGGTGACAAGGGTTACATCATGGAAATCACCGGGGTTCAGTTGATCCCGTTTACCTATCTTGGGGCCAAACACATGGTCACCGGCTATGACCATCTGTTGTTCCTGTTCGGGGTTGTCTTTTTCCTTTACCGGATAAAGCATATCGCCATCTACGTCAGCCTGTTTGCTGTCGGCCATTCGATCACCATGCTGGCCGGCGTCTATTTCAGCTGGAACGTCAACGCCTATCTGATCGACGCAATCATCGGCCTGTCGGTGGTTTATAAGGCGCTCGACAATCTTGGGGCCTATAAGCGCTGGTTCGGTTATCAGCCCGATACCAAAGCGGCGACGTTGATATTCGGGCTGTTTCACGGGCTGGGGCTGGCCACCAAGATCCTTGAATATGATATTGCCCCGGACGGCCTGTTGGCCAACCTTCTGGCGTTTAATGTCGGGGTTGAGATTGGCCAGTTGATTGCCCTGGGAATGATCCTGATCTTCATGGGGTACTGGCGTAAGACCGCCAATTTCTGGCGCCATGCCTATACCGCAAACGTGGCGATGATGAGCGCCGGTTTCATGCTGATCGGGCTTCAGCTGACCGGCTATTTCGTCGCCTAAAGCCTTTCGCGTTCATATTGAATGCGAAAGGCTGTAAACCTCAAAACGGAGACCCTAAAATGTATAATTCCAACAAACCTGACCTGGACGAATTGCCAAGTTCTGCCCAGCTTCTGAAATCAACCATCATTGCGGCGGTCGTTGCCGTGGTGCTGCTGATCACTGTCATCTTGCCGGCCGAATACGGCATTGACCCGACACGCACCGGCCAGGCCTTGGGTTTGGTCGAGATGGGGGAAATCAAGATGCAGCTTCAGGATGAGGCCGAAGCCGACCGGCAAATGCAGCTTGAAGAAACCAACGCAAGCGATGATCAGTCAAGCCTGATTGACCAGATATTCGGGGTGTTTATCGGTGCGGCTCACGCCCAGTCAGACGCCGGTGAATGGACAGACAAGATCAGCCTGACCCTGACGCCGGGCCAAGGCAAGGAACTGAAACTGGTCATGCAGGAAGGTGCTGCCGCCGAGTTCAGCTGGTCGTCTGACAGCGGCGTTGTCAACTATGACCTGCACGGCGACGGCAGTGGCAAGGAAATCAGCTATGAAAAGGGCCGCGGGGTGCCCGGCCAGGATGGGGTGTTGGTTGCCGCGTTCACGGGCAACCACGGGTGGTTCTGGCGCAATCGCACCAAACAGGATGTGACCCTGACCTTGCTGGTGCGCGGTGATTACAGCGCGCTGAAATTGCCCGATTGATCGGCTGGCGATTGCGTCTGGGATAAAATCCGGGGTGCAGTCGCCCACCCCCGGCCACGTAACATCCCGGCCTGGGTGTTACGAAAGCAGCCAGCCACCATCCACATCAACAGTGGTGCCGTTGACAAAATCGTTCTGGACCAGGAACACAATCGCCTGACCCACTTCTGCGGCGGTGCCGGGGCGGGGGATGCTGTTGGCCTGGGTCATCTTTTGATAGACCGCTGTGCGCTCATCACCGGTCAACGCCACCATCGGTGTGTCAATCGTGCCGGGTGACACCACATTGATCCGGCGCGGGGCGATTTCGTTGGCGATACCGCGGGCAAATGCCTCAACCGCGCCGCCGACGCACGACAGGGCAATCTGACCGGGCTGGCATTTGCGGGCAGGCGCGCCGCTGACCAGAACAATTGCGCCGTTTTCAGTCAAATGATGCGCGCCAAGGCGCACCACGTTGGTATAGCCCCAGAGTTTGTCAAACGACGCTTTGTAGCCGTCCAGATCCATGTCAAGGAACGGGCCGATGGCGCGCGAGCCGCCGGTGGCGGAACTGATCAGGATATCGAATGGCGCGCAGTCGGCGAACAATTGCGCCAAGGCGGCGGTGTCAAGCACATCGCAGGCGCGGGTCGTTATGCCGGCGGGCAGGTCAGAGGCGCGATCCGGGTTGCGACTTATGGCGATCACTTCGCAGCCGAGGGCGGCCAGTTGCTTGGCCGCGGCCAAGCCGATGCCAGAGGTGCCGCCGAAGATTAGCGCTTTTTTGCCAGATACATCCATGATCTCTCCACCTTTGTTGATTTCCGGTCAGAGTAGCGCATTCAGAACGCCAGCGTAAACCCCAGCGTAAACGCCTGTGCGCAAAACAAAAAAACAGGCCGGTGAACCATGTGGTCCACCGGCCTGCCTGTTTTTTTGGTCAGATCAGAGGTTAGACACCCGGATCAAGCGACCCGAAGTCGATCCCGCCTGCCAGATCGGCACCAAACGGATCAGCATCGGAGGCGTCGCTTGCCCCGCCCGCATCAACCGCGCAGGCATCCGCGCCGCAGGCGTCTTCGTCGCCGCCGCCATCGGCACCGCAGGCAAAGCCGCCAGCGTCTTCCTCAGGGCCGGGACGGGCCACCGGTTCATCGCCCTCGTCGTCTTCATTATTTTCGTCGTCTTCATCGTTCTCGTCGCCTTCGTCGCCCGAGTCAATTTCGTCGCCTTCGTCATCCTCGTTGCTTTCGTCGCCTTCGTCGCCGACAAATCCTGCTGTCTCGTTGCCCTCATTGTCCTCATCGCCTTCGTCGCCTTCTTCGGTGTCGTCAGTCTCGTCGCCCTCGTTATCCTCGTCGCCCTCGTCGGATTCGTTATTCTCGTCGCCCTCGTTCCCTTCGTCGTCCTCGTCGCCCTCGTCGTTTTCGTTGTCTTCGTCGCCTTCGTTGTCTTCATCGCCTTCGTTGCCTTCGTCGCCCGATGCACCGGTTTCGTTGCCTTCGTCATCCTCGTTGCCTTCGTCGCCTTCGTTATTCTCGTCGCCTTCGTTGTCTTCGTCGCCTTCGTCGTCTTCGTCGCCTTCGTCATTCTCGTCGCCTTCATCGCCTTCGTTGTCTTCATCGCCTTCGTCGCTCTCGTCGTTTTCGTCGCCTTCATTGTTTTCGTTGTTTTCGTCGTCTTCGTCACCTTCGTCGCCTTCGTCACCTTCGTCGCCTTCGTCATCCTCGTCGTTTTCGTCGCCTTCATCATCAGGCGTGATTTCGTCGGCTTCGTCGCCTTCGTCGAGGCCAATTTCGTTGTTTTCGTCGTCCTCGTCGCCTTCGTCACCTTCGTTACCTTCGTCATTGGCGACATTTTCGTTTCCTTCGTTGCCTTCGTCGGCGCCGATTTCGTCGCCTTCGTCGCCTTCGTCGCCTTCATCGCCTTCGTCGCCTTCATCGTCAACACCGGCAATTTCGTCACCTTCGTTACCTTCGTCGGCGCCAGACTCATTGCCCTCGTCGCCTTCGTTGCCTTCGTTGTTTTCGTTACCACTGTCGTTGGCGGTGGTTTCGTCGCCTTCGTCGCCTTCGTCCAGGCCGCCTTCGTCACCTTCGTTGCCTTCGTTGCCTTCGTTGCCTTCGTTGCCTTCGTCGTTCAAGACCCCTTCGTCGCCTTCGTTGCCTTCGTCCAGGCCACGTTCATCGCCTTCGTTGCCTTCGTTGCCTTCGTTGCCTTCGTTGCCTTCGTCGGCGCCAGCCTCATTGCCCTCGTCACCTTCGTTACCTTCGTCGGTGCCTGCCTCGTTGCCCTCGTTACCGTCGTCGCCGGTTACGTCCTCGTTGCCTTCGTTGCCTTCGTCGGCGCCGCCTTCGTCGCCTTCGTCGCCTTCGTTGCCTTCGTCGCCTTCGTTGCCTTCATCGGCACCGGCTTCGTTGCCTTCGTCATCTTCGTCGCCTTCGTTATCTTCGTCGCCTTCGTCGGCGCCGACTTCATCGCCTTCGTTGCCTTCGTCGACACCGGCTTCGTTGCCTTCGTCGTTTTCGTTGCCTTCGTCGTTTTCGTTGCCTTCGTCGGCACCGACTTCGTTGCCTTCATTGCCTTCCTGACCTTCGTCGCCTTCGTTGCCTTCGTCGTTAGGAGTCACTTCGTTGCCTTCGTCACCATCGTCTGCCGCTGCCTCGTCGCCTTCATCGCCTTCGTCGTTCAAGACCCCTTCGTTGCCTTCGTTGCCTTCATCGGCACCGGGTTCGTCGCCTTCGTCACCTTCGTTACCTTCGTCGCCTTCGTTACCTTCGTCATTCGGGGTGACCTCGTCGCCTTCGTCACCTTCGTCGGTGTTGGCTTCGTTGCCTTCGTCGCCTTCGTCGCCTTCGTCATCTTCGTTGCCTTCGTCGTTCAGGCCGACGATCTCGTCGCCTTCGTCGCCTTCGT
>JAKITO010000060.1 GCA_021648025.1 Paracoccaceae bacterium
AAGTCCATTGCCGTCTCCTTTTCAAAGCGCCCTTTGGTTTCAGCGCCCGCTTTGCGGCACGCCACTATCAGGGCCTTGCATTTTATCTGGGGTTATTTTGCCCGTCTTCAAGGGTAATTCAACGCACAAATTGACGCGGATTTTCCGGGTGAGAAAGCGCTAGCGTGATTTTTCCCTGCCTTGGCCTCAGTTTTGCAGCATTTGAGGCCGACAAGAGACGTTGAAACGGAGGGTTCCCATGCTGGTCACAGATATCCAGATTGCGCAGTATCACTATTGTACAGGCTCATCGCGCCATATTGCCAATGTCAGCATGACCCTGAAACATCAGATCGTTACGCTGTTTTGCCGTCTTGATCTGCCCGAGGACGAAAGCGCCAATGACCGCGCCACCGCCTTTGTTTCCGAGGCAACCCGGCAATTGCTAAGGATGCCGGAATACCGTTCCGGGCAGCAGACGCTGGCATTCAGCGATACACTGGGCGGGATTTCGGCGCGTCTATCCGCATAGACAAAGACCACCTTCAAAGCTAGTCAGGCCTCGCACCCAATAGTGAGGCCCAAAATGTCCCCGAAAAACCCCAGTGACCGCCTGATTGTCGCCCTTGATGTTGCCAACGCCGTTCAGGGGTTGGAGCTGGCGACAAAACTGGGCGACAGCGTCAGTTTTTATAAAATCGGGCTGGGTATGTTGACCGGCGGCGGGCTGGCGTTGGCCAATGAGCTGATTCAGGAACACGGGAAACGCATTTTCCTGGATATGAAGCTGTTTGACATCAGCGCGACGATCGAGGCCGCGGTGCGAGGGCTGGCGGCGTTTGATCTGGATTTCCTGACGGTTCAGGGCGACCCCCATGTTATTCGCGCGGCCAGGATCGGTGCCGAGGGCAGCAATCTGAAGATCCTTGGTGTGACCATCCTGACCTCACTTGACCGGCAGGATCTGGACGAAGGGCTGATCAAACCGGGCGATCTGCCCGATCTGGTACAAGAGCGCGCCGGGCTTGCGTTTGAGGCCGGGGCCGACGGAGTCATCGCCTCGCCATTGGAAGCAGCACTTATCCGGGCGTTGCCGCAGGCAAACGGTCGGTTGATTGTCACGCCGGGTGTGCGGCCCAAAGGGGCGGACAAAGGCGATCAGAAACGGGTGATGACCCCGGCTGAGGCAATTTCCAATGGCGCGGATCACATCGTTGTGGGCCGCCCGGTTTATCAATCGGCTGATCCGCGTGGCGCGGCGCAGGCCATCCAAAGTGCTTTGCGAGGGCTTTGATTCGAAAAATTGACCTGTGCCCGCCCTGTGCCCGCCCTGTGCCCGCCCTGTGCCCAGAAAGGCACATTTCAGAGAACTATTCAAAGCTATGGAATTCCTTACTATGCTAAATGGTTTTTTTGAGCGACCCTAAGTTTGAAACACTCCCCCGACGAACCATCTCTTCCTGAGGTTCGTCACCTCCCCCCCGCCTCAGCAGCGGGGGGTCTTTCTTGTAAATATCTGAAAGTTAACGGCTTTCGGCCAGATATCGGGCAATTACAGTCGCACGATTTTCTCGTAACCCTTGGCAATCTCGCGGGTCAACGCCCCAACTTCAAAGTTGAAATCACCGATCTGGCCCACAGGCGTTACCTCGGCGGCGGTTCCGGTCAGCCAACATTGCTCGAAACTTTCAAGTTCGTCCGGCATGATGTGACGCTCGATCACCTTGATCTGGCGGTCCTTCAACATGCCAATAACGGTCTGGCGGGTGATTCCGTTCAAAAAGCAATCCGGGTCGGGGGTGTGCACCTCGCCATCCTTGACAAAGAAAATATTCGCGCCCGTCGCTTCGGCCACATAACCGCGATAGTCGAACATCATTGCGTCGGAACAGCCTTTTGCTTCGGCTGCGTGCTTGGACATGGTGCAGATCATGTAAAGCCCGGCCGCCTTGGCCTGGCAGGGAATGGTTTCCGGGCTGGGACGTTTCCATTTCGAAATGTCCAGCTTGGCACCCTTATATTTGGCGTCGCCATAATACGCGCCCCATTCCCACACCGCGATGGCCAGGCGAACCGGATTGCGGGCCGATCCCACACCCATGTCTTCGCCCGCCCCGCGCCAGGCGATTGCGCGGACGTAAGCATCGGTCAGCCCGCTGGCGGCCAGGGTTTCGACCTTTGCCGCTTCGATTTCATCCACCGTAAAGGGGATTTGGAAGTCCACCAGGTTGGCCGATCGGTGAAGGCGTTCAGAATGCTGGCGGGATTTGAATATCTTGCCGTTGTAAGCCCGCTCGCCTTCAAACACCGAACTGGCGTAATGCATCGCGTGGGTCAGAATGTGAATGTTGGCATCACGCCAGTCGATCAACTTACCATCCAGCCAAATCCGACCGTCCCGATCATCATACCCCGACATTCTATACTCTCCTGCACGTCCATGTTTTTGCATATGTTGCGAAATTAATGGCCGCTACGGACATAATATTGCGCGAAAACTGCAATTCGATATCGCTTCGCCCTTGGAATGTCAACAAGGCTGACGTAAGCTGAAACAAATGAGTGATGAGGGTCTGGGGATGTCAGACGGGCGAATGGCACAGGTTTACCGGGGCGAAAGCCTGTTGTTTCTGACGGATGAGCAGTTGCGGCAGGGAATTGAAGCAATGTTTTTCGCTTATCGCGGGTTCACGGCTGATCCGGATCGTATCCTTGGCGAAATGGCCTATGGGCGCGCGCATCACCGGGCAATTCATTTTATCAACCGGGTGTCGGGGACCACTGTGAATAACCTGCTGGCCATTCTGGGCGTCACCAAACAATCCCTAAACCGGGTGCTGCGTACATTGATTGCAGAAGGGCTGGTGGAAAGCCGGGTTGGCACGATCGACAAACGCGAACGGCATTTATTCCTGACCGAGGCCGGACATGAATTGGAAACCCGGTTGTCGGATGCCCAGCGGGCCCGGATGAGGGCCGCGTTTCGCGATGCCGGGCCTGAGGCGGTGGCGGGTTTCAAACAGGTGTTGGAGGCAATGATGGACAGTGACATGCGCAACGCTTACGCCAAAATGCGGGGGAACACGACATGAGCGCGCTGGACGCCCATCTGTTGATTGTTGATGACGACGAGCGCATTCGCGATCTGTTGAAAAAGTTCCTGATGCGGCATGGGTTTTTGGTGACTGCGGCGCGGGACGCGGAGCATGCGCGCCGGGTTTTGAAGGGGTTGGAGTTTGATCTGATTGTCATGGATGTGATGATGCCGGGAGAAGACGGAATTTCGCTGACCCGGGGGTTGCGTGAAACCTTGAGTACACCGATCCTGTTGTTGACCGCCAGGGGTGAGACCAAAAACCGCATTGCCGGGTTGGAGGCGGGGGCGGATGATTACCTGCCCAAGCCGTTTGAACCCAAGGAATTGCTGTTGCGGATCAATGCGATACTGCGGCGGATGCCGGAAACACCGGTGGCCGAAACCGTACCGAAAACCCTGCATCTGGGACCGATCCGTTATGACATCAAACGTGGCGAGATGTGGCAAGGTGATACGCCGTTACGCCTAACGGCGACCGAAAGCCAGTTGATGAAGATATTCGCGGCCTTTCCGGGAGAGCCGGTGACTCGCGCCAAGCTGGTCGAGGATTTGGGGCGGGACCGGGGACAGGCGCAGGAACGGGCAGTGGATGTGCAGATTACCCGATTGCGGCGCAAGTTGGAGCCAAATCCGAAACAACCGCGTTATTTGCAGACGGTGCGGGGTGCCGGGTATATGTTGGTGCCCGATTGATGGCGCAGGAGCCGCTTTGCGGCGATTCCATGCCTCCGGCGGGAGTTTACCTTGCAAGATGAAGAGGAAGCAGAATTGAGGACCGCCTTGATTACTCATGCTGACTGTCTGAACCATGTGACGCCAGATGGGCACCCGGAACGGGTCGCCAGGTTGGAGCATGTACTGCGTGCCCTGGAACCGTTGGGAATGATACAGGTGACGGCGCCACTGGCTGCGGATGATGACATCCTGCGGGTGCATCCGGTCGGTTACCTGAGTGACCTGCGGCGGAATTCCCCCAGTGAGCAGCTTTTTCAGATTGATGGTGATACCTGGATGTCTCCCGGGTCGCTTGATGCGGCGTTTCGGGCAGCGGGGGCCGTGGTGCGCGGGGTTGATATGGTTCTGAGTGGTGAAGCAACAAATGCTTTTGCCGCTGTTCGCCCGCCCGGTCATCATGCTGAACGTGACACAGCCATGGGGTTCTGTTTGTTTGGCAATGCAGCACTGGCGGCAAAATATGCGTTGGATCATCATGGATTGGCACGGGTCGCGGTTGTCGATTTCGATGTGCATCACGGCAATGGCACGCAGGATTTGCTGTGGGATGAACCGCGCGCTTTGTTCATCAGCTCGCAACAGATGCCGCTTTGGCCCGGATCCGGCAAGCCGGACGAGACCGGCACCAGCGGCAATATTCTGAACCTGCCCTTGCCGCCTGACAGTGGCAGCGCCGAAATGCGGGTGGCGTGGCGCGACAAGGCCTTGCCGCGCTTGCGCAGCTTTGCGCCCGAACTGATCATCATTTCCGCCGGATTTGACGCACATATGGACGACCCATTGGCGCAATTGAACTGGCAGACCGAAGATTTCGCCTGGCTGACGGGGGAAATATGCGCCTTGGCGCAGGAGGTTTGTCAGGGCCGCATCGTCTCGACTTTGGAAGGCGGGTATGATCTGAACGCGCTGAGTGCAGCCACCGCTGCGCATGTGCAAGAACTGATAAAGGCCGCGACATGAGTGATAAACCCGTCAACAAAATGAGCTTTGAGGATGCGATGAAAGAGTTGGAGCATGTGGTGGGCCAACTTGAACGTGGCGATGTGGCGCTGGATGCGTCGATCACGCTTTATGAACGCGGGGCGGCATTGAAAAAGCGCTGCGAGGATGAATTGAAGCGCGCCGAAGAGAAAGTGGCGGCGATTACGTTGGATTCGGACGGAGCCCCGACCGGGGCCAAACCGGTCGAAGGGCTGTGAGCGTCGGACGTTGGAGCGGTTGCCTCTGAACAAAGCGCTTGCACAGGCTGGTGATCTGGCGACCAAGGGTATTTTTTCCGCTCTTGCGGGGTTGGGATCACCAGTTGCGCAGGCTGTCGCCCACGCGGTGAAAGGCGGCAAAGGATTGCGGGCGTTTCTGGTGCTGGAATCGGCGCGCATTCATGGGGTTTCCCCCGACCGCGCGACCCCTGCTGCTGCTGCGATCGAAGCGTTGCATGCCTATTCTCTGGTACATGATGATCTGCCTTGCCTGGACAATGACGATCTGCGTCGGGGTCAACCCACGGTGCATGTCAAATGGGACGAGGCCACGGCGGTTCTGGCCGGGGATGCGTTGCACAGTCTGGCATTTCAACTGGTGATGGACGTAGGAACTTTGCCCGAGAACAAGGTCTGCCTGTCTCAAACTCTGGCAAGGGCGGCAGGGTTGCGGGGCATGGTTGGCGGGCAGGAAATGGACATTGCTGCCGAAACGGCTCTTAAGCAACTCACATTGAAAGAAATTACCACACTTCAGGCTGGCAAGACCGGCGCGTTGATCCGCTGGTCGGCCATGGCCGGGCCACGCATGGTCAGTGCGGATACCCGAAAGCTGGGCGTTTATGGAACCTGCCTTGGCCTTGCCTTTCAGATTGCCGACGACATTCTGGATGTGACGGGCGATGCATCCAAAGTCGGTAAGGCGCTGGGCAAGGATGCCACCGCCGGCAAAGCCACCTTTGTTTCAACTCTGGGCCTTGAGGGGGCAAAAAAACTGGCAGATGCCCAGATTGATATGGCCTGCGATGCTTTGTCCGGGCATGGTACGGACGCAGATGCCTTGCGTGAAGTGGCGCGATTTGTCGTGTCCCGCGACAGTTAGAATTCCGCACATTTGGCAAGGGTCGGCTCTGATCTAAGGCCTGGCATTCCCGGACCCGATGCGAGCGCATTTAGTTCTTTGGTCACCGTTGCAAATAGGGGTCTGCACCGATCATGTCGCAGGCCTGATGCCTTGCAGCTGCCGCCCTAAATCAGTATTCGCAATATGAGTTTAGCCCCAATTTCGAAGGCACAGATGTCGGACAGGCCAAATACCCCATTGTTGGACCGCGTGGCACGCCCCGCTGATCTGAAACAATTCTCGGATGCACAGTTAAGTCAGGTGGCGGCGGAACTGCGCGCCGAAACCATCTCAGCGGTGTCCGTGACTGGCGGCCATCTGGGTGCCGGGCTTGGGGTGGTGGAACTGACGGTGGCGTTGCATGCGGTGTTTGACGCGCCTCGGGATAAACTGATCTGGGACGTAAGCCACCAGTGTTACCCGCATAAAATCCTGACCGAACGGCGCAATCGTATTCGCACCTTACGGATGAAGGACGGGTTGAGCGGGTTCACCAAACGAACTGAATCGCCTTATGATCCGTTTGGGGCTGCGCATTCTTCGACCTCGATCAGTGCCGCCCTTGGGTTTGCCGTGGCCCGCGACCTTGGCGGTACAACCCCCGAGGGGCTGGGAGATGCGATTGCCATAATCGGCGACGGCTCGATGAGCGCGGGCATGGCGTTTGAGGCGATGAACAACGCAGGCCACCTGAAAAAACGGTTGATCGTGATACTGAACGACAATGAGATGAGCATTGCACCACCCGTGGGCGCATTGTCATCCTATCTGTCACGGCTTTACGCAGAAGAGCCGTTTCAGGAATTGAAAGCAGCGGCCAAGGGGGCGGTTTCGCTGTTGCCGGAACCATTCCGGATCGGGGCAAAGCGGGCCAAGGAGATGCTGAAAGGTATGGCCGTTGGTGGCACGTTGTTTGAATCGCTGGGGTTTTCCTATCTTGGGCCAATTGACGGGCACGATATGGGCCAGCTTTTGCCGGTTCTGCGCACCGTCAAGGCGCGTGCCACCGGGCCAATCCTGATCCATGTACTGACCAAAAAGGGCAAAGGTTATGCCCCTGCCGAAACTGCGCGTGATCGGGGCCACGCCACCGCCAAATTCGATGTGGTGACGGGGAAACAGCAGAAATCGCCATCAAATGCGCCCAGCTATACCTCTGTTTTTGGCGAGGCATTGGTGCGCCTGGCCAGCCAGGATGACAAGATTTGCGCCGTGACGGCCGCCATGCCCGACGGCACCGGCCTGAACCAGTTTGGCGAACGATATCCAAGCCGGTGTTTCGATGTGGGCATTGCCGAACAACACGGCGTCACCTTTTGCGCGGCCTTGGCTGCGGGCGGAATGAAACCGTTTTGTGTGATGTATTCAACCTTTCTGCAACGTGGCTTTGATCAGGTGGTGCATGACGTGGCGATCCAGCGCCTTCCGGTGCGGTTTGCCATCGACCGGGCCGGTCTGGTCGGGTCAGACGGGGCGACCCATGCGGGCAGTTTTGACATCGCTTTTCTTGCCAACCTGCCCGGCTTTGTGGTGATGGCGGCAGCCGATGAAGCTGAGTTGGTGCATATGATCACCACCGCCGCCGCGCATGACAGCGGGCCGATTGCCTTTCGCTATCCACGCGGGTCCGGTGAGGGCGTCGAGATCCCCGAACAGGGTAAGGTGCTTGAAATCGGCAAGGGGCGGATAATTGCGCAAGGCACGCGCGTGGCGATCCTGTCGTATGGCACCCGTCTGGGCGAGGTGCGCAAAGCCTGCGAGGCATTGGCGGCGCGCGGCATCACGCCAACCATCGCCGATGCGCGTTTTGCCAAACCGCTGGACCGCGATCTGATTTTGCGGCTGGCGGCAGAACACGAGGCGCTGATCACCGTCGAAGAAGGCGCCATCGGCGGGTTTGGCAGCCATGTGGCGCAATTACTGGCAGACGAGGGCGTGTTTGATGCCGGGTTGAAGTACCGCTCTATGGTGTTCCCGGATGTGTTTATTGATCAGGCAAACCCTGCGGATATGTACAAGGTGGCGGCAATGGACGCCGATGCCATCGAGGCGAAGGTTCTGGATGTGTTGGGTGTGGCCACGATTGGCGAAAAACGGGCGTAGGGTGTGTGCTTGCACGCACCGCCCATTCGCCACAGGGAATGGTGCGTGAAATCACGCACCCTACGTCTCAATCATCGCCGCCAGACCTTCGCGATACCCACGGTATATCAACTCCACCCCCAACTCATCCTTGATCCGACCGTTGCGCACCCGCTTGTTCTCACCGTAAAAGCTGCGCGCCATCGGGGTCATTTCGGCCTGATCAAACGGGATGGCCGGGGGCACCGGCAGGCCCAGCAGATTGGCGGCATGGGCGATGACGTCTTCCGGCGGGGCCGGATCGTCGTCGCACAGGTTATAGATCGCACAGGGCGTTGTGGGATTGGGTCTTGCCATCGACGCTGCAAGAACCTGGGCGATGTCCTCGACATGGATACGGGAAAACACCTGGCCGGGTTTGATGATACGGCGCGCTGTGCCTGCACGAACCTTGGCGAACGGCCCGCGCCCCGGCCCGTAAATGCCTGCCAGCCGGAATATGTGCAAAGGCAGGTCAGGGATCGCACGCCAGGCATTTTCGGCCCCGACCCGCCAATGACCGCGTTTTGAAGCCGGGAAAGGCGGCGTGGTTTCGTCCACCCACCCGCCACCGTGATCCCCGTAAACGGCGGTGGTCGACAGATACCCGACCCATAACAGACGTGGTGCCGCACGCGTAATCGCGGCTTTGAGGTGGGTCAATACCGGGTCTCCGGCCTTGGTCGGTCCGACAGAGATCAGCACATGCGTGGCCTGATCCAATGATTGCGCGTTAACTTCGGACGGCCAGATCAGCGGCTCTACCCCGGTGGCACGCAAGGCCGTCGCCTTGTCAGGGTCACGCGTGGTGGCAATGATGCGCCAGCCCTTGGGTATCAGCACATTGGCGAGGGCACGCGCGCTGTATCCGTGCCCGAGGGACAAAAGTGTTTTGCTCATAATGCTAAATGGGGTGGTTCCAGGGTGCTGGCAAGTGCAGACAGGCTTGATCCGAACCCCGAATTGCGCCTTTGATACGGTATGACTGATGACAAACCCGATCTGCACGCGGCTTATGGGCTGAAATCCGTCGACGATTCGCGCAGGCTTTATGCCGATTGGGCCGGGGATTATGACACCAGCTTTGCCACCCGTGAGGATTACCAACTGCACACCCACACCGCCCGCGCCTTTGTCGGTGCTGGCGGTCAGGGGCCGGTTCTGGACGTGGGGGCCGAATGCGATTGATCCATTGTTAAGAGTGGCGCGGCAAGGCGCGCAATTTGCCTTGTCGGTCAACAGCAAACTAACCCTGCCGGAAGTCCGGATTTATGGCGATCTGGCCGATGGACCACACAATCAGGACAAAGCCTTGATTGCATTGTTCGAGAAAAACTAGGCCGCGTCAGGCGGTGACCTATTTTCCCTTCCAGACCGGATCACGTTTTTCGGCAAACGCCCGCGCGCCCTCCATTTGGTCGTCAGAAGAATAAAGCACATCCACGCTGGCCAATTGACGACCGGTGATCCGGTTCATCGCATCCTGAAACTTGGCATCCTCGGCGTCGCGGACAATCTCTTTGATTGCCGCATAGACCAACGGCGGCCCGCTGGCGATAAGCCGCGCCAATTCCCAGGCCCGGTCCATCAGTTTGTCGGCCGGAATAACCTCATTCACCAATCCCCAGCGGTGCGCTTCTTCAGCGTCAAACCAACGGCCCGTCAGCAGCAATTCCATAGCGATATGATAAGGAATGCGTTTGGGCAGTTTGACGCTTGCAGCATCTGCCACTGTCCCCGAACGGATTTCAGGCAAGGCAAAGCTGGCGTGATCCGCCGCCAGGATCATATCCGCACTTAACGCCAGTTCCAGCCCGCCACCGCAGGCAATGCCGTTGACAGCCGCGATCACCGGCTTGTTCATATGGCGCAATTCCTGCAAGCCACCAAATCCACCAACACCGTAATCGCCATCCACCGCATCACCGTCCGCCGCCGCCTTGAGATCCCAGCCCGGGCAAAAGAACTTTTGCCCGGCCCCGGTCACGATCGCCACCCGCAAATCCGGGTCATCGCGAAAGTCGCGAAACACCTCGCCCATCAATCGCGAGGTTTTCAGGTCGATGGCGTTGGCCTTGGGCCGGTCCAGCGTCACCAACAAGATCGCGCCATCGCGTTCGGTTTTTATTGCCGTCATGGGTCAGCCTTTCGAATAAGCGCATCAACTGCCACCGCTTGTGTCGGGGTACAGATCAACGGGTTGATTTCAACTTCGCCCACGGTGTCCGCATTGGCAAGTACATAGGCCTGAACCGCGTCAATTGCATCCAGAATTGCCTCGTTGTCAGCGCCCGGTTGACCGCGATAGCCATCAAGCTGTGGCGCGCATCTCAGCCGGTTCAGAGCCTGCTTTATCTGCCCCCGGTCGCTTGGGATCAAAAGCGACGTACTGTCCTGCAACAACTCGGTCAAAACGCCGCCCGCCGCCAATGTCAGAACAAATCCATGCGCCGGGTCCTGAACCACGCCTATCAACAGTTCGGCCACTCCGCCGGTTACCATTTCTTCGACCAGAAAGCCTTGCACATCCATGTTCTGTGCCGCCGCCAGCACCTGATCAGGTTGCAGGTTCAGCCGCACCGCCCCATGTTCACTCTTGTGGCCCAGGCCTGTGCCTTTCAACGCCAGCGGAGCCGTCAATGCCCGGGCCTTCATGGCAATGGTCTCAGGGCTGTCAGCCTGCTGATTTACCGGGACAACCAATCCATACCCGGCCAGAGCCGCCTTGGCTTTTGCCTCACTCACAAGAAAGTACGCCGCGGCTTTGCGTGGCAGCAGAACTGGCTCTACAGTCGGCTGACGGCTGACGGCTGTGGCAGCGATGGCCGCCAAGGCTTCGTTCAATCCGGCCATCGGAACCACGCCGCCCTGCATCAGTTCCTGTGCCACCGATTTGGGCATCAATTCCGGCAAAGTCGACACCACGGCAAATGGCGCACCGGTCATCGCTCGCGTCTTTAACGCGGCTTGCGTGGCGCAGGCCCAGTCGCCGATATGCGACGTTGGATAGTCGACTATCGACAAGGTCATGGCAATGCCATCGCCGGTCATCCCGGCCCAGGCCCGTGCCATTGCCGGTGCGTCCCGCCAAATGTATGTGTGATAATCCAACGGGTTGGCCAGGGCCACCATCGGGCCAAGCACGTCTCGCAGGTGGTCTTTCTGCGGGTCGGACAGAGCTGGAAATGTCAGGCCGCGCGCCTTGGCTGCATCGGCAATCAGGCTCGCCTCTCCGCCTGAACAACTGATCGACGCGATTCTGGCGGACCCCAAAGCACCGACACAATGCACCAATTTCAGCGTCTCCAGAAACTCTGGCAACCCATGCACCCGGGCAATACCCAACCGGTCCAGAAACGCCTGCGCCCCGGCGTCACTCCCGGCAAGCGAGGCGGTATGCGACAGGGTCGCCTGCTGCGCCTGCTCAGAGATACCGGATTTCAGGGCAATCAAAGGGACACCGCGCTGGTGCGCCTTTCGGGCCAGCGCCTCCCATCCGCGCAGATCGGCAAAGCCTTCGATGTGCAACCCAATTGCCGTGACGCGGGCATCGTCCAGCAAACCAAGGGCGATGTCAGACTGTGACGTCTGCGCCATGTTCCCGCAGGCGATCATGTACGCAATGGGCAAGGCGCGCTGCTGCATGGTCAGGTTGATGGCGATATTGCTGGACTGGGTCAGGATCGCCACGCCGCTTTCAACCGGCTCCATTCCGTGCTGATCCGGCCAGATTGCAACCCGGTCAAGGGCGTTGACAAAGCCATAACAATTCGGCCCCAGAACCGGCATGTCGCCCGCCGCCCCGATCAGTTGATCCTGAAGCATATCACCGCCTGCATCTTCGGCTTTTGCCTCGCTGAACCCAGAGGCAAAACACACCGCCCCCCCGGCATCCAGCCGATTCAACGCCTGAACCACCTCAATTGTTGCAACCCGGTTGACACCAATGAACGCCGCATCAATCGGACCGGGCCAATCGTCCAAACGCCGGATCGCCACCTTGCCGGCAATCTCTTTTCCGGACGGGTGGACCGGAAATATATCGCCGTCAAAGCCAATTGCCTGCGCCGCCCTGATAATCGACGCACACCACGCCCCGCCACCAATCACCGCAACCGAGCGGGGGTTAAGTAAGCGGGAAAGATCGCGTTTCATTGGTAAACCTCTGACAATTGCCGCACTTGGGGGTGGCATAGAATCTTATGCACCCAGCGCGCGCAACAAATCGCGGCTGATGATGTGGCGCTGAATCTCGGAGGTTCCGTCCCAGATACGTTCAACCCGTGCGTCCCGCCAAAACCTTTCCAGCGGATAATCTTCCATCAATCCCATGCCACCATGCAGTTGAATCGCCGTATCCGTCACACGCGCAAGCATTTCTGAGGCAAAAAGCTTGGCAGAAGCAATTTCTCGATTGGCGGGCAGGCCTTGATCCAGACGGTCGGCTGCGGCCAGGGTCAACAGATCAGCGGCGTCAATCTCGGTGATCATATCGGCAATCTGAAAACTGACCCCCTGAAATTTGCCGATCTTCTGGCCAAATTGCTCGCGCGTCGCTGCATAGTCCAAAGCATAGTCAAACACCCGCCGGGCACGGCCCACCGACATGGTCGCCACAGTAATGCGCGTGGCATAAAGCCAGGTGTTCATCACCGCAAAACCACCATCAACCTGGCCCAGCACCTGGGCGTCAGACAGGCGGCAATCGTCAAATTCCAGGATCATGTTTTTATAGCCACGATGGCTGACCGATTTATACCCATCACGAATGGTGAACCCGGGTGTGCCGCGATCAACCAGAAAGGCGGTAATCCGCTTTTTCGGCCCCTTTGGCGTCTGATCTTCGCCTGTGGCCATGAACACGATGATGAAATCCGCGTGGTCAGCCCCGGATATAAAGTGCTTGGTGCCATTGACCAGCCAATCGCCACCATCCCGGCGCGCCGCACATTTCATCCCGCGAATATCCGAACCCGCACCCGGTTCGGTCATCGCCAGCGCATCCATCCGTTCACCGCGCACCGCAGGCATCAGATACCGTTCAACCTGATCACCTTCGCAGGCCATCAGGATATTCTGAGGCCGCCCGAAAAAATGGTTGAGCGCCATTGAGCCGCGCCCGAGTTCCCGTTCCACCAGCGCAAAATCAACATGGGACAACCCGGCACATCCCACGCTTTCGGGAAAGTTGCAGGCATAAAACCCCAGCTTCAGGGTCTTTGCCTTGATGTCATCGGCAATTTCACGCGGCACTTCACCGGTGCGTTCAACCAGTTCCTCGTGTGGATAAATCTCTTTTTCCACAAATGCCCGCACCGTGTCGGCGATCATCAATTGTTCTTCACTTAGCCCATAAATCACCGGCATCCCCCGAAATTACGTGGCATAATCCGCCCCTTCCTGATCAAGAATTGCCTTCAACTCAGCCAGATGCCGCACATCCTGTTCAGGATACTCTTCCAACTCGCGCGCCGTCTTTTCCGCCACCTCGTCCGACAAGATCCGCAATGGCTGACCCGTCTGAAGCGCGCGAATATAGGTCTCGGCGGCGCGTTCAAAATAGAACATCCGGTTGAATGTCTCGGCCACCGTGTCGCCGATGATCAGCACCCCGTGATTGCCCATGATCATCACCTTGACCTTGGGGTCGCTCAGCAACCCGGCACAGCGCGC
>JAKITO010000061.1 GCA_021648025.1 Paracoccaceae bacterium
TGGGCAATTGCTGCGGACGGCGATGCTAGGGATGGAGATGGCATCATTAATATGACTGGCGTTGTAGGTGAAGTAAAAGCAGCTTTCCTCTATTGGGGCGAGCTGAATTTTAGCGGTTCAAGCGACACAGAAATCACACTCAATGGAAATGCCGTTTCCGGCACAAAGCTGGGGACATCTGTTGATACATGCTGGGGCTCCGACCATAGTGTCGGATATTTTGCTGATGTAACTGCCTATGTTAACGGCGACGGAACGTACAACATTGAAGGAATGGGCGAAGGGGGGCAAGGTGCTTCTTTGGTTATTGTATATGATGACGGAGACGAAACAAATAACCGGGATATCACGATCTTTGCGGGTAACGATGCAACGAATACACCTGGCGCAGTCACAACCATTGATCTTGAAGGAATTACCTATGAATCCGGGGATGTCAGCGTCACATTGAATGTCGGGGACGGGCAGTCGTATACAGACGGAGACCTTACTGTAAATGGCAATTTTGCGGGGACCAACCTTTTCCCCGGTGCTGCGGGCGATTTGTGGGATGTCCTAAAGGTTGATTTGAAACCTTTCCTTGAGGTGGGCGATAATCAGGTCAAACTAGAGCATGTGTCAGAGGGCGATTGTCTTCAGTTCGTTAGCGCGATTGTAGACGTAAAATCTTCTAAACCAGTTGTGTTTCTGGACTTTGAAACAGCTCTTCCTGTTGATTTTTATGTCACGAGTTACATAAACGGTGACGGAAAAACCATTGAGCAAGTCGGGCAAAAATCCGGGACTGAACCTGTTGGGGTTTTCACCGATACTCAAAAATCACAACTTGTCAAACTGGTGCAGGATATTTTCGACCGCTCAGACATTGAGTTGCAGGTAACAAGCGAAAAACCAGCAGTCGGTAGCTATCATAGTGTTCGATACAGTTCAGACAATCTGACTTTTGACACAACTGGTGATGGTACTGATAACGCGAGACTGTTAGGGAAAGCGTACCAGGGTGTTGACCGGTATAATAAAAATGATGACGATATCGTGGCTGTATTTATGGACGGCTCTGATCCTCTTCTCAAAATTGCAGAAACAACGGTGCATGAAGTGGCCCATGCGTTTGGCGGTCGGCACATCAACCCTGTAGTGGACTCGGGAAAAGAAGTTCTTGACTATGACAGCCAAGGATTAGAGGAATTTTACGACAAAGTCGCATTCATTACCGAACCGCCAGTGGATGGAACTAAGGCAACAAAGGTTAGCCACAATCCCACATATCATATCCGCAAGTATGTTCTAGGAGAGTCCGACGAAGACCTTAAGGCTGACGGGGTAACGCCAGGCACTTGGGATCGCGGGTTCTTCAATAATATCTTGTATTCTCTGGGTCTTGTAGATTTGGTTGATAATCTGACCAGTCTGGCCTTACTGATTCCCAACCAATCGGATATTGTGGAGGGAGACGATAGTGAAAACCCATTGGGAACGCTGGTCCCTTTAAGTTTGGACATTGCGGGCTTAGAGGTTCTTACGTTTTCCCTGCCTGAAGGGGTTCCCTTTAAAATTGTTGGGTCCACTACAGATGAGACTGTCTTGGATGTGGTTGTCGAATTTGATCCAGATGCAAAAGACCCGTTCACCCATGTGTCATCAGCCAGCACCATAATTTCAGGGAAATTTGTAACCAATTTAGGGGATGAAATCCGCAAAGTCGTGGGCACTATCGATATTGAATCAACCGAAGTCAAAGTGGTCAAAGCTGGACCTCCTGAACTCTCAGTCAGCATAGACAAGACGTTTCTCATAGAAAGTTCTGGGAGTGCAACGGTCACCATTAGCCGAGGTGACAATACAGAAGGTGATTTAAAAATAATTCTGGTCAGCGACGACACATCCGAGGCTAGCGTCCCCAACGAAGTTATTATCCCTGATGGCGAATCTCAGGTGCAGGTTACTCTCGATGCTCTTGACGATTCCCTCAATGACGGGGTTGTTACGGTAACAGTTACGGCTATTGCAGATGACTTTAAGAATGG
This sequence comes from Paracoccaceae bacterium, assembly GCA_021648025.1. GTDB lineage: Bacteria > Pseudomonadota > Alphaproteobacteria > Rhodobacterales > Rhodobacteraceae > NVQY01. The sequence goes on from JAKITO010000061.1 coordinate 2,028, forward strand.
CACTGCGACGATAGATATTTTAGATGACGAAAGCCCGCTTTTGCATGTTTCAATTTCCGAGAGTACAATAACTGAGCTGGACGGTGAGGCGACCGTCACGATCACCCGAAATACAGGAAGCTCTGGCGACCTAACTGTAACGATGTCCAGTGATGATATTTCAGAAGCAAGCCTGCCAGCCTCGGTCGTTATTCCTGACGGAGAGATTAGCGTCACAGTTTTACTGTCTGCGGTCCCAGACCTTATCGTGGACGGGACACAAACAGTTACGATTACGGCAGCCGCTGATGGGTTTGATTCCGGTGTGGCAACGGTTGATGTCAGTGATTCAGACACCAATGAACCAGAGAACTTGAAAATAATAGGCACCAAGGGCGATGACGTGTTGGTAGGCGGTAAAGGCGACGACCTTGTGATTGGCCGAAGTGGTGATGATGAATTGACTGGCAAAGCCGGCGTTGACGTATTGCGTGGCGGCACTGGAAACGACCTGTTGTTTGGTGGCAGAAACGCAGACAAGTTGAAAGGAAATGCAGGCGAAGATATACTAAAAGGTGGCAAGGGATCTGACATTGTGGTTGGTGGATCGGGCAATGATAAACTTTTTGGAAATGAGCATTCAGATACTCTGAAAGGAGGGAATGGGAACGATAAGCTCTTTGGTCAGGGAGGGCATGATCGACTGATTGCCGGCAAAGGGACTGATATTCTACTCGGTGGTTCTGGAGACGATGTTTTTGTGTTTCGCCAAGGGGATGGCATCAACACCATAAAGGATTTTGAAAAGGGAAGTAACCAAATTGAAATATTGCGTGGGGCCGAAAGTTTCGGCGACTTGCAGATCACAAATAGTAACGGGGATGCAGTTATTCAGTTTGCAAACGTAACAATACGGGTGGAAAACAGCCAAGCCATAGAATTCACTGAAAGTGATTTTATTTTCTGAGGCGTCCATGGTTTTTCTGGAATGGTCCAGAATAATCGGACTCTCTGTTATTCAGGTCTCTGAATAGCCTTAGCTGTCACATCCCGTGCATGGGAATCATATATGGAGTCGTCTCGTCGCATCGAGATTGAAGGACATCAATTCTGACCATGAGCGCGACGAGAAAGCCGGACGGCTCGTGCTTTGTCCATCGAATCCGGGGCCAGATTTCCAAACGCGATTGCCCTGGGCGAAAAACCTTCGGCCGGGTTGATGATGCCCAATCGATCGCTGCTGTATACGGCCGCGTGCATGCCTGTAGCCAGATGCACGAGATGGTTCATATGGCCCGTGACCAGATTTGTGTCGCACCGGATGCGGCGAGGTTTGCCTATCCAGATACCAAGCCTTGGATGGACAAATATTACTCGATCAACAACGAATGGGTGGCGGATGGCCGACGCAAGCTGTTGGCGTTGCGCGCGATATGCTGAATTCGGATTATGCCGACCATCGGCTGACGTTCCAGTTGTTCGCACAAAGCCCGCCATTTGCGCATCTGGCGGCGGTTTATTGCAACTTTGACTGGGACGGGCCGCTTTCTTTCGTTAAAGATGCCGCAGATATAAATGATAATGTCATGGGCAAGGGGACGTCTTCGATGAATGACAGCGCCATAAGCAGCTGGTTTTCTACCGATTTCAAAACCCATTACAAATGCTCGTCAGACGAATAAAGGGTAAATGAACACATGACAGCCCACCCCGCGGCCACCTTGCGCGACAGCTTTATCGCCGGGATGAGCTTTTCTGCCAACACCGTGAACATCGTCACCACCAATGGCACCGGGGGCCGGGGGGGGGTGACGGTGTCGGCGATGTCGTCAGTCTCGGCGGATGCGCCTAAACCGACGCTGCTGGTCTGTGTGCACCAGATGTCGCCGGTGGCCGACAAGATCATTCAGAACGGCGTGTTCTGCGTTAACGTCCTGCGCGATGATCAGGCCTATATATCGGACGCTTTTGCCGGGCGGTTCAAGGATCAGGTGCCGGACAAGTTTGATTGTGCCGATTGGGTTGCGATGCCATCGGGCGCGCCGCGAATTGTTGACCCGCTGGTGGGATTTGATTGCACGGTTGTTTCCTCCAATCTGGTGGGCACCCATTACGTGTTTTTCGGAGAGGTCGGCGATATCTTTATGGCGCAAAGCGGCAAACCGCTGATCTATGCCAATCGCGCCTATGGCACCGCATCGCGAATCGAAGGCGCAAGCACGCTTGCCGCAGGGCGGGCAAGTGTCGGTAAAACCCTGACGGTTGGGTGCCAGGATACGTTCGGACCATACTTTATGCCCGAACTGATCGACAAAATGATGGCGCATGATCCGTCCAGTAAGATCAATCTGGTGGAAGGGGATCAGCGCCGCGTTCTTGAATGCCTGCAATCGGGCGACATTGATCTGGCGCTGCTGTATGATCTGGACCTGCCCGACACTCTTGAATACACCGCCCTGACCCAGCTTACGGCTTATGTTTTGCTGGGCAAAGGACATCCCCTGGCCGACAAATCAGAGTTGACCCCCGCCGACCTGGCCCCGCATCCGATGATCCTGCTGGATGCCCCGCCCAGCCGTAATTACTTCACTGCCATTCTGGAGCAGGCCGGGGTAACACCTAACATTGCCCATCGGTCTTCGAACTTCGAAATGGTGCGGGGTCTGGTTGGTCGTGGGCTGGGCTATACGCTGTTGACAACCAATCCGGCGGCGTCGGTGACCTATGACGGGCGTGACCTGATTCACCGTCGCCTGATAAGTGATGCAGCCCCAAGTAAGGTTGTGCTGGCGCGACGTCGGGGCGTGAAATATTCTAGGCCCGCAGAACAATTCATGTGGCTGTGCCACGATTTCTTTGGCCTCCAAAAGTAGTGGGAAATGTCCCTTACCCGCATTCGCAAATTCAACACGTCTGACACCTGTCCGGAACAGAACCTTGATAGTCACCTCTGTCAGGCGGTGATCACCTGCGGCGGCAAGAGACCGTCTATTTGCGCGGCCAGCGCCCCCCAGAACCACCCCATTGACGCGACAAATGGCAGGCCTGATCAAACCGTCGCAAACCATCACGTCCGCGCGGGCGGGGCTGGCATTGATCAAACTTGATCGCCCCTTCAAACCCGACCCCATGCGCGTGCGCCGCCAACATCAATGTCCCTAACCCAGTCAGTTCCGGCACCTGCGCTGGCAGGATTTCACGTTCCAGTACATCCGCCAGAAAGGTTGTGAAATACGGGTTGCGGGTCATTCCGCCATCCACCGGCAAGGCGCCCGTCAATGGCGCGCATTCGGTCATCATCCGCATAACCTGGGCGGCACGCAGGGCGACCCCCTCAAGAATCGCCTGAACCATATCCATCGCCCCGTGGTCCAGTGACAACCCCAGCCACGTGCCCCGCGCGTCCGGATCCCAATGGGGGCAGCCAAGGCCGGTAAGGGCAGGCACAAACGTCAGGCCGCGATCTATTGCCGGGGGGGCATCGAATTGGTTGATCTGGGCGAAATCGTCGAACAATCCCAGGGATTTGGCCCAGTTCACCGCCGCACTGGCGGTGTAAACCCCGCCATCAAGGGCATAGACCACATCCTGGCCCTCCAATTGCCAGGCAACCGTCGGCAGCAGCCCCTGACCGGGCTGGCGGAGGATTTTATCACCAGTGTTCATCAGGGCAAATGCCCCGGTGCCAAAGGTGATCTTGGCCGCCCCTTTGGTGTGACAGCCAAAGCCATACAGTGCCCCTTGCTGGTCAACGATGCTGGCGGTGACGGGGATGGGTCCGGCGGCGGTTTTTATCGTGCCAAAGTCGCCGGTGGTCGGGGTAATCCGTGGCAATACTTTGATCGGGATCCCAAACAGTGCGCACAGATCAGCGTCCCACGCCAATGTATCAAGGTTCATTAGTGAGGTCCGCGAGGCGGTGCTGACATCAGTCTTGAACTGCCCGGTCAGTCGATCCAGGAAAAAGGCGTCCGTGGTGCCAAGGCGCAGTGTTCCACCCTCAAGCGCCTTAGCGGCAGCAGGGATATTGTCGATGATCCAGGCCAGTTTGCTGGCTGAGAAATATGGGTCAAGCGGCAGGCCGGACCGCGCCTGCACCACGCTTTCATGGCCCTGATCCTTCAGCATCTGAATATGCGCGGCAGTGCGGTTGTCCTGCCAGACGATCACCGGAGACAAGGCCTGTTTGGTCACACCGTCCCACGCAAGGCAACTTTCACCCTGATTGCCGATGCCAATTGCTGTCACATCGCCCAATGCCTCGGCGCAGGCCTGAATGGCGCTGATCAACTCTTCCGGGTCATGTTCAACCCAGCCTGATTGCGGGTAAAACTGGCGGTGTTGCACGGTATGGACCACGCGCAGCCGCCCATCCCGGTCAATCGTCAATGCCCTTGTGCTGGTTGTGCCCTGGTCAATCGCGCCAAATCGCATCTAATTGCTCCGGATGATCGAAAGGTCGACCGGGGCCGTGACCCCTGCCTTCAACATCGGAGCCAGTGGCGCCAATATACGCCGTTCAGGGCGCGACTGAAGAAAGTCACCCCACAGGGTGCGACTGGCGGAACAAGCGGTCAAATGGCCAATAGCAGGCTGGCTCAGTCGCAGCTGCATGTTGGCCATCGCCCCCGGTGCGTCGCTTAGTGTCAGGCGTTGGGGCAGTACAAACCGGATCGCCGGGTCTTGCGTTTGCAAGGCCACAAAACCGGGGTTGCCAATTGGCAAAGTCAGGTCATCGGCAACCCGCCGGGCGCACTCCACCGCCTCTTGCCAGCACCAGCCGCTGGTTTCGACCGGGCGCAACAGGTTGCCGGTGCAGAAATAGCTGGGATCAGAGGTGCGGCCATATTGGTCAACACTTGGCCCGCCGGTGCCGGGGTCCACGTCGATATGACTGGCGTGCAAAAGTGCGGCTTCGGGGCGGAAGTTGCCCGAGACAATCACCCCGTCGCAGTCAATTGTCTGAGGGTTCTGGTCGCGGTCGAGGTATTCAATACCTTCGACAAGACGTTGGCCCAGAACCCGCAGTTTGGATGCACCGAGTTTCACCGGTACGCCCATCACTGCCGGAAACGGACGCATGAACTGGCGCACGGTGATACGGTTGTTCTGTTCGATCATTGCCACCGGGCGCATGGCCCTATGACGACAGGTCATGATGGCCGAGAATGACACCAGTTCCGTGCCGATAATGACCGGACGGCGAAACGGGCGCATTTGTTGCAGATAGACCATTGATTGCAGCGCCCCGGTTGAAATGACCCCCTGCGGGCGCGCACCACCAATGAACCTTTGCGCCCGGCTGCTTTCGCGCACACCGGTACACAGGACCACCCGTTCGGCTTGCAGTTCCATTACGCCTGTCGCGGTGGACAGGCTAAGGCGCGCGTTGGGATGCAGGGCAGTGACGGTGCAACCGGTGCGGATTTCAACCCCGGCATTTTTCGCCTTTTGCACCAAGGCGCGGGCATAATCAGGCCCTTTCATCAGGCGTTTGAATTCCCAAACCCCAAACGGGTAATGGCCGCAATGGCGCGGCACGCCGCCGGCCGTGGCCTCGCGTTCCAGCACCACCACGTTGCCCACGCCGCGCGCCTTGAGTTCGGTCGCCAAAGCCAGCCCCGCCGGGCCGCCGCCGACGATGGCGACAGTGCAATTGCCCATCCTATCGCTAGCCATCCGCCACCCCAATCGGCGGGTCCAGCCGTCCTTGGGTAATCCTGGCCAGTGGTCCGGTGCAATAAAACCCCTGACAGCGCCCCATGCACACCCGCGTGCGCCGTTTCAACCCTTGCAGGGTGGCGGGGGGCATCGGGCTGTTCAATGCCGCCTCGATCTCGCGTCTTGTGACCAACTCGCAATGACAGATGATGCCGCCGTGTCCACTGTTTTCGGTGTCTTGCCAGTCGCGCGGATGGTAATCCGACAGGCGGTCGGGGGCGGGACAGATCGGCGTGCTGATCGCGCTGCCGCAAAACCCGACGCCGGTGTTCAGGTTGGCAACATGGGCGGCAATCCCCAACGCCGCACTTAGACCGGTCGAGCGGATGCCGCCAACAGTGACATAATGGCGGGCGCGGTCCTGAGTGATCTGGTAATCCTGATGTTCGGTCGCGGGGCGCAGGCCGGCATAGGTGGTCGTGACCTCAAAATCGGCCAGACCGGGCAGCATTTCGATGCCTTTGGCGCGCAGCTCCTGCAAGGTTTGTGCTTCGGTGGACGCATCTTCGCGGCTTAGCTGTTGTTCTGCCGTTGGTCCCACGGCCAGATTACCAAAGATGGTCCGAAATATCACCACCCCTTTGGTGGTCGCCGTCGGCACCGGCAGGATCACCGCCGTAAGCAGGTTTGAGGCCGGTTTGTCAAACACCACAAACTGCCCCTTGCGCGGTTTGATGGTAAATGTGCTGGCCCCAAGCAGGCGATGGTCAATTATATCGCCATAAAGCCCGGCGCAATTGATCACCATTCTGGCGTTTATTGCCCCCCGGTTGGTTTCAATCAGCCAACGATCGCCGTCAAAACGCCCTGCCAGAACCTCGCAATCGCGCCGCAGGTCAGCACCGTTTGCCAGCGCCTGCAAGACATAGGCGTGGGCGGTGGCCCATGGGTCGATCAGGAACTCTCGGGGGATGTCAAAGCCGCCCATCAGGGTCGGCGAAAGGGACGGTTCGCGCGTCAGGATCTGGTCGCGGGTCAGCATCGCCACATCATCCACACCATTGGTGTGGGCCTTGTCGATCAACCCGTCCAGCCGGGCCAGTTGGTCCGCGTCCCAGGCCAGAACCATGGCGCCTGATTGCAGCAGGGGCAGGCCCAGGCTCTCACGTATTTCAAGATATTCGGCGTAGCCTTTGGCGATGCACATCTGTTCCAGCGATCCGGGGGCTGCGTCAAACCCGGTGTGCAGGATCGCGCTGTTGGCCTTGGATGCGCCATCCAGAACATCGCGGGCCTTTTCGATCACGACAACCCGCGCGCCGTCCAGCGTGAACCGGCGCGCCATGGCGCAGCCGACCACTCCGGCGCCGATAATGGCGACGTCATAGGCGCCGTGTTCCGAGGGGGATGTGGTCATGAGATTTCCAGATCAGGCCGCTGGCAATACGGCATCTTCGGGTGACGGTAGCGCACCTTGTGGCCGCTTGACAAGTTGCTGATCGCTTCGTGACCGACCCGCGGGCGCCAGCCTGTCGGGGGCAGGGTCCATCAAGGGCTTGACCAAATGGAAAAACCGTTGGTCAAGCCCTTGATGGACCCCGGACAAATATCATGCAGTGGGTGGGCGGGATAGTTTGGGGGCCAGGACTTGCCAACAATAGCCAAAACATATGTGCGCGTGGTTGACCGGTTCAACTATCTGGTCGGGCGGGTGGTGATGTGCGGCATCTTTGTTTTGATGGCGGTTTTGATGTGGTCGACCTTTTCCAAGCAGGCATTCATCATTCCGTCTTACTGGGCGCTGGAAATGGCGCAATACATCCTGGTGGCCTATTACCTGTTTGGTGGGGCCTATTCGATCCAACTGGGCGCAAATGTGCGGATGGACCTGTTTTATGACAACTGGTCGACCCGCAAAAAGGCCTGGATTGATTGTTTCACGGTTTTCATGCTGATCTTTTATCTGGGTGTGATGCTGTATGGCGGTATTGATTCGATGGTCTGCTCGATTGAAACCAATCAGCGTTCTGCGTCTCTGTGGCGGTCCTATATCTGGCCGGTCAAGGCGGTGATGTGCACAGGAATCGCGATGATGCTGCTGCAAGCCATTTCAAAATTGATCAAAGACGTGGCGACTTTACGCGGAAAGCCCCTTTAAATGCCACAGGAATACATCGCCCTTTTCATGCTCGCCTCGATGATGCTGATTGCGGCAATGAACGGTCTTAGCGTCGCAGGCATGGCGATTGGCGCGACCATTGCTTTGCCGGAACTGCTGCGACGCGGCTATGACAAAAAGATGGTCACATGATCCAGGCCTGATCATCGCTGGGCATTCTGGTGCCGCCTTCGGTGGTTCTGGTGCTGTATGCGATGATTGCCCGCCAGCCGGTGGGCAAACTGTGGCTGGCCGGGATTATTCCGGGGCTGATGATGGCGGCAATGTTCGCCATTTACATCCATATCCGTTGCCGGATTAATCCGAAACTTGGCGCGATTCTGAAGAAAGAGGAACTGAGCGAGTATCAGAACATTTCCAAAACCCCGATCTGCCTCAATTATGTGGTTATCGCCTTGCTGGTGCTGGTGCCGGTGTTCATCAAGTTTGACCTGGCTACCAGCCGCGATATCCTGATCTTCTGCATCGCCTCGGCCGCGATTTTCCTGATTTTCCGACGAAACCCGGCCTTTTACACGGATGTGTTTGTCAAAGAGAAAAACCGCCTGTTGATGTCCGGCCTGCTGCCATTGGTGATCTTTTTCGCCATGATGATCCCGTTCATTTCCGGCTGGACCAGCTTGGTAGAAAGCTCGGCCATTGGTGCGATGACCGCCTTGGCCGCCGCTGTCCTCAAGGGGCGTATGACCCGCAAAGTGTTCGAAGTCTCGGTGCGCCAGACCCTGGCCATATCCTGCATGTTCATGCTGATTGTCATGGCCGCACTGGGGTTTGGCGCGGTGTTTGACGGGTTGGGGGCGGCGCGCGCCATCGACGGATTGTTCCGCGAACAGATGGGCCTTAGCCCCTGGACCATCCTTATCCTGATGCAGCTTTCGTTCCTGCTCATGGGGACGTTTCTGGACGACACGGCGATGCTGGTGATCGTCGCCCCGCTTTATGTGCCATTGGTCAAGTTGCTGGGCTTTGATCTGATCTGGTACGGGGTGCTGTACACTATCACTACCCAGATCGCCTATATGACGCCGCCGTTCGGATATAATTTGTTTTTGATGCGCGCACTGGCCCCAAAAGAGATTACCATCATTGATATCTACACCTCGATCATCCCCTTCGTGCTGGTGATGGTCGGGGCGCTGGCCGCCCTGATGCTGTTCCCTCAGATCGCCTTGTGGCTGCCAAACTATATCTATGCACGATAACCAGAACCCCGGAAACGGGGCACCAAAACATCAACCCAGGAGGATACTATGACTACCAGACGTAAGTTTATCACTACCGCCGGTGTTGGCGGTGTTGCCGCATTGGCCGCGCCCAACGTGGTGCGGGCGCAATCGAAGATCAAATGGCGGATGCAAACCTATTCCGGCGCACCCTTGGGCGCGCACGTCATCAAACCGCAGATCGAGGCCTTCAACAAAGCCGCCAACGGCGAAATGGAGATCGAGCTGTATTATGCCGACCAACTGGTGCCGACGGATGAGTTGTTTCGCGCCATGCAGAACGGCACGCTGGACGCGGTTCAGTCGGATGACGCGACGATGGCGTCGCCGGTCGATATCTCGGACTTTGGTGGCTATTTTCCGTTCTCGACCCGCTATTCTCTGGACCTGCCGGTATTGTTCGAACGCTATGGCCTGAACGAAATCTGGGCCGAAGCCTACGGCGAAGTTGAAAATGTCACCTGGCTGGGGGCCGGTGCCTGGGATCCGCTGCACATCTTTACGGTCAACAAACCAATCCGTTCGCTGGCGGATATGGCCGGGTTGCGGGTGTTCGGCGTGCCAACTGCGGGGCGCTTTTTGGCGCGTTACGGCCTGATCCCGGTCACTGTACCGTGGGAAGACGTGGACGTGGCAATGCAGACCGGTGAACTGGACGGCGTGGCCTGGTGCGGCTTTACCGAAGCTTACGAAGTGGGCTGGGCTGACATCTGCAACTATGCGCTGCTCAACAACGTCACGGGCGCGTGGTGCGGGTCGTATTTTGCCAATTCCGAAAGCTGGGCCAAAGTACCACCGCATTTGCAGGAGCTGTTCAAGATCACCATCGACCAGTCGCATTATTATCGTCAGGTCTGGTATTGGGGCGGCGAGGCCGACCTGCGGGTCAATGGCAACAAGATGGAGCTGACTTCGATTCCTCAGGACGAATGGAACACCGTTATCGCAGATGCCGAAGGCTTCTGGAACGAGTTGGCCTCGCGTAGTCCGCGGGCGGCCAAGGTGATCGACATCTTCAAGGAATACTCCAAGGTGATGGAAAAGGCCGGGGTGCCTTACCGCTACGGCTAGGGTTCTTTTGAGAATTGAGAAAGGGCGCGGCCATCTGGTCGTGCCCTTTTTTCGGGGGCTTGTCTGGCTTGTCCCTAGCCGGATTTCCGCCAGGCTTGGGACCTGCGCAATATTCGCCGTGACGCCAGTGCATGAATGGCCCGCGCCGCTGCATTGGTATAAAATATCATCATCCCCATCGCCGCCGCCGGGGCAATGTCGCCTGCGTCATCCATGTTAAGAACCGCCACCGACGCCAGCCTGGTGTCCGTCGAATACAGGAACACCACCGCCGAAACCGTGGTCATTGCATTGACAAACAGATAGATCGAAATGTTCAGGATTGCCGGCATCGACACTGGCACCGTGACTTGGCGAAACAGCTTGTGAAATGGTTGTTTGAGCGAGGATGACACCGATTCAAACTCGACATCCATCTGTTTCAAAGCCGTCACCGCCGTCAGGTGGGACACGGTATAAAAGTGCGTTACGGTTGAAATCACAAGGATGATCATCGTGCCGTAGATAAAGTTCAAAGGATTGGCCGGATTGTTGAAGAAAAAGATATATGCCAGCCCCAGAACCATGCCCGGGACCGCCATTGGCAACATCGCCAACATCTGAAATGCCGCCCGCCCCTTTTCGAACCCTTTGGTTTTCTCAACCATATAGGCGCCAAGAAACACGACAACCGTGCCAATGACAGCCGTCAGAATCGCCAGTATCAGCGAGTTTTGGTACGCCCCCCAACCGCCGCCATCCATCAGGTCAAAGTTATAATTCTTCAACGACAGGCTAAGGTCATACGGCCAGAATTTGACCAGCGCCGCGTATTGACAGACCGCAATTATCCCACCCAGAAAGATCGAAACAAATGCGGCATAGACCAAAAATATCCGGTCAAATATTCGGTTCACCCTGGGTTCAAACACCACCGAGCGGGACGACAACAACGCCACCTGTTTCTTTTGCACCTGCCGGTCGATGGCAAAGGCCAATATTGCGGGCACCAACAGGACCACAGACACCACCGCGCCCATTTCGAAATTCTGCTGGCCGATCACCTGTTTATAGATATCCACTGCCAGCATGTTGAACTGCCCGCCGATCACCTTGGGCAGGCCAAAATCAGTGATCACCAGATTGAACACCACAAACGAAGCCGAAAACAACCCGTACCGCGCGCCCGGAATGGTCACCGTCCAGAAGGTTTTCCAACGGCTGGCCTTAAGTGAAACGGCCGCTTCGTACAGCCGCGCATCAGAAATCGAAAGGGCGGTCGAGATGATGATCATCGCGTGCGGAAAGGTGAAAAAGACCGAACCGATGACAATGCCGATGGGGCCGTAAATGCTGTTGCCCAAAAGGAATTCCTTGAGCATCCCCTGATTGCCAA
>JAKITO010000062.1 GCA_021648025.1 Paracoccaceae bacterium
GAAGGGGTCAACTTACGCGCCGTTGAATGCCTGTCGAACTGCGACCATGGCTGTTCGCTGGTGTTGCGCGGCGGCGAAGGTCGCTGGACCTATGTTTACGGCAACTTTGACGAAGGCAAAGACGCCGAAATTATCCTTGAGGTCGCCGCCCGGTATCGCGACACAGCCGATGGGGTGATCCCATGGCGCGAACGCCCGGTGCATTTCCGCAAGAACTGTATCACCCGCATCCCGCCTATTTCAACCACCCCGACCTTTTAGGAGCACCCATGCCCAGCCCCGAAACCCTCGCCAAACTCCCCGTTACCGTGATCACCGGCTTTCTTGGCTCCGGCAAGACCACCCTGATCCGCCATCTGATGCAAAACCCAGGCGGCAAGCGGCTGGCCATCATCGTCAATGAATTTGGCGATGTGGGTGTTGATGGCGATATCCTGAAATCCTGTGCCATCCCCGGTTGCGCAGATATCCCTGCGGAAAACATTCTGGAGCTGGCCAACGGCTGCATCTGCTGCACCGTTGCTGATGATTTCATTCCCACCATCGAAGCCTTGATGGCACTGGACCCACGCCCCGAACATATCCTGATCGAAACTTCGGGGTTGGCCCTGCCCAAACCCCTGCTCAAAGCCTTCGACTGGCCCGATATCCGTTCGCGTATCACGGTTGACGGGGTGATTGCCCTGGCCGACGCCGAAGCGGTCGCCGCCGGGCGGTTTGCCTGCGATGTAGCGGCAGTTGATGCCCAGCGCGAGGCCGATGATGCGTTGGACCATGAAACCCCCCTGTCCGAGGTGTTCGAAGACCAGATCGCCTGCGCCGACATCATCCTGCTGACCAAGCCTGATCTGGCCGGGGCCGCAGGGCTGGCCAAGGCCAAAGCGATGATTGCCGCCCATGCCCCCCGCCCCCTGCCGGTGATCGAAGTCGGCGAAGGCGTGATTGACCCGCGGATTATCCTGGGCCTTGAGGCGGCAGCTGAAAACGATCTCGAGGCGCGCCCGTCGCATCATGACACAGCACACGACCACGACCATGACGATTTTGAAAGTGTGGTGATTGATCTGCCTGAACAGAGCGACCCTGCCGATCTGGTTGCGCGGGTCGAACGGCTGGCCAATGAAATGAACATTCTGCGCGTCAAAGGCTATGCCGCCGTCGCTGGCAAGCCGATGCGCCTGTTGGTGCAGGCGGTGGGCGCGCGGGTGCGTCACCAGTATGACCGCCCCTGGGGCCCGGATGAGGCGCGTCAGGGGCGTCTCGTGGTGATCGCGGAACATGATGACATCAACGAGGCCGCCATTCGTGCGGTTCTGACCCGGTAGGTCCACCCATGCACGTCACCTTTCGCGAAAGTCACGGACTGGAGGAAACCGAAGTCCCGACCGATCTGGGCCAAAGCCCGGGTGACCTTGTGGTGCTGTCATTCTCTGACAGTGATCTGGGGGCTTTTGCGGCCGGCTGGCACGCGGAATCGCGCGAAGCAAAGCGAGGAGCAAAGCGAGGAGCGGTGGGGGAAACCCCCACCCTGCGATTGGCCAATCTGGCGGCTTTGAAACATCCCCTGTCGGTGGATACCTATGTGGAACAAACCCTTGGCGGAGCCAAAGCGATCCTGATCCGGCTGATTGGCGGGGTGCCGTATTGGTCATACGGGCTACAACAGGTCCAGGTTTTGGCACGCCGGAACGGTATTGCTTTGGCGGTGTTGCCCGCAGACGGGCGCGTGGACCAGCGGCTGGACCACGCATCGACCCTGCCCTTGCCCGCATTGCGCCAATTGGCGCGGCTTTGCGATGCCGGCGGGGCGGATGCAGCGCGGGCGGCCCTTGCGATAATGGCGCAGGCAGGCGGGCTGAAACCCCGGATTGCCGCGCCATCCACCGCCCCTGCAACCTTGCCGGATTTTGGCGCGTGGACCCCCGAAAATGGCGTCGTCGACGCCGCTGATGCCTATCCCTGTGACACCACCCCCCGTATCCTGATCACCTTTTACCGCGCCTATCTAAGCGCTGGCGACATGGCCCCGATCATTGCCCTGTTTGAAGGGTTCCGCGCCAAAGGCTACGCCGTGGCCGCCCTTTTTGCACCATCCCTGAAAACACCGGGGGCGGCCGAATGGCTAGGCCAACAGGTGACGGCCCTGACCCCGCAAGCCATCGTCAACGCCACCGCATTTTCCGGCAAATCCGGCGACGGCCCGTCACCTTTGGACGCCGCAGGAGTGCCGGTTTTTCAGGTCATTCTGGCCACCTCGGACCGCGCCGCATGGGCCGGGGCCGAACGTGGGCTGTCGCCGGCTGATCTGGCGATGCACATCGTCCTGCCCGAGGTAGACGGGCGGATCAACGCCGGAGTGGCCTCGTTCAAGGAAACCGACGTGCGCGACGACATCTTGCAGTTCGCACGCCAAGCGCACCAACCGGTATCCGACCGAATTACGGCCATTGTTGACCGGGTGATTGGCTGGATACGGCTGGCCGCAACCCCTGCCCCGGAACAGACCATCGCCTTGATCCTGTCGACCTACCCCGGAAAAGACTGGCAAATGGGCCATGCTGTCGGCCTGGACGCATTGGCCTCTGGCGAGGCGATTTTAGAGGATATGCGCGGGCTTGGATATGACATCCCCGCAGACATCACATTGGCCGATGCCTTGCCCAATGCGCGTATCAGTTGGCCATTAAAGGCATACCGCGCCGCGCTTGCCACCCTGCCGCAAGCCTTGCAGGACGATCTTGCACAGGTCTGGGGTGCGCCAGAGACAGACCAGAACACCAGCAACGACGCCTTTCATTTCACCGCATCGCGCCATGGCAAAGCCCTGATCGCCCTGCAACCGGAACGTGGTGCTGCCAACGCGCGCGACGACGACTATCACGATATGTCCCGCACCCCGCGCCATGCTTACGTCGCCTTCTACCTCTGGCTGCACCAACAAATCGGTGCCCATGCGCTGATCCATATCGGCGCCCATGGTACGCTCGAATGGCTGCCCGGCAAGGCGGTCGCCTTGTCGGCCACCTGTTGGCCCGAAGCCCTTTCCGCCGATCTGCCGGTGATCTATCCTTTCATTGTCAACGACCCCGGCGAAGCGGCTCAGGCCAAGCGCCGGATCGGTGCCGTAACACTGGGCCATATCCCGCCGCCAATGAAGCAAAGCGAAACGCCGGACCGAATGGTCCGGCTGGAAACCCTTCTGGACGAGTTTTCCAACGCTGACGGGCTGGACCCACGGCGGCGTGACCGCCTGCAGGACGATATCCGCACCGAGGCCCGCGCCATTGGCCTCGAGGATGATCTCGGACTGGAGCGGGCCACCAGCAGCGCCGAAGCGATCACCAGGATCGACCGGTTTGTCTGCGACATCAAGGAAAGCCAATTTGGAGACGGGCTACATGTTTATGGCCGCAAAGGTAAAAGTGGCGACGCCGCGTCCGCCACCGGTGAACGCGTCGGGCTACGCGATGCCCTGGGCGGCAAACGGGTGGCACCCGGCCCATCAGGTTCGCCGTATCGCGGGCGCAATGATGTCCTGCCGACCGGGCGCAATCTTTTTACCACCGACCCGCGCTCGGTGCCGTCTCGGGCGGCGTATGCCCAGGGTGTCAGGTTGGCACAAGAACTGATACGCCGCCACCTGCAAGAGGAAGGTGATTGGCCGCGCGGGTTGATCGTTGACTTGTGGGGGTCCGCCACCATGCGCACCGCGGGCGAGGAATTTGCCATGGCACTGCATTTGCTGGGGGTCAGGCCGGTCTGGGACAAGGGATCAGAACGGGTCTCGGGCATCGAAGTTTTGCCGATCAGCGACCTCGACCGTCCCCGGCTGGATGTGACGTTAAGGGTCTCGGGCCTGTTTCGCGATGTATTCCCAACCCTGACCACGCTGTTTGCCCAGGCTGTGCGCGCCCTGACCACCCGCGACGAGGCCCCGGAATGGAACCCTTACGCCGGCCAGGACCCCGGCGCGCGGGTCTATGGGCCGGAACCGGGCAGCTATGGGTTGGGCATGGGCGCGCTCTCGGAAACCTACGATGATTTGTCCCGCGCCGCCGCCGGGCAGGCCTGGCTGGATGCCAGTGCCTGGGCCACCGACGGCCAAGACATGACCCATGACCCAGGCGGGATCGCCGGGCGGGTGGCTGCGGCGGACAGTTTTGTGCATTTGCAGGATCTGGTCGAAACCGACCTGTTGCTGGCCAATGACTACGCCACCCACGAAGGCGGGTTTGCCGCTGCAAAGGCCCTAAGTGGCGGGCGCGCTCAGCTTTACCACCTTGACAATACCAACCCCGGGACACCGCGCGCGCGCACCCTGCCCGAAGAAATTGCCCGCGTGGTGCGCGCCCGCGCCACCAACCCCGACTGGATCGGCGGTATGGCGCGCCACGGCTTTCGCGGTGCCGCCGAGATTGCCGCGACCTTGGATCACATGGCCAGCTTTGCCCATCTCGCGGGCGTGGTGCCTGCGCATCTGTTTGATCTTTATCATGACGCCACGTTGGGTGATCCAAAGGTTGCAAATTTCCTGAAAGACGCGAACTTTCAGGCATTTGAGGCCATGCAGACCCGGTTCAGCGCGCTGTTTGAGGCCGGTCTTTGGAATACCCACCGCAATTCGATCCGCGCCAGACTGGAGGAACGAGGATGAATGATCCCATCATTAAAGGCCCCATCATCAAAGGCCCCATCATCAAAGGCTGGTGCCCCGGGGCCTATCGTCCGATGATGTCCGGCGACGGGTTGGTGGTGCGTATCCGACCGTATCAGGCCCATTTTTCGCGGGCACAGATTTTGGGGCTGTGTCAGGCAGCAATCCGCCATGGCAGCGGCATGATCGACCTGACCAACCGGGCCAATTTGCAGATCAGAGGCGTAAAGCCGGACGCGCACGCGCCGTTGCTGGACGATTTGCGCCGGTTGAACCTGCTGGACCCGGACCCGGCGAACGAGGCCCGCCGCAATATTCTTTTGACGCCGTTTTATCAGGCCGGGGATTTGGGCGACCGCCTGTCCCGCGCGTTGGTCAACCGGCTGGCAGAATTGCCGGATTTGCCCGCCAAATTCGGCTTTGTCATTGATACCGGGGCGACAAGGGTTCTGGGCGATTGTTCCGGCGACATCCGGCTTGAAAGCGGCGCGGATGGCGGCCTGACCCTGCGGGCTGACGGGGCTGAAACAGGCCGGAATGTAAGCGAAAGCAGCGCGGTTGATCACCTGATCGAGCTGGCCAGATGGTTCGCCAAAACTGCGGGGGGCGAACGCCGCATGGCGCGGCTCAGCGCGGTGCCGCGCCGCTGGCGCGGTGCTGCACCTGCGGCGCAGACAAGCGCGCCCCTGCCGGGGCGCGGCCCCTGCGGGGCGCTTTTCGGTGTGCCCTTCGGGCAGATTGATGCCGCGTCCCTGATCGGCCTGATAAACCAGTCAGACACCAGGGCGCTGCGCGTCACCCCCTGGCGAATGGTCCTGATGGATGGCGACGGCCCAAGCCAATCGCAGGGGTTTATCACCGGGCCAGATGATCCGTTGTCCGGTGTGGATGCCTGCCCCGGAGCACCCTATTGCCCGCAAGCCACGGTGGAAACCCGCGCATTTGCCCGCCGACTTGCCCACCAGGTTGCCGGCACCCTGCACGTTTCGGGCTGCGCCAAAGGCTGCGCCCGAGCCACCCCGGCAGACATCACATTGGTCGGCCACAAGGCACGATTTGACCTTGTAACCCATGGCCGCGCAGGCGATGAGCCAGCGCAACAAGGGCTGACGCCCGCAACCCTGTTAGCAATGAAGTTCTGACCCTCATGCCTTATGAATATCAAACCGATGGTGCGGCGATTTACGCCCAATCCTTTGCCACCATCCGCGCCGAGGCCGACCTCGCGCGTTTCAACCCCGACGAAGAAACCCTTGCCGTGCGGATGATCCACGCCGCCGGCATGGTCGATCTGGCCGCGTCGCTGCGGTTCTCGCCCGGGTTTGTCCCCGCCGCACGGGCCGCATTGGAAGCAGGAGCGCCGGTGTTATGTGACGCCCGCATGGTCAGCGAAGGGGTGACGCGCCCGCGACTGCCTGCCGACAATGACGTGATCTGCACCCTTCAGGACGCGCGGGTCCGCCCGTTGGCGGCACAGATGGACAACACAAGGTCAGCCGCCGCTCTGGAACTGTGGCGCCCCCATCTGCAAGGCGCATTGGTGGCGATCGGCAACGCCCCCACCGCCCTGTTCCACCTGCTGAACATGCTGCAAGACCCGGACTGCCCCCGCCCTGCCGCGATCATCGGCTGTCCGGTCGGCTTTGTTGGTGCGATGGAAAGCAAGGACGCGCTTTGGGCCGCCGTTCCAGTGCCCTGTTGCATTGTCACAGGACGGCTCGGGGGGAGTGCCATCACCGTTGCCGCCATCAATGCCATCGCGAGCCGGGCCGAATGACGGTTGCGCCAGATACCGCCCGTTCGCCCGGCCCTGTTCGCAGTTTGAACCGGGGCACAATCCACGGCGTCGGCCTTGGACCGGGCGAGGCTGATCTGATGTCAGTACGCGCCGATCGGTTGATCAGAAATGTCGCCCATGTGGCATTTTTCCGTAAACCCGGGCGCCAAGGGCATGCACGCAAGACGGTTGAGGGCATGTTGCCGGCAAATGCCATCGAATACCCGATGGAATACCCGGTTACCACCGAAATACCGGTCAGCGATCCGGCCTATAATGCCATGCTGTCCAAGTTCTATACCAAATGCACCACCCACCTGACGGCCCTGTCGCAACAAGGTCACGATGTCGTGGTCCTGTGCGAAGGCGACCCATTTTTCTACGGCTCGTTCATGCATCTGTTCACCCGGTTACAGGGCGTGGCCCCGGTGCAGGTGGTCCCCGGCATCACCGGCATGTCCGCCGCCTGGACCGCCACCAACCTGCCCGTGACCTGGGGCGACGATGTCCTGAGCGTGCTGACCGGTACCCTGTCTGAACAGGAATTGACCCGCCGGATGGGGGACACTGACGCGCTGGTAGTAATGAAGATCGGCCGCAATTTCACCAAGGTGAAACGCGCGCTGAGCCAAGCCGGGCTTTATCCACGTGCTTGGTTGGTGGAATACGCAGCCATGGCCGAGCAAACTGTGACAAAACTGAGCGAGGTCGGCGACCACGTTGCGCCTTATTTCTCGATCATCATTGTCCACGGCCAAGGACGGCGCCCATGAGCGGTTGGCTGAAAATCGTCGGAATAGGCCCGGGGGACGGTGCAATGATCACCCCCGAAGTCAGCCAAGCCTTGGAGCAAGCTACGGATATTGTTGGCTATGTCCCTTACGTCACCCGGGTGCCTGCGCGTGATGGGCTGACCCGTCACCCTTCGGACAACCGGGTGGAAATTGACCGTTCAAGGCACGCCCTGGAAATGGCAGCAGCGGGCCACCGGGTGGTGGTTGTGTCCTCGGGCGACCCCGGCGTGTTTGCCATGGCCGCAGCGGTGTTTGAAACGCTTGAGGCCGGGCCAGCCGTTTGGCGCGATCTGGACATCACGGTCCTGCCGGGAATCACCGCGATGCTGGCGGCGGCGGCCCGGGCGGGCGCGCCTTTGGGCCATGATTTCTGCACCATCAACCTAAGCGACAATATGAAACCCTGGAAAATGATCGAAAAACGTCTGAGGCTGGCGGTCGAGGCCGATTTTGCCATGGCCTTTTACAACCCCCGTTCGCGGTCGCGCCCGCAAGGGTTTGGCCGGGTCCTGGAACTGTTGCGCGATGCCTGCGGACCAGACCGGTTGATCATCTTCGCCCGCGCCGTCAGCACGCCCGAGGAAACCCTGAAGGTTATTACCATGGCCAAGGCGACGCCGGAAATGGCGGATATGCGCACGATGGTGATTGTCGGCTCGTCCCAGACGCGCAGGATCGAACGGCCCAACCACAGGGGTGCGCCGTTCGTCTATACCCCCAGATCGGTACCCGGATGACGGACGCGCGCCAGCCAGTCAAGAACCTGTTGCGGTTGGTGATATTCCAAGCATTCCGGCGGTATCGGCCGGGCGATCATCAGCACCGGCAGGTGCAGGGCCCGGGCGGCGACAAGTTTGGCCTTGGCCCCTTCGCCACCGGAATTCTTGCAGACAATCAGGTCGATGTTGTGATCTTGCAGAAGGGCAATATCGCCGGCCTGATCAAACGGGCCGCGCGCCAGGATGACGTGACAGTCGGGCAAGGGAGCGGCCTGTGGGCGGTCCACCAGACGCAACAGATAATGATGCAGCGGCCGTGCGGCAAACGCCGCCAGATGCATCCGGCCCAGCGCCAGAAACACCCGCCTGGGCGGCCCGTCCAAGGCCTTTACGGCGGCGTTGATATCCGCCACTTTTCGCCATTGGTCGCCTTTTTCAACCTGCCACGCAGGCCGGGTCAGCGCCACCAGTGGCACGCCCGCCTTGGCGCAGGCGTCAACCGCGTTGCGGCTCATCCCCGTGGCAAACGGGTGGGTGGCGTCAACCACATGGGTGATGGCATGATCCTGCAAATACCGCACCAGCCCCGTCACCCCACCAAAGCCGCCGATCCGCGTCGGCAGGGGTTGCGCACGCGGGGTGCCAACCCGGCCAGCATAGGAAAACACCGCTTTGACCCCGGCCTTGGCCATCAGAACCGCCAGGGCGCTGGCCTCACTGGTGCCGCCAAGGATCAAAACCACAGTGGGCGTGGGTATGGGGATGGACATGGCTGATATGGCTAAAGCTCCCTGGTTGACCATCATCGGATTGGGCGAAGATGGCCCGGATGGGCTACCGCCTGCAAGCCATTGTGCACTGGAACGCGCCGAAATCATCATCGGTGCGCCCCGACATCTGAGCCTGTTGCCCAACTCCAAGGCCAAGCATGTCGAATGGGTGGTGCCGTTTCAGGATGGCATCGCCATTCTTTTGAATTTGCGCGGCCGCAAGGTGGTGATGCTGACGTCGGGCGATCCGTTCTGGTTTGGCGCCGGTTCGGTGATTGCCCGCCACCTTGACCGGTCCGAGTGGCGCACCCTGCCCGGCGTTTCAACCTTTTCTCTCGCGGCCGCCCATCTTGGGTGGCCGTTAGAGCAGACACCCTGTTTTGGTTTGCACGCCGCCCCACTTGCCCGCCTGCGCCCACATCTTGCGCCGGGCTGGCGTGCGATTGTGCTGTTGCGCGATGGGGCGGCGGTTTCCGGCTTGGCCAGTTGGCTGGACAATCTGGGATTCGGTGCAACCGTGCTGCACGTTATGGAAGCCCTAGGTGGTGCGCGTGCGCGTACACGCACCACCCTTGTGGCCGGATTTGAACCGGGTGATATTGTCCATCCGGTCTGTGTCGGCCTTGAGGTGAAGGGGACCGGGCCGGTTGTCGGGCTTGCCACGGGACGCGCCGATGTATTGTTTGAAAACGACGGCCAGATCACCAAACGCCCGGTGCGCGCGCTGACCCTGTCGGCGCTGGCACCAAGGTACGGCGAACATCTCTGGGATATTGGCGGCGGGTCCGGTTCAGTAGCGATCGAATGGCTGCTTAGCCACCCCAGTACCCGCGCCACGGTGATCGAAGCGCGCGACGAACGCGTGGTGCGCATCCGCCGAAATGCCGATCACCTTGGGGTCGACCGCCTGCATCTGGTGACCGGCGAGGCCCCGGCGATCCTGACCGGGCTGACGGCACATGACCTGCCGGACGCGGTGTTCATCGGCGGCGGGCTAAGCGATGGATTGCTGGCGTGGCTGGCGGAAAACCTGACCAAAGGCACAAGGCTGGTGGCCAATTCCGTCACCTTGGAAAGTACCGCGCTGCTGGGCGAATGGCAGGCCCGGCTGGGCGGCACGTTGCTTAAGATCGAACTGGCGCACTCATCCCCGCTGGGCAGCAAACGCACCTGGAAACCCAGCCTGCCACTGGTGCAATGGAGCGTGGTGTTATGATCGTCGCCGGTTTTGGATTTCGCCGCTCAGCCACCATCGATAGCCTGCGCTCGGCTTATGAACTGGCGACGCAGAACCATGATGTCACCACTTTGGCCACCGCGGATGACAAGGCGCGCGCGCCCTGTTTCACCGCCTTGGCCACATCGCTGGCCCTGCCCGTCCACGCCATTTCCCCGGTGGCAATCGCCGCCTGCAAAACCACCACGCAGTCCCCGCGCGTTCTGCAAGAACGCGCAACCGGCAGCCTCGCAGAGGCTGCCGCCCTCGCCGCCGCAGGTGCCGGAACTGGCGCCGGAACCGGCGCAGGCGCACGCCTGATTGCCCCCCGCCAGATATCGCAGGATGGCAAAGCCACCTGTGCACTCGCCCTCACACTGGCCATCGGAGATGACCCATGACCATCCACTTTATCGGCGCCGGTCCCGGTGCCGCCGACCTGCTGACATTGCGAGGCCGCGACATCATCGCCGCCTGCCCGGTCTGCCTTTATGCCGGGTCACTGGTGCCCAGGGAAATCCTGGGCCATTGCCCCAAGGATGCAGACATAATCAACACGGCGTCGATGGACCTGGACGCGATTATCGCCGCATGTCAGGTGGCCCACAAAGCAGGCCACGATGTGGCCCGCCTGCACTCTGGCGACCTGTCGGTGTGGTCTGCCATGGGCGAGCAAATTCGCCGGCTGCGGGCATTGGATATCCCCGTCAGCGTCACCCCCGGCGTGCCCGCCTTTGCCGCCGCCGCCGCCGCATTGGGTCAGGAACTGACCCTGCCGGGGTTGGCCCAATCGGTGGTTCTGACCCGCACACCGGGGCGCGCATCATCCATGCCCAAAGGCGAAAGCCTAAGCAATTTCGCAAGAACCGGCGCGACTTTGGCGATCCATCTGTCGATCCAGAACCTTGACGCGGTGGTCAGCGACCTGACACCGGGTTACGGCGCGGATTGCCCGGTGGCGGTGGTTTACCGCGCTTCCTGGCCGGATCAACAGATCATCCGGGCGACGCTGGCCACCATTGCCGAGGCCATGCAAAGCGGCATTTCCCGGACCGCCATCATCCTTGTCGGTCCGGCGCTTTCCGGCGAAGGCTTCAGCGAAAGCTGCCTGTATTCAACCCATTACGACCGCCGCTATCGACCGCAATCCGCCGATAGCCAGTGGTCAGACAGGGGTCATGATGATGACTGATGACACCCCCAATTCAGCCCCCGGTGGCCTGCTGATCTCGGCGCCGTCCTCAGGCACCGGCAAAACCACGGTGATGCTGGGCCTGCTGCGCGCCCTCACCGAAGACGGGCTGACGGTGCAGCCCTTCAAAAGCGGGCCGGATTATATCGACCCGGCATTCCACCATGCCGCCGCCAGACGGCCCTCGTTCAATATCGACACCTGGGCCATGGATGACGGGTTGCTCAACGCAGTGGCCGCCCAGATGAAGGGCGCCGACATCACCATCGCCGAAGGGTCGATGGGGCTGTATGACGGGGTGGCAAAACCGGGCGAACAGGGCCATGGCACCAGCGCTGAAACGGCCCAAAGAATGGGCTGGCCGGTCATTCTGGTGCTGGACATCAGCGGTCAGGCGCAATCGGCGGCGGCCACGGCGCTGGGGTTCAGGCACTATAATCCCGACCTGCCGTTTGCCGGGGTGATCCTGAACCGCTGCGCCAGCCCACGCCACGAACGGCTGGCCCGGCTGGGGATGGAACGCGCAGGCCTGCCGGTACTGGGGGTGCTGCCCCGGCGCGGCGATCTGACCTTGCCGGAACGCCACCTCGGGCTGATCCAGGCACAGGAACATCCCGATCTGGAAACTGCGATTGCGCGCTATGCCACCTTCCTGCGCAACCATCTGGACCTTGATGCCATCAGATCGGCGGCGCGGAGTGCGCCGTTGCAACCCGCCGGTCCCTTGCCCGCGCCGCCTGCGCAGCGCATCGCCCTGGCGCAGGATGCGGCGTTTTCGTTCACCTATCCGCATCTGCTCAAAGGCTGGCGCGATGGTGGTGCGGAAATCCTGCCGTTTTCGCCGCTTGCCAATCAGGCTCCGGCCAAAGATGCCGATCTGGTCTGGTTGCCTGGGGGGTATCCGGAGTTGCACGCAGGTACGCTTGCCAATGCCACAACCTTTCTGAACGGGCTGCGCAAACATGCAAAAACCAAGCCGGTGCATGGCGAATGTGGGGGCTATATGGCCCTGGGCACCACCCTGATCGACAAGAATGGCACGCGCCACCAGATGGCCGGGCTGTTGGGGCTGGTCACCTCATATGAAAAACGCAAATTCCATCTTGGCTATCGCAAGGCACATCTTTTGGCGCCGATGCCGGGGTTTGAACCGGGGCAGGCCTTGCGCGGCCACGAATTCCACTATTGCTCGATCCTTGAACAACCCGACGCGCCCCTGGCCAAGGTGCTGGACGCCGAAGGCACCGCCGTGCCAGAGACCGGATCGCACCAAGGTCAGGTCAGCGGCACATTTTTTCATCTGATCGCACAGGCCAGCGAACCGGCCGGTAAGTGAGATGAATAAGCTTTACCTGATCGGCATTGGCACCGGCAACCCGGATCATCTGACCGGCGAAGGTGCCCGCGCCATTCGCGACGCCGATCTGATCCTGATCCCCCGCAAAGGCAAGGGCAAGGGCGATCTGGCAGATTTGCGGCTGGAGATCATTGCCCAGGTCGCTGGTGCCGCGCCACCTGAAATCCTGTTCTTTGATATCCCCAAACGGCGGGACGAAGACGGCTACCTGCAAGGTGTGGACGTGTGGCACGCGGCTATTGCGCAGATTTGGCAGAAAACCATCGCCACCGTCCCGCATGCGCAAAAGGTGGCGCTGCTGATCTGGGGTGATCCGTCGCTTTACGACAGTTCCCTGCGGATTGCTGCAAGGCTGACGCCCAGGCCTGAAATTAAGGTTATTCCCGGCATCACAGCACTTCAGGCACTGACGGCGGCGCATGGTATCGCGCTGAATGACATTGGCGCGCCGGTTTTGGTGACAACGGGGCGCCGCTTGCGCGACGAAGGCTGGCCAAACGGCATCGACACCATTGCCGTCATGCTGGACGGGCAATGTTCGTTTCAATCGCTGGATATGCGCGAGGTCGATATTTGGTGGGGCGCGTATCTTGGCATGAAGGCACAACTACTGGTCAGTGGACCGCTGAATGACGTGGCAGCGCGGATAATTGCGACCAGGGCGCAGGCCCGGAATGATCACGGCTGGATCATGGATATCTATCTGCTCAAAAAACATGGGGGTACGGGCCAACAGGTGTAGAATCCCCATTGCGCGACGACGCGGATCGCGGTTAAGTGGGCCGGTCTGGTCCTGCCGGTCCATCCGGCAGCCGAACAAGAGGGAATTTGGTGCGCCCAAGCAGTTGGGCAATTCCAAAGCCGCCCCCGCGACTGTAAGCAGAGAGCGTCTGTCACATCGCCACTTATGCCGGGCTTTGGCATTGGGA